>DASUSR010000184.1:0-20781 GCA_036375015.1 Gemmatimonadales bacterium
GCCACCTGGAGTCCACCGCCACCCCGGTGCGCGAGGGCGACGTGCTGACCATCGTGCCGAGCATCGCCGGCGGGCGACCCGCGGTGGCGGCCGAGCTGCCGAAGCTCTCCCACGCCGAGACCCTGCGTTACTCCCGGCACCTGCTGCTCCCGGAGGTCGGCGTCGAGGGGCAGCGGAAGCTCAAGGCCGCGCGGGTGCTGACCATCGGCGCCGGCGGCCTGGGGTCGCCGCTCTCGCTCTACCTCGCCGCGGCGGGCGTGGGCACCATCGGCATCGTGGACTTCGACGTGGTGGATCTCACCAACCTCCAGCGCCAGATCGTCCACGGCACCTCGACGCTTGGCCGCCCCAAGCTGGAGTCGGCCAAGGCGCGCCTCACTGATCTCAACCCCAACCTCGAGGTCGAGACCTACGAGACCCGGCTCTCTTCCGAGAACGCGCTCGACATCATCCGCGAGTACGACATCGTGGTGGACGGGACCGACAACTTTCCCACCCGCTATCTCGTGAACGACGCCTGCGTTCTCCTGGGCAAGCCGAACGTCTACGGCAGCATCTTCCGGTTCGAGGGACAGGCCTCGGTGTTCTACGCCAAGGACGGCCCCTGCTACCGCTGCCTCTACTCCGAGCCGCCGCCTCCCGGACTGGTCCCCAGCTGCGCCGAGGGCGGTGTGCTCGGCGTGCTCCCGGGCATCATCGGGAGCATCCAGGCGCTGGAGACGATCAAGTGGATCATCGGCGCGGGCGATTCGCTGGTGGGCCGGCTGGTGCTGTTCGACGCGCTCAAGCTCCGCTTCCGCGAGCTCAGGCTCCGGAAGGACCCTGACTGCCCGATCTGCGGCGAGCACCCCAGCATCCGCGAGCTGATCGACTATGAGGCCTTCTGCGGCATCGGCGCGGCGCCGGCCTACCAGGGGCCGGAGGTGCTGGTCGAGGAGCTCAAGGAGGAGCGGGAAGGAAAGGGCGACGATCTGGTCCTGATCGACGTCCGCGAGCCGCACGAGTGGGAGATCGCCCACATCGAGGGGGCGCAGTTGATCCCGCTGGGCCAGCTCCCGGAGCGGATCGCCGAGCTCGACGGCCACGCCGAGATCGTCACCTACTGCCACAAGGGCTCGCGCTCCATGAAGGCGCTCGAGATCCTTCGCGGCGCCGGCTTCGGCCGGGTGCGCAGCCTCGCGGGCGGGATAGACGCCTGGGCCCAGCGGGTAGAGCCGTCGATGCCGAGGTACTGAGGGCAGCGGACAGCGGGGCGGCGGGGCAGGGGGGCGGAGACGCAAGACGACCCTCCGGTGTCCTCACCGGAGGGTCGTTCTGTCCTCTTCTGTCTCGCCGCCCACCGGCCCCGCTGTCCCGCTGCCGTAGTGCCGAAGGGGGGACTCGAACCCCCACGGGCTTGCGCCCACTGCGCCCTGAACGCAGCGCGTCTACCAATTCCACCACTTCGGCGAAGGGGCGGAAGTTAGCGGCCCCGACAGGGGCGGTCAACCGGCCGGTTGACCCGTCGGAAGTGCTGGCCTATCCTTTGCTTGGGAATGCCGACGTGATCCGCGAAACCACCCCGTCTTCCGAGCGCAAGCAGTCGGTCGCCCGCAATCCCAAGGCGACCCACGACTACCATATTCTGGACACCTTCGAGACCGGGATCGTCCTCACCGGCACCGAGGTCAAGTCGCTCCGGAACGGGAAGGCCTCCATCAAGGAGGCCTATGCCCGGGTCCGGAACGGCGAGGTGTTCCTGGACGGCATGAACATCACCCCCTACGAGCAGGGCAACCGCTACAATCACGATCCGGTGCGCACCCGGAAGCTGCTGCTGCACCGTCGCGAGATCGAGCGGCTCATCGGTGCCACCGAACGGCAGGGCCTCACCCTGGTGCCGCTCGAGCTCTACTTCAAGCGCGGCCGCGCCAAGGTCGCCATCGCGCTGGCACGAGGGAAGAAACAGCACGACAAGCGGGAGGACCTGAAGCGCCGGGTCGCCGAGCGGGAGGCCGCGCGGGCGGTCTCCATTCGGGGGCGCCGGTGATCGGACTGCTCGCCCTGGTCGTCACCCTCGGCACCGGCGCGCCCAGCGCGGTGGTGATTGCCGGTGCCGCCGGCGAGACGCGCGTGCCCGTGCGCCAGGATCCCCGCGGCGCGCCGGTGCTGGCGGCCCCCCAGCTGGTCGCCGCGCTGGGCGGGTCGCTGACCCTGAGCGACGGGTGGGCCGAGGTCACCGTCAGCCGCCAGCCGTTCCGCTTTCTGGTGGGCGCGCCGCTCTATCTCTTCAGCAGCAAGCTGCAGACGCTCGCCGCCCCGGCGATCCTCGCGCGGGACACGCTCTTCCTGCCGCTGCAGTTCGTCGCCGAGATCATCCCCTATTACCTGGGCGAGCGCTACCGCTACGACGCCCGTGCCGGCCGGCTCACCGATCTCGGGAGCCGGGCCCTCGCCACGGGCAAGGGCCGGTCGGCCGAACGTCTCCCCAACGGGCTCCGAACCGACCACGTGGTCACCATCGATCCCGGCCACGGTGGTGTGGACCCGGGCAACCCGGGCGTCTACTTCCCTCGCGGGGTGAAGGAAAAGGACGTCACCCTCCAGGTGGGATTGCTGCTGCGTGACGAGCTCAAGCGCCGGGGCATCGCGGTGCGCATGACGCGGACCACCGATACCCTCATCGCCCTGGGTGACCGGGGCGCCGTCTGCACCGAGGCCTGCGATCTCTTCGTGAGCCTCCACGTGAACTCGCTCGCGCGGCGGAAGGGCTACACCGAGGTGCGGGGCTTCGAGACCTACTTCCTGGCCGAAGCGCGGACCGAGGACGCGGCCCGTGTGGCCCGGATGGAGAACGAGGCGGTGCGCTTCGAGTCGGGCCAGGATGCCATCGGCGCGCCCGGGGGACTCGACTTCATCCTGAAGGACCTCCAGCTCAACGAGCATCTTCGCGAATCGGCCCGCCTCGCGGAGCTGGTGCAGCGCGGGCTGGGCGGGGTGCACACCGGCGAGAGCCGCGGCGTGAAGCAGGCCGGCTTCATGGTGCTCACCACGGCCCGCCGTCCCGCGATCCTCATCGAGCTGGGCTACAGCACCAATCCCCAGGATGGTCGCTTCCTCACCCAGCGCAGCAGCCAGCGCGCCATGGCCGCCGCCATCGCCGACGCGGTCGTGGACTACCTCCGCGACTACGAGCGCAAGGTGGGGCTGGCGGGCGCGGAGGCCGGCGGATGAGACGGCTCGCCCCCCTCCTGGTCCTCCTCCTGCTCGGCGGGTGCGTCTACTACAACGGGATGTACAACACCAAGCGGCTCGCCGGCTCGGCGCGGCGGGCCGAGCGCGAGGGCCGCACCTTCGAGGCCAACAACCTCTGGGGTCAGGTCATCACCCGGGCCGAGTCCCTGGTGGTCCGGCATCCGCGCAGCAAATACGTGGACCAGGCGCTGGTCTTCAAAGGGATCGCCCTCGCGCGGCTGGGGCAGTGTCCCGCGGCGGTGACGCCGCTCGCGCGCGCCTCCGTGCTGGAGCTGGAGGGCGAGGTGGCGGAGGAGGCGTCGCTGGCGCTGGGCCGCTGTCAGATGGAGCTGGGCGACGCGGCGCTGGCGGAGCACGCCTTTCGCCGGGTGGCCCAGAGCGACGACGCGGACCGGCGCCGCGAGGCCGAGCTCTACTTCGCGCGGGCGCTGCGGCTCACCGGGCGGCCGGAGGAGGCGCTCGCCGCCCTGGAGGGCCTCGACGACCCGAAAGTGCCCGGCGAGCGCCTCCTGGCCCTGGCCGCCGCCGGCAGGAGCGAGCAGGCGCTGGCCCTGGCCGACAGCATGCTCGCCCGGAACGACAGCGCGCGCACCTGGGATTCATTGCTCGTGGCCGTGGGCCGGAGCAATCCCCCGCTCGCCTCGGTACTGGTCGACCGGCTCGGGGGCCGTGCCTCGACCCCGCCGGCGCTGCACGCCAAGCGCCTGCTGGAGGACGCCGACCGCCTCGGGCCGGTGGATTCCGCCCGGGCCGCCGAGCGGCTGCGACAGACGGCGATCGCCGGGGCCGGTACCGCCGTCGGCGAGCAGGCCCAGATGCGGCTGGCGCGCCTGCAGGGGACCCGCACGATCACCCCGCAGGACCTCGGACTCCTGCTCGACACGCTGAACCGAATCGCCAAGGACGGTGCGGGCGTGCGGGCCGAGGCGCTGCTCCTGGCCGCCACCGTGACCCGGGTGCGCGCGGCCGCCGACAGCGGCGGGCCGGGCACGCCGCAAGGCGACCTCCGGCTCTTCCTTGCGGCCGAGACCGCGCGAGACACGCTCGGCTCCCGGGCCCTCGCGGCCTCGCTCTTCCGCCAGCTGGTGGAGACCTGGCCCGACTCCCCCTACGCCCCCAAGGCCCTGCTGGCCGGTCAGTCGCTCGATTCCGCCTGGGGGGAGCAGAGTCGAGGCCTCCTCACGGAGCGGTACTCCGCCAGTCCGTACCTCGCCTTCGTCCGGGGCGAGGAGCCGGTCGGCTACCGCGAGCTGGAGGACTCGCTCCGCTCGTACGCCCTGTCGCTCGCGGCCGGTCAGGCACGCCGTCGGCCCACGCCGGGGGTACGGCGCGCCGATGATCCGGACCTCCCGGAGACACGACGCCGGCCGGGCGGCCGGCGCCCGCGGGTGCCCAGCGAGCTGGACCCGTGAGCGGGGCGCGTCGAGATCTCTCCCGCACCGTCTTCGGCCGCCGCTTCCAGAACCCCATACTCCTCGCCTCCGGTACCGCCGGCTTCGGCCGGGAACTGGCCGGCGTCATGGATCTCGACCGGCTGGGCGGGATCGTCACAAAAGCCGTGTCGCGAGAGCCGCGGGGCGGCAACCGGGCACCCCGGGTCGCCGAGTTCCGAGGGGGGATGCTCAACTCGGTCGGCCTGGCCAATCCCGGGCTCGAACGGGTGCGGCAGGAGGAGTTGCCCTGGCTCGCCCGGAACCTCCGGCTCGCCCAGGTGCTGGTGAACGTGGTCGGCTTCACGGTCGAGGAGTACGGAGAGGTGGTCGCCGGTCTCGCTGACGTCCCGGGCGTGGCGGGGTTCGAGCTCAACCTGTCCTGCCCCAACACCAGCGCCGGCGGCATCGAGTTCGGCGCGGACGCCGGCTGCGTGCGCCGGATCGTGTCCACCTGCCGGGCTCGGACGCGCCTGCCGCTCCTCGCCAAACTGAGCCCGGTGCTCCCGGACATCGCCGGCATGGCGCTCGAGGCTCGGGATGCGGGCGCAGACGGGGTCACCGTCGTCAACACACTTCCCGGCCTCCTCCTTGCAGAGGCCGGGGCGGCGCGACTGGGTCACGGGCAGGGCGGGATGAGCGGCCCCGCGCTGCTGCCGGTGGGCGTGCTGGCGGCGGCCCGCGTGATCGAGCGCACCGGCGGCATGCCGGTGGTGGGCGTCGGCGGGGTCCGCAGCGCGGACGACGCCGAACAGTATCTCCGGGTGGGGGCCAGCCTGGTCGCGGTGGGCACCGCGGCGCTGGCCGATCCCCGGCTGCCGGAGCGAATCGTGGGAGAGCTGGAGTCGAGACATGTCTGAGATCGTGGTCGCGCTGGACCTGCCGGGGGGCACCGAGGCGCTCCGCCTGCTGGATCGGCTGCCGGGTGCGCAGTGGGTCAAGGTCGGCCCCATCCTGATGACCAGGGAGGGGTCGGCCCTGCTGCGCACGCTGATCGATCGGGGACACCGGGTCTTTCTCGACCTCAAGTGGCACGACATCCCCCACACCGTTGCGGGGGCGGTGGCTGCCGCGCGGGATCTGGGGGTCTCCATGGCCACGGTGCACGTGCTCGGGGGCGCGGCCATGATGGAGGCGGCGGTACAGGCGGCGGGCAACACCCTCGCGATCGTGGGGGTCACCGTCCTGACCTCCCACGACCCCGCCTCCTACGGCCAGGCCGTGGGGCGGACCGGCGTCGATCTCCTGGCGGAAGTGGAACGGCACAGCCGGGCCGCCGTCGAGGCCGGGCTCGCCGGGGTGGTCTGCTCCCCGGCCGAGGTCGCCAGAATCCGATCGGTCGTGGGCGACCGGTACATCGTGGTGCCGGGAATCCGGAGCCGGACCGACGCACCCGGTGACCAGCGGCGCGTGGCCACCGCCGCCGAGGCGGCTGCCGACGGGGCGACACACCTGGTGGTGGGCCGGCCGGTCCTCCATGCGGCGGATCCCGCCGCGGCCTACCAGGCGCTGCGGGAGGAGGCCCGGTGCGTCGCTTCCTGATCGGGCTCGTGCTGCTCCTGGCCGCGCACCGGGCGAGCGCACAGACGCCGGCCCTGGCGGCGGCGGCGGAACGTGCCCGGGTCGCCTGGCTGAGCCACGACGCGGCCGGGCTCGTGGCTGACAGCCCGCGGCTCCTCATGCAGCTCCCGGGCACCGATCCCTCGGTGGCCCTCGGGCCGGCCCAGGCGGCGGCCCTGCTGGAGACCTTCCTGGCCGAAGCGATGGAGGTCGAGACCACCGTGCGCGCCGCGCGCGAGGTGGAGACCGGTCGCGGCTACGTGGAGCTGCTCCGACAGTACCGCATCGCGGGCACCCAGGAGGTGCGGACCCAGAGCCTGCTGCTGGGCTACCGGGAGACGCGGTCGGGCTGGGTGCTGGTGGAGCTTCGGGTGGTGCGCTGAGCAGAAGGCATGTATCCTCCCCTCCTTGCATGACTTCCCAGGCACCGGTATATTGGGAAGCTAGTCCATAACCGGCCCCGGAGAGGTAGCGTGAAGGTTCGTTCCAGCGTCAAGCCGATCTGTGAGCACTGCAAGGTCGTCAAGCGACAGGGCGTGACTCGCATCATCTGCAAGCGCAATCCCAAGCACAAGCAGCGGCAAGGCTGATCATGGCGCGTATCGCAGGCGTAGATCTCCCGCGCGAGAAGCGGGTCGAGATCGCGCTCACCTACATCTATGGCATCGGCCGGCCCACCAGCAGTCGGATCCTCGGCGAAACCGGGGTGAGTCCCGACACGCGTGTTCGGGACCTCTCGGACGCGGAGGTCGCCCGGCTGCGCCAGATGATCGAGCGCTCGGTCAAGGTGGAAGGCGCCCTCCGCACGGAGGTCGCCATGAACATCAAGCGGCTGATGGACATCGGCAGCTATCGCGGGATTCGCCACCGCCGGGGCCTGCCGGTCCGGGGCCAGCGGACCCACACCAACGCGCGGACCAAGAAGGGGCCGCGGCGTGCCATCGCGGGCAAGAAGAAAGTGACGAAGAAGTAAGATGACCGCTCCTGCTCCAGCCAAGGCGCCGAGCGCCAAGCGATCCAAGAAGGTCGTCGAGTCGGAGGGCATCGCCCACATCTCGGCCACCTTCAACAACCTGCTCATCACGATCACCGACATGCGGGGCAACGCGCTCGCGTGGGGATCGGCGGGCAAGGCGGGGTTCAAGGGCTCGAAGAAGTCCACGCCGTTCGCGGCCACCGTGGCGGCCGAGAACTGCGGGCGCGAGGCCATGAACCTCGGGCTCCGGCGGGTGCACGTGCGGGTCCAGGGTCCGGGCAGCGGGCGGGAGTCCGCCATTCAGGCGCTGGCGTCGGTGGGGCTCCGGGTGGTCAGCATTCGCGACGTCACTCCGATCCCCCACAACGGCTGCCGTCCGCCGAAGAAGCGGCGGGTCTGATCATGTCACGCTACGTCGGACCGAGCTGCCGCCAGTGCCGCCGCGAGGGCACCAAGCTGTTCCTCAAGGGCACCAAGTGCCTCACCGAGAAGTGCCCGGTGGAGCGTCGCGCCTACGCCCCGGGCCAGCACGGCCAGAGCGGCGGCCGCCAGCGCAAGACCTCCGAATACGCCAAGCAGCTCCGCGAGAAGCAGAAGGTGAAGCGGATGTACGGGCTCACCGAGCGCCAGTTCCGCAACACCTTCGACGCCGTCACCGGTGAGCCGGGCGTCAAGGGCACCAACCTGCTCGTGGCCCTCGAGACTCGGCTGGACAACATCGTCTACCGGATGGGCTTCGCGTCGAGCCGCAAGGCGGCCCGGCAGCTCATTGCCCACGGCCACGTCGAGGTGAACGGCCGCCGGGTCGACATCCCGGCCTACCGGGTGGCGCTGGGCCAGGAAGTCCGGGTCTCGCCGGCCAGCCGCGAGCTGCTGGCGGTCAAGTCGGCCCAGGAGGCCGCCACCCGGGGACAGCCGGTCTCGTGGCTCTCGGTGGACCAGGACAAGGCCGCCGGCCGGTTCACCGAGCGTCCCACTCGCGACGCCATCCCGATCAACGCGCAAGAACAGCTCATCGTCGAGCTCTACTCGAAGTGACCATGACCATCGACCTGACCGGGCTCGTCCGTCCCCACCTCGTCGAGATGACGAAGCGGGATGACAATCCCAACGCCGCCGAGTTCCGCCTCCAGCCGCTGGAGCGGGGCTTCGGCTACACACTGGGCAACTCGCTCCGCCGCCTGCTGCTGTCGTCGCTCCGCGGGAGCGCCGTGTGGGGCTTCCGCCTCGACGGCGTGGTCCACGAGCACCAGACCGTGCAGGGCGTCCTCGAAGACGTGCACCAGATCATCCAGCGGCTCAAGGCGCTGACCCTGGTGCTCGCTCCCGACGTGGACGACGCGGTGCTCCACATCCGGCGCGAGGGCGCGGGCCCGGTGTACGCCCGCGACATCCAGGAGCACGGCGCCGTCACGGTGAAGAACCCCGACCACCTGCTGTTCACCCTCCAGGACGACCGCGAGGTCAGCATGGAGCTGTACGTGAACAAGGGCCGGGGCTACGTCGAGGCCGAGCTGCACCCGGCCGACCGCTCGTTGCCGGTGGATCTGGTCCGTATCGACGCGATCTACAACCCGGTCCGGCGCGCCAACTTCACCGTCGCGGAAACCCGCGTCGGCCAGCGCACCGACTACGACCGGCTCACCGTCTCGGTCGAGACCAACGGCACCATCAGTCCCGAGGACGCCATCGCCTACGCGGCGGCGCTCGCCCAGGTCCACTTCCAGTACTTCGTGGACTTCGGCAAGGTGCCCACCATGCGCGACGGCGACGCCGCTCCGGCCGCCGCGGGCGGCGGCAACCTGCGCCAGCGGCTCGCCCGGCCCATCGACGACTTCGGTCTGTCGGTGCGCTCGCTCAACTCGCTCAAGAACTCGAACATCCGGACCCTCAAGGACCTGGTGGAGTTCAGCGAGGACGACCTGCTCAAGGTCAAGAACGTGGGCGAGAAGGCGCTGAGCGAGATCGCCGAGCTGCTCCAGCGCGAGGGGCTCAACTTCGGCATGGGCTTCGAGGAGAGCGACGGCGAGCTGCGGGTCGTCCGCCCGGGCGTGCCGCCGATGGCCCAGCCGTCCACGGGCGGGGAGCTCTGATGCGCCACCGCGCCAAGGGCCGCCAGCTTTCCCGCACCTCGAGTCACCGGCGGGCCATGCTCAACAACATGGCGTCGAGCCTCTTCGAGCACGGTCGGGTAGTCACCACCGAGGCCAAGGCCAAGGAGCTCCGGCCGTTCGCCGAGAAGCTCATCACGCTCGCGCGCCGCGGCGACCTGCATGCCCGGCGTCTGGTCGAGCGCCGCATCAAGGACCGCGACACCCTCGGCAAGCTCTTCACCGAGATCGGGCCCCGCTTCGCCGCGCGGCCCGGGGGCTACACCCGCATCCTCAAGCTGGGGCATCGCCCCGGCGACGGCGCGGACATCGCCCGGATCGAGCTGCTGTCCGAGTGACCCCGTCCTCCCGCGGACGCCGGACGAACAGAAAGGGGACCCCAGCGGGTCCCCTTTTTCACGCCTGGCGCGGCGACCGTTCAGGACACGGCGGCCGGAGTCCGGGGGGCCTTCTGCACCCGGTTACTCTTCAGGCACTGCGTACAGACCCGCACCCGCCTGGGCGCGCCCTCGACGAGCACGCGCACGGTCTGCAGGTTCGGATACCACCGGCGCTTGGTCCGGTTGTTGGCGTGGCTGACGTTGTTGCCGGTGATCGGCCCCTTGCCGCACACGGTGCATACCCGCGCCATAAGCTTGACCCCTCGGTAGTCACGAACAGTGAAACGCCGGAAACCTCTAAACCTAACGGGCCGATGGCGATGACACAACTGTCCGGGGCGGGGCACGATGCCTAAAGCACTCATCACCGGGGTGACCGGCCAGGACGGCTCCTATCTCGCCGAGCTGCTGCTGGCCAAGGGGTACGAGGTGGTCGGGGTGGTGCGCCGCACCAGCCACCACAGCTACGAGCGCATCGAGCACCTGCTCGACCGGATCGAGGTGGTGGCGGCCGACCTGCTGGACCAGCACTCCCTCACGGTGGTGCTGCAGGAGACCCGCCCGGACGAAGTCTACAATCTGGCCGCCCAGAGCTACGTGCCCACCTCGTGGAGCCAGCCTGTGCTCACCGGCGAGTTCACGGCGCTCGGCGTCACCCGCATCCTCGAGGCGATCCGCCTGGTGCACCCGACGGCCCGCTTCTATCAGGCCAGCTCGTCGGAGATGTTCGGCAAGGCCACGGAGACGCCGCAACGGGAGACCACGCCGTTCTATCCCCGCTCGCCCTATGGGGTCGCCAAGGTGTACGGGCACTGGATCACCGTGAACTACCGCGAATCCTACGGGCTCTACGCGGTGAGCGGCATTCTCTTCAATCACGAGTCGCCCCGGCGGGGCATCGAGTTCGTGACCCGCAAGGTCACCGACGGCGTGGCCCGCATCAAGCTGGGGCTCGCCCGCGAGCTCCGGCTGGGGAACCTCGAGGCGCGGCGCGACTGGGGCTTCGCCGGCGACTACGTCGAGGCGATGTGGCGGATGCTCCAGCAGCCGGCGCCGCAGGACTACGTGGTGGGGAGCGGCGAGACCCACAGCGTCCGCGAGCTGGTGGAGCTGGCCTTCTCCCACGTGGGGCTCGACTGGCAGGAGTACGTGGTGAGCGACCCCAAGTACTACCGGCCCGCCGAGGTGGATCTGCTCCTCGCCGATCCCGCCAAGGCACGACGGGAGCTCGGCTGGAGCCCCCAGGTCGGCTTCCGGGAGCTGGTGGCGATGATGGTGGACGCGGATCTGGAGCGGCTGAGTCCCGGTCGGCGGGAGGTCGCGATCGGGTGAGGGTGCTCGTCACCGGGGCCGACGGCTTCGTGGGCCGGCACCTGGTGCCGCGGCTGCTGGACCGCGGGGACACGGTGGTCGCCGCCTGCCGGCCCGGCGGGCCGCCGTTGCCCGCGCACCCGGCGGTCACCCCCATTCCCCTGGAGCTGGGCGACGACCGCTCGGTCCGCGCCGCCCTGGGGTGCGATCCCGAGGCGGTGGTCCACCTGGCCGCGGTGGCCTCGACCCGTGAGGCGCGGGAGGATCCGGGCGCGGCCTGGGTAGTGAACGCGGCGGGCACCGCGCGGCTCGCCGAAGCCATGGCCGCCCGGCGGGAGAGCGGCGGGCCTGACGCGCGGCTGCTGGTGGTCTCCTCCGGGGAGGTCTACGGCCCGGGCGGGTCGGCCCCGCGACGGGAGAGCGATCCGCTCCAGCCGATCTCGGCCTACGCCGCCAGCAAGGTCGGGGCGGAGGTGGCCGCGCTGGAGGTCTGGCGCCGGACTGGGCTGTCCACCATCGTGGCGCGCCCCTTCACCCACACGGGGCCGGGACAGGACCCCCGCTTCGTGCTGCCGGCCTTCGTGCACCGGCTGCGGGCGGCGCGGAGCTCCGGACAGCGCGAGATCCCCACCGGCAACCTCGACCCGGTGCGCGATGTGCTCGACGTGCGCGACGTGGTGCGGGCCTACGTGGGCCTGCTCGAGCGCGGGGCCCCGGGCGAGGCCTACAACATCGCACGGGGCGAGGGCTGCTCGCTCCGGGAGCTCTTCGCGCGGCTCGCCGGGCTGATCGGCGTGGCGGCCGAACCGGTGCCGTCGCGCGAGCTGACCCGCGCCCGGGACATCCCCTACCTGGTGGGGGACACGCGCAAGCTGCGGGAGGCGACCGGGTGGTCGCCGGCCGTCTCACTCGATGCCACGTTGCGGGGACTGGTGGATGCCCAAGCGGACTGACCTCACGAGCATTCTCCTCCTCGGCTCCGGCCCGATCGTGATCGGGCAGGGAGCCGAGTTCGACTACTCCGGCACCCAGGCGGTACGGGCGCTCAAGGAGGAGGGCTACCGGGTCATCCTGGTCAACTCCAATCCGGCGACGATCATGACCGACCCGGAGCTGGCCGATCGCACCTACATCGAGCCGGTCACCCCGGAGTGGGTGGCCAAGGTGATCGAGCGGGAGCGCCCCGACGCGCTGCTCCCCACGATGGGCGGGCAGACCGCGCTCAACGTGGCGATGGCGCTGGTGCGCGACGGTACCCTGGCCCGCTACGGAGTGGAGCTGATCGGCGCCAATGAGCGCGCCATCCGGCTGGCCGAGGACCGGGAGGAGTTCGCCGAGGCGATGCGCCGCATCGGGCTCGCCACCCCGCAGGGCCGCACCGTGCGCAGCGTGGAGGAGGCGGTGGCGGCGGTGGAGATCACCGGGTTCCCCGCCATACTCCGGCCCTCGTTCACCCTGGGCGGCACCGGCGGCGGGATCGCGTATAACCAGGAGGAATTCGGGGTCCTGATCCGTCGGGGGCTCGAGCTGTCGCCGGTGGGATCGGTGCTGGTGGAGCGGAGCATCATCGGCTGGAAGGAGTTCGAGCTGGAGGTGATGCGGGACGGAGCCGACAACGTCGTGATCGTCTGCTCCATCGAGAACTTCGACCCGATGGGCGTCCACACCGGCGACTCCATCACCGTCGCGCCGGCGATGACGCTGACCGATCGTGAGTACCAGGTGATGCGGGACGCGGCCATCCGCATCATCCGGGAAATCGGCGTGGCCGCCGGCGGCTGCAACATCCAGTTCGCGGTGGACCCCGCCACCGGCGAGCAGCTCGTCATCGAGATGAACCCCCGGGTCTCCCGTTCCTCCGCGCTCGCCTCCAAGGCCACCGGGTTCCCCATCGCCCGGATCGGGACCAAGGTGGCCGTGGGGTACCGCCTAGACGAGCTGCCCAACGACATCACCCGCACGACGCCGGCATCCTTCGAGCCGGTGCTGGACTACGTGGTCGTCAAGATTCCCCGCTTCGCCTTCGAGAAGTTCCCCTCCGCGGACCCGACGCTCACCACGCAGATGAAGTCGGTCGGCGAGGTGATGGCGATCGGCCGCACGTTCAAGGAAGCGTTCCAGAAGGGGCTGCGCGGGCTGGAGGCCGACCGACCCGGCTGGGTCCTCGGGGCCACTCCGGCGGACGACCGGGTGCAGGACGAGTCGCTCGAGTCGGTCCTGGCCGCGCTGCGCCGCCCGACCCCCGAGCGGGTGTTCCAGATCAAGCGGGCACTGCTGCTGGGCGCGCCGGTGGCGGCCATCGCCGAGCGCACCGGGATCGATCCCTGGTTCCTCCACCAGCTCGCGGAGCTGGTCGAGGCGGAACGGGAGTGGGGCGGCGAGTCGGCAGGGCAGGGCGGAGAGGCGGACGGGGCGCTGCTGCGGAGGATGAAGCGGCTCGGGTTCTCCGACCGGCAGCTCGCCGACCTGCGCGAGGTGAGGGAGAGCGACATCCGCGCCGAGCGCCACCGGCTCGGCATCCGGCCGGTCTACAAGACGGTGGACACCTGCGCCGGAGAGTTCCCCTCCTCCACGCCGTATCTCTACTCCTCCTACGACGAGGAGAACGAGGCCCGCGCCACCGGTGCACGGACGGTGGTGATCCTGGGCAGCGGCCCCAATCGGATCGGCCAGGGCGTCGAGTTCGACTACTGCTGCGTCCGGGCCGCGATGGCGTTCCGCGAGCTGGGGTATCGCACCGTCATGGTGAACTCCAACCCGGAAACGGTCTCCACCGACTTCGACATCTCGGACGCGCTGTACTTCGAGCCGCTCACCCTGGAGGACGTGCTCGAGATCGTCCACGTCGAGCGGCCGCTCGGCGTGGTCGTGCAGTTCGGCGGGCAGACGCCGCTCCGGCTGGCGCGGGCGCTGGAGCGCGAGGGTGTCCACGTGCTCGGGACCTCGCCGGACGCGATCGATCTGGCGGAGGACCGGGGCCGCTTCGAGGCGCTCGCCCGCGAGCTGGAGGTCACCCAGCCGCCGAGCGGGATCGCCTTCTCGGTGGACGAGGCGGTCGTGGTCGCCGGACGGGTGGGCTACCCCATCCTGGTCCGGCCGTCCTACGTGCTCGGCGGACGGGCGATGGAGATCGTCTACGACGAGACCTCGCTCCGGGGCTACTTCGAGCGGGCGGCCCGGGTGGCGCCCGAGCACCCGGTGCTGATCGACTCGTTCCTGGAGGATGCCTTCGAGGCGGACGTGGACGCGATCGCCGACGGGACCCGCTGTGTCATCGGCGGGGTGATGCAGCACATCGAAGATGCCGGCATCCACTCCGGCGACTCGGCCTGCGTGCTGCCGCCCTACCTCATCACCGAGGCCCAGGTGGACGAGATGCGGGCCTACACCCGTGCCTTCGCCCTGCGGCTCGGCGTGGTGGGACTCATCAACGTGCAGTACGCGATCAAGAACGGCGTCGTGTACGTGCTGGAGGTGAATCCCCGGGCGTCCCGCACCGTACCCTTCGTCTCCAAGACCACCGGCGTGCAGCTCGCCGGCCTCGCGGCCGCCATCATGGTCGGGAAGACGCTCGACGAGCTGGGACTGCAGGACGACGTGCTCCAGCCCTACGTGGCGGTGAAGGAGGCGGTCTTCCCGTTCAGCAAGCTGCACGGCGTGGACCTGGTGCTCGGGCCGGAGATGCGATCCACCGGCGAGGTCATGGGCATCGCCGACTCGTTCGGGATGGCCTTCGCCAAGGCGCAGATCTCGGCCGACGGCGCGCTGCCGCTGGAGGGCGCGGTGTTCATCACCGTGAACGACCACGATAAGCCGAACGTGGCCCCCATCGCCCGGCGGTTCCACGCGCTCGGCTTCCGGCTGGTGGCCACCGACGGCACCGCGCGGTACCTTCGCGGCCGCGGCATTCCCGCCGAGCGGGTGCTCAAGGTGCACGAGGGCCGTCCCAACGCGATCGACCTCATGCTCTCGGGCAAGATCCAGCTGCTGATCAACACCCCGCTGGGCAAGCTCACCCAGGAGGACGACTACGCCATCCGGCGGACCGCGCTGCAGCATCGGGTGCCGTACACCACGACCCTGTCCGCGGCCTCGGCCGCCTGCGACGCGATCATTGCGCTCCGGAGCCGGGCCGGCGAGGTGCGCTCCCTGCAGGAGTGGCACGTCCTGGCCCGCGAGATGTCCCCCGAGTGGACCGGCTGACCGCCCGCGACCCGGGGTTCGCGGCCGCGCTCCGGGCCCTGGTCCGGGGCGAGGTCCGCGAGGCGGAGACGCTGGGCCGCTATTCCACCTACCGGATCGGCGGCCCGGCGACCGTGCTGCACCCGGCCGGCCCCGAGGACGTCGCGGCGGGCCTGCGCCTGGCGCAGCGGCACGGCGTGCCCTGGTTCGCGCTCGGACTCGGCTCCAACATCCTCCTCCCCGACGCAGGGCTCGACGCCCTGGTGGTGCGCCTGGGCAAGGGGCTCGACGGCCTCACCCGGGAGGGCGACCGGTGGACCATCGGCGCCGGCCTGCCGGCCCCGCTCGCCGCGCGCCGCACCGCCGGCGCCGGATACGCCGGGCTCCACATCTTCGTCGGGGTTCCCGGCACGGTGGGAGGCGGGGTCTACATGAACGCCGGCTGCCACGGGGGCGACTGGTCCGAGGTGGTCGAGACGGTGACGGTGGTCGATGCCGCCGGGCAGGATCAGGTGCTCTCGCGGGAGGAGATCCCGTTCACCTACCGACGCAGCGGATTGGAGCGGCGGGTGGTGCTCGAGACCACGGTTCGACTCCGGCCCGAGGAGCGGCCCCGGCTCGAGGAGCAGATCGCCGAGATGTTCGAGTGGCGGCAGAAGGGGACGCCGTTCAACCAGCCCTGCTGCGGCAGCGTGTTCAAGAACCCGTCGGGACCGAGCTGGAAGCGGACCGACGGACCCCGGACCGCGGGCCAGCTCATCGAGGCCGCCGGGCTCAAGGGACACCGGATCGGGGGCGCCGAGGTGTCCTCGATGCACGCCAACTATTTCGTCAACGTGGGCGGCGCGACGGCAGCCGACGTCCGGGACCTCATCGCGCACGTTCAGCAGGTGGTGGCCGAGCGCTTCGGGGCGGGGCTGGAGCCCGAGGTGAAGTTGATCGGCAGCGGAGGGGAGTATCTCAACAGCGAGAAGGGTGAAGCGTGAAGGGTGAACGGGACTACTTCGCCCACGAGTCCAGCTACGTCGATGACGGCGCCGCCATCGGCGCGGGCACGAAGATCTGGCACTTCTGCCACGTCCTGCCGGGCGCGGTCATCGGCGAGCGCTGCAACCTCGGCCAGAACGTGGTCGTGATGGGCGGCACCCGGATCGGCAACAACGTGAAGATCCAGAACAACGTCTCGGTCTACGAGGGGGTCGTGCTGGAGGACGACGTCTTCTGCGGCCCGAGCTGCGTGTTCACCAACGTGGCCAATCCCCGGGCCCATGTCTCCCGCAAGTCGGAGTACCGCCAGACGCTGGTGCGGCGGGGTGCCACGATCGGGGCCAACGCCACCATCGTCTGCGGGGTCACCCTGGGCGAGTACGCCTTCATCGGGGCCGGCGCGGTGGTCCGGGCGGACGTGCCGGCCTACGCGCTCATGGTCGGGGTTCCGGCTCGCCGGGCGGGGTGGATGTGCCAGTGCGGCACGCGGTTGCACCTTCGGGACGGGGCGGGTAGCTGTCCGGTGTGCCGGGCCGGATACCGGGAGGAGGGCGGCCTCCTCCGCCAGATTGACCCCCCACGGCCCTCCGGCTAACTTGCACGGCTGCCGATGGTTCCGACACTGACCGCGCCCGCTGCCTGGCCGGCTCCGGCCGACGTGCGGGCGCTTTCCACATGACCGTCCGCCCCCGCCGGGGAGCGGCCGAGCGACGGATCGGCTTACGGTGAACGTTCCCCTGTTGGACCTCGTGGCGCAGTATCGCGACATCAAGGACGATGTCGAGCGCGCGATGCGGGCGGTGATCGAGCGCCAGGGCTTCATCATGGGCCCGGAGGTGGCGCAGCTCGAGGCCGAAGTGGCCCGGCTCTCCCAGACCCGGCACGCGGTCGGCTGCGCGAGCGGAACCGACGCGCTGCTGCTGCCGCTCCGGGCGCTGGACCTCAAGCCGGGCGACGAGGTCATCACGACCCCGTTCACCTTCTTCGCCACCGCGGGGGCGATCCACAACGCGGGCGGCCGGCCGGTGTTCGTGGACATCGATCCGGCCACCTACAACATCGTGCCCGGGGCCATCGAAGCCGCGGTCACGCCCCGCACCAGGGCGATCATTCCGGTGCACCTGTTCGGACAGATGGCGGCGGTCGAGCAGATCCTGCCCATCGCCGAGCGGCACGGGCTCGCGGTGATCGAGGACGCCGCCCAGGCCATCGGGGCGCGGCGGCGGCTGGACGGCGCCTGGCGCATGGCGGGCGAGCTGGGGACGGTCGGCACGTTCTCGTTCTTCCCCAGCAAGAACCTGGGCGCGTTTGGCGACGGGGGAATGATGGTGACCCAGGACCCCGACCTGGCCGAGCGGCTCCGGCGGCTGCGGCTGCACGGGGGCAGCAAGCAGTACTTCCACGACGAGGTGGGGTTCAACAGCCGGCTGGACACGCTCCAGGCCGCGGTGCTGCTGGCCAAGCTGCCGCACCTCGCGGAGTGGAGCGCGGCGCGGGCAAGGAACGCCGAGCGCTACACCCAGGCGTTCCGCGGTCATGCCGAGGTGTGTCCCCCGCAGACCGACCCGGCGAACACCCATATCTACAACCAGTACACGATCCGGGTGCCCCGGCGCGACGAGCTGCAGGCGCGGCTCAAGTCCCAGGGGATCGCGACGGCGATCTACTATCCGCTGCCCCTGCACCTGCAGCCCTGCTTCGCGCACCTGGGCTACCGGGCGGGCAGCCTGCCTGCCGCGGAGGCGGCGGCGGCCTCGGTGATCTCGCTGCCGGTCTATCCGGAGCTGCCGCGCGATCACCAGGGCGCCGTGATCGAGGCGGTGCTGGCGTTCTACGCCTGACGTGCCGGTCGCGTGGAGTCGGAGGGAGCGATGTCGATAGCGGACGAGCTGGTTGCAAAGGCCGAACGCCGCGAGGCGCTGTTCGGCATCGTGGGACTCGGCTACGTGGGGCTCCCGCTGGCGGTGGAGCTGGCCCAGGCCGGGTACCGGGTGCTCGGGGTCGACATCAACCAGCGGGTGGTGGACGGGCTCAACGCCGGGCACTCGCACGTGAAGGACGTGAGCGACGAGGCGCTCCGTGCGGTGGTGCAGGCGGGCCGCTTCGAGGCCACCACCGACGGGAGCCGGCTGGCCGAGCCGGATGCGATCTCGATCTGCGTTCCGACGCCGCTCTCCAAGTTCAAGGACCCGGACGTCAGCTTCATCGTGGCCGCCACCGAGTCGGTCAAGCGGACGCTGCGCCGGGGTCAGGCCATCATCCTGGAGAGCACGACCTATCCGGGCACCACCCGGGAGATCCTGCTGCCCGCGCTCGAGAGCACCGGGCTCAAGGTGGGCGGGGACTTCTTCCTCGCCTTCAGTCCCGAGCGGGTCGATCCGGGCAACGCGGTGTGGCAGACCCACAACACGCCCAAGGTGGTGGGAGGGATCACCGACGACTGCCGCCGGGTCGCCTGCGCCCTCTACCAGCCCGCCATCGAGCGCCTGGTGCCGGTCTCCACCACCGAGGCGGCCGAGCTGGTCAAGCTGCTGGAGAATACCTTCCGCAGCGTGAACATCGGGCTGGTGAACGAGATGGCGATCGTGTGCGACAAGCTGGGGGTGGACGTGTGGGAGGTGATCGAGGCGGCGGCCACCAAACCCTTCGGCTTCATGAAGTTCCTCCCCGGCCCGGGGCTCGGAGGACACTGCATTCCGATCGATCCCCACTATCTCGCATGGAAGATGCGTGGGCTCAACTACAAGACCCGCTTCATCGATCTCGCCGGCGAGCTCAACACCGAGATGCCGCACTTCTGGGTGCGCAAGGTGGCCGAGGCCCTCAACGCGCAGGGTCGCGCGGTGCGGGGCGCCTCGGTGCTGGTGCTGGGTGTCGCCTACAAGCGGGACATCGACGACATCCGGGAGAGTCCCGCGCTCGACATCATCCGCCTGCTGGAGGGGCAGGGGGCGCGGGTGGCCTACCACGACCCTCACGTGCCCTGCTTCGCCGAGGACGGGCACGAGTACCGTTCGGTCGCGCTGACGCCCGAGGCGGTTCGGACCGCCGACTGCGTCATGGTCGTGACCGATCATTCGGTGGTGGATTACGCGATGATCCGGCGCAACGCCCTGCTGGTGGTCGACACTCGGAACGCGATGCCGAAAGAGGCGTGACATGCACGTGGCGGTGATCGGAAGCGGGTACGTCGGTCTGGTGGCCGGCGCCTGTCTGGCGGAGACGGGCAACGACGTGGTGTGCGTGGACAAGGACTCGGAGAAGATCGCGCGGCTCCAGCGCAACGAGATCCCGATCTACGAGCCCGGGCTCGAGCCGATGGTGCAGCGCAACCAGGAGGAGGGCCGGCTCACCTTCACCACCGACATCGCCGCCGCGGTGAAGGGCGCGCGGGTCATCTTCATCGCGGTGGGCACGCCGCCGGGCGAGGACGGCTCGGCCGACCTGCAACACGTGCTCGGCGTGGCCCGCGAGATCGGCCGCCACATGAACGGGCCCAAAATCGTGGTCACCAAATCCACCGTGCCGGTCGGTACGGCGGAGAAGGTGCGGGCGGCGATCCGCTCGGAAACCGACATCCCCTTCGCCGTCTGCTCCAATCCCGAGTTCCTCAAGGAGGGGGCGGCGATCGACGATTTCATGAAGCCCGACCGCGTGGTCATCGGGGTGGACGACGAGGAGGCCAAGGCGGTCCTGGAGGAGCTGTACGGCCCGTTCACCCGCCAGGGCGGCAACCGCATCCTCTTCATGGACATCGCCTCGGCGGAGGTCACCAAATACGCCGCCAACGCGATGCTGGCCACCCGGATCTCGTTCATGAACCAGATGGCCCTGTTCTGCGAGCTGGTGGGCGCCGACGTGAACAACGTGCGCCTGGGGATCGGCTCCGACCAGCGGATCGGCCGGGCGTTCCTCTACCCCGGCCCGGGGTACGGCGGCTCCTGCTTTCCGAAGGACGTGAAGGCCATCATCCGCACCGCCGACGACCTCGGGCTCTCGCTCGACGTGCTCAAGGCCGTGGAGGCGGTGAACGATTGCCAGAAGCTCGTGGTGCTCCAGAAGGTGCAACGGGTCCTGGGCGCCGATCTCGCGGGGAAGACGCTGGCGTTGTGGGGGCTCGCCTTCAAGGCCGAGACCGACGACATGCGGGAGAGCCCGACCATTCCGCTCATCGAGGGGCTCCTCGCGGCCGGCGCCCGGGTGCAGGCCCACGACCCCAAGGCGACCGACTCGGCGCGGCACATCTTCGAGGACCGGGTGATGTACGCCGCCGATCCGTACAGCGCGGCGCACGGCGCTGACGCGCTCTGCGTCATGACCGAGTGGCTCCTCTATCGCAATCCCGACTTCGAGCGGGTGCGCAAGCTGCTCCGCCGTCCGCTGCTGGTGGATGGCCGCAACCTCTACGAGCCGGAGCGCATGAAGGCACTGGGCTTCGAGTATCACGGGATCGGCCGGGGCGGTCGGTGACCCGAGTCCTCGTTACCGGTGCCGCTGGCTTCATCGGGTCGCACCTGGTGGAAGCGCTGGCCCGCCAGGGCGACGAGGTCATAGGGGTCGACAACTTCGACCCCTTCTATCCCCGGGCCATGAAGGAGCGGAACCTGGCC
>DASUSR010000185.1:0-4484 GCA_036375015.1 Gemmatimonadales bacterium
CCGTCGAGCAGCCGCTGGTTGCGGCAGGCGGGGTCGCCGCAGACGACACAGATGGCCTGGAGCTTGTCCACCATCTCAGCCACCGCCATGAGGTCGCCCATGGCGCCGAAGGGCTCGCCCCTGAAATCGGTGTCCGTGCCGGCGAGGATCACCCGCACCCCGCGGGCCGCCAGCGCGGTGGCGACGGTGACGACCTCGGGATCCAGGAACTGGGCCTCGTCGATGGCCACGATCTCGGACTCCGGCCGCACCAGCCGGAAGATTTCCGCCGAGGAGTCCACCGGCGAGGCCTCCAGCTCGGTGCCGTCGTGGCTGGTGACGGTGTAGAGTCCGGCGTAGCGGCTGTCCAGGTGCGACTTGAACACCTGCACCTTGCGGCGCGCGATGATGCCGCGGCGGACCCGGCGGATGAGCTCCTCGCTCTTGCCGCTGAACATCACGCCGCTGATCACCTCGATCCATCCGGGGTGGCTACCGTAGTTCATGGACGCTCTCGACACGGAAAGAAAATGTCCTCGCCGCTCCCGATCCTCCAGCCGGCTTGCGGCTCTCTCGCCGCCTCCGCGATATTGTCGCGCCCCGCGCCACGGACGGTTTCCCGGTGAACAAACTCGAGCTGGTCGCCAGCGTCGCCAAGCGGCTCGGCGTCACCAAGGCCAGGGCCATGGAGATCACCGAGCTGTTCTTCGCGGAGGGCGGGATCATCGCCGGAGAGCTGCGGCGCGGGGGCAAGGTCGCGATCTCGGGCTTCGGACACTTCGAGACCCGTACCCGGGCGCCGCGCCAGGTGCGTAACCCGCGCACCGGAAAGACCATCACGCTCAAGGCCGCGACCGTGCCGGCCTTCCGGCCGGCGCGAGCGCTCAAGGAGCTGGTCGGCCGGAAGCGTTAGGGCGCCGGCCGCCGGGCCGGCCGGCTCGGCCGGGCGGTGCGGGCGGCGCGCCGCGGTCCACCCGGGCGCTTACCCGCTTGCGCCGGATACTGAGTCCGTTGAGCGCCGACGCCACCCGCTCCGCGTCCTGGGCGGGGATCTCCACCAGAGAGAAGGCATCGCGCAGCTCCACGCGGCCGATCTTCTGGCGGTCGTAGCGCACCTCCTTGGTCAGCACCGCCACCAGGTCGTTCGCGGTGGCGCCGTCCTTCTTGCCCACGCCCACGTAGATCCGCGCCGTCGCCGGGATGTCGGGCACCGCGGCGGGCACCCCCGCGCCGGCGGTGGTCCAGAGCTCGAAGAGCGCCGCGGCGACCGCGGCGGGATCGTGGCGCTCGAAGAGCGGGGCGAGGGTGAGGAGTGCGCGGTCGGGGCGGCCGGTCTCGAGCGCGCGGACGATCGTGGCCCGACGGGCGGCCGCCTCGGTGGTCACCGCGTCGAGCACACCGGGCAGCCGGACCGGCCGGCGCGGCGCGGCGATCCGCTCCACATACCCGGTGGCGTCGGGCGGCACCAGCAGGACCACCTCGCCGGCGCCGAGGAGCTGTCGCAGCCGCTCGGGCGAAGGCGGGTCGAAGGCGATGATGAGCGCGGCGCGGGGGGCATCGCCGGTCGCCACCTGCACCTCCGGCTCGCCCGCCGCCACCTGCCGGCCGATCTCCTCGTGATGACCGCGGTCGGCGGTCCAGACCACGAGCGAGGCGGGGTCGAGCAGCTCCACGAGATCCGCCAGCGCGGCCGCACGGCGTTCCCACGCCACGGCCACGGTGCGCACCGGACCGGCCGGCTCGGGAGCATGGGTGTCGTGGTCGCCGAGCGTGAGGGCGCGCCTGGCGTAGCGCTCCACCAGCTCGCCCACCCGGGCGGGCGCGGAGGTCAGCACCAGTCGCTGCGCGTCCTTGGACAGGTCCTGCATCAGGGGCGAGAGGCTGCTCTCGTCCTCCCAGTTCTCGGGCCAGGCCAGCACCACGCCGACCAGCCCGTCCACGCCGAGGGCGGACCGGCGGTGCAGGGCGAGCGCGGTGTCCGGTGTGGTGATGAGCAGATCGAGGTCCGCCGACTTGAGCCGGCGCATCGCGCGCGCGGTGCCGTGGGCGACCTGGATCCGGAGTCCGGCCGCCGCGAGCTGGTGGGCCGTGCCGCCCCACTCGGATAGCTGGGCCGGCGGGGCGAGCACGAGCCCGCGGCGTCCCTCGCCCAATCGGGCGAGCAGGCCGGCGAGCAGCGGGGTGCCGTACACCGGCGCGGGGGGCAAGACCGCCACCAGGTTGTGGCCCCGCGCCGCGGTCGGCACCGCCTCGCGCACGGCGGGGGCGTCGGCGCTCCATCCCAGCCGCTCGAGCGCGGCGGCGATGGCGGGGGGCAGATGGAGCGCGTCCGGAGCGGCCACGGGAACCTCGGGAGGCGGGGCGGCGGGGTCGTGGAGCGGGAGCGACACCCGGAGTGGCGGTCAAGCTAGTGCCGCCCTACTTCGTGTCAAGCGAGCCGCCCACGCCGTCCGCCCCGCCTGCGCGCGAATGGTTGACATCTCTCACCCGCCGCTGAACCTTTCCCCTTCGAATCCCCTACACTTCGTCCCGGACCGGTGCATGCCCGACCCGCTTTCGCTCAACGTCCAACATCTCAAGGCCTCCGAGACGGTCGCCATCAGCAACGAGGCGAAGCGCCGGAAGGCCGCCGGTGAGGACGTCCTCGACCTGGGCGTGGGCGAGCCGGACTTCGACACCCCGGCGCCGGCGGCGCAGGCGGGCATTCAGGCCATTCAGAAGGGGCTCACCCGGTATCCGCCGAATGTCGGCATCGCCGAGCTGCGGCGGGGCATCGCCGCGCAGCTGAGCCGGATGTCCGGCGGCCGGGCCGTCGATCCCGACCAGATCCTCGTGAGCTCCGGGTCGAAGCAGTCGATCTTCAACGCCTGCTTCACCCTTTTCGGTCCCAAGGACCGGGTCCTCATCCCCGCGCCGGCCTGGGTGTCCTACCCTCAGATCGTGCACCTCTCGCGGGCGGAGCCGGTGCTGGTCCCGGGCGACCTGGAGTGGGGGCTCAAGGTGAGCGCCCGCGACCTGGACCGGCACAGCAACAAGTCCACCCGCGGCCTGATCCTCTGCTCGCCCTGCAACCCCACCGGCGCGGTCTATACCCTGGCGGAGCTCCGCGCCATCGCCGAGTGGGCCAAGAAGAACGATATCTGGATCATCTCCGACGAGATCTACCGCCGGATCAACTTCGGCCCCGGCCCCGCGCCCTCCCTGCTGGACCTGCCCGACGAGCTGCTCGACCGCACGGTGATCATCTATGGCGCCAGCAAGGCGTACGCGATGACCGGGTGGCGGGTGGGCGCGGCGCTGGCCCCGCCGCACCTGACCAAGGCGATGGCGGCGCTCCAGTCCCACACCACCACGGGCACCAATCACCCGGCCCAGTGGGCGGCGGCGGCCGCCTTCACCGACGACCGGGTCGAGGGCGAAGTGGTCCGGATGGTGGCGGCGTTCCGCCGCCGGCGCGACTACCTGGTGGACCGCTTCCGCACGGAGGTGCCGGGGATCGAGTTCGTCGAGCCGCACGGCGCCTTTTACTTCTTCTTCCGGGTGGACGGCATCCGCGAGCAGGACCCGGTGACCGGTCAGAGCTTCTGCGAGCAGCTCATGAAGCAGGAGGGCGTCGCGCTGGTGCCCGGTGCGGCCTTCTCCGACGACCGCTGGGTCCGGCTCAGCTACGCCGTGTCCGACGCGGAGCTGGAGCAGGCGATGGACCGAATACTCCGCTTCATTCAACGACTCGCCTCCGCCCGTGCAGCCTAGGATCTCGCCGGTGAGCATGGACGCCCGGATCGAGCCGCTGACCGGCGCGCTGCCCGCCATCGCGTGGCGCTGGGACCCCGAGACCGACATCCTCTCCGGGTCCTTCAAGGGGAACCGCAAGGCCGGCGGACTCACCGGCACGGTGGAGCTCACCGACGCCGAGGGCTCGGTGGCTGTCCTCGACGTGAACAACGGGGTCATCTGCGGCCTCGACGTGGTCGTCTGGCCCGAGGTGACCACGGTGGCGGACCTCAAGGTCCCCAGCCAGCTCACCGACGGCCGGGTGGTGCTGCCCTCGAACGGCCAGCGCGCGGCGGTCGCCTCGGTCGAGGTGGACACCACCCTGTCGGTGCGAACCGATCCTTCGGAAAGCGTCTTCCACCTGCGGATCGGCCCCAGGCGCCCGGTCGAGGTGGTGCGGGTGGCGGAGAACTTCTTCGTCGAGGTCGATCAGCAGGGCGGCCTGGCCGGGTTCTGGATGAGCAACGTGCCGCCGTTCACGGCATTCGAGGACGAGATGTGAGGGGAGGCGGGGCAGGGGGCGGGAGGGCGAGGGGGCGGGCAGGCGGGTAGGCGCCGAGGGTATGCGGACGGTGGCGAACGTCATCTCGCGCCGACTACCTCATCCCGAGCGCAGCGAGGGATCTTCTTCGCGGGTATCGAAGCCCGGGTGAGAAGATCCCTCAGTCGCGTGCGCTCCCTCGGGATGAGGTACCAGGCTCGGGCCCCCCCCCCCCCCCCCCCCCCCCCCC
>DASUSR010000186.1:0-2561 GCA_036375015.1 Gemmatimonadales bacterium
GCTCCAGCAGCTCCTGGGCGCCGACAAGACGCTCGTGGTCCTGCCGACGTCGGGCGACGTGCCGCGGATCCAGGCGGACCCGGCCCGGGTGGAGCAGGTCCTCATCAACCTCGTGGCCAATGCCCGGGACGCCACCGACACGGGCGGGCGGGTGACGATCGGCCTCGAGCGGGTGGACGCCCTCGCGGGGGACGAGACCACCACGGCGGACATGGGGTTCCGTTTGCCTCAGGGGACTTACGTGCGGCTCAGCGTCTCCGACACGGGACACGGCATGAGTCCGGTGACCCTGGCCCGGGTGTTCGATCCGTTCTTTACCACCAAGCCGGTAGGGGAGGGCACCGGGCTCGGGCTGAGCATGGTATACGGCACGGTGAAGCAACACGGGGGCTATGTCGGCGCGCGGAGCGTGGAAGGGGAGGGCACCACGATGGAGCTTTACTGGCCGGCGGCCGCGGGGGATACCTCGGCCGCGCGGCGGGGGGAGTCCGCCGGCGGGCTGGGGTCATCAGGGGGGCGGGGCCGGGTGGTGCTGGTGGCGGACGACGAGCGGCTGGTGCGGGCCCTGGCCGTGCGCACGCTGGAGGAGGAGGGCTACACCGTTCACGCCGCGGAGGACGGGGCGGCGGCGCTGGCGCTGATCGAGGAGGAGCAGATCGTCCCGGACCTGGTCGTCACCGACGTCATCATGCCCGGCCGGAACGGGCGCCAGCTCCACGACGCCATCGTCGCGCGGTGGCCCGGTCTGCCGGTCCTGTTCATCTCCGGGCACGCCGGCGAGGACGCCGTGCTCCAGCGGCTGGTGCCTCGCGGGGCCCCCTTCCTCCAGAAGCCGTTCGGCACCGAGGCGCTGGCGCGCACGGTGGCCGAGCTGCTCAGCGCCGCCCGCGCCGGGGCGCCCCGCCGGCCTTCGCCTGGGCCCGCGCCCGCTCTTCCGCCTTCCGCGCCTTGATCGCCGCGATCCGCTCGCCGATCGGCACCTCCAGCCGGCCCTCCGGCTTCGCCCCATAATCGAAGTCCGGCACCATCACCCGCGGCAGCCGCTTGCCCACCGCGCGCTCGATCCGCCGGAGCTCCCCCTCCTCGTCCGGCGCCACGAAGGTGAACGCGTCGCCCACCGCCTCGGCGCGGGCGGTCCGACCGACCCGGTGGATGTAGTCCTCCGGCACCTTGGGCACGTCGAAGTTGACCACGTGGCCCAGCTCCACGATGTCGATGCCCCGCGCCGCGATGTCGGTCGCCACCAGCACCCGATACTTGCCGCTCTTGAACCCGTCGAGCGCCGCGGTGCGCTGCGGCTGCGACCGGTTGCCGTGGATCCGCTCGGCCGAGATGCCGTTCCGCGCCAGGAACTTCTGGAGCCGGTCGGCGCGGTGCTTGGTGCGGGTGAAGACCAGCGCCTCCCGCATGTCGCCCCGCTTGAGCAACGCCAGGAAGAGGGCGGACTTGAGCTCCTGCGCCACCGGGTAGACCGCCTGGGTGATCCCCACCGCAGGGGCCGACCGGCGCTCGAGGTTGATGGTCGCCGGGTTGTGGAGCATGTCGCGGGTGAGCGCCAGGATCGGCTCGGGCATCGTAGCGCTGAAGAAGAGCGTCTGCCGCTTGGCCGGCAGGTGGCGGAGAATCTTCCGGATCTCGGGCAGGAAGCCCATGTCGAGCATGCGGTCGGCCTCGTCCAGCACCAGGATCTCGAGCCCGGCGAGCCTGGCGTACGGCCGGCTGAAGTGGTCCAGCAGGCGCCCGGGGGTCGCGACGATCACGTCCACACCGCTCCGGAAGGCGTGCTCCTGCGGCCCCATGCCGACGCCGCCGAAGACCGGCGCCGCGGTGACCGGCGTGTGCACCGCGAGATCGTTCAGGTCCTCCACGATCTGGGCCGCCAGCTCGCGGGTGGGGGTGAGCACGAGGGCGCGGGTGGTGCCGCGGGGCTTATCGATCAGGCGGTGGAGGATCGGCAGCACGAAGGCCGCGGTCTTGCCGCTCCCGGTCATGGCGCAGGCCAGTACGTCACGGCCGGCGAGGGCCGGTGGAACGGCGTCGGCCTGGATCGGCGTGGGCCGGGCGAAGCCGAGCTCCTTCACGCCCTTGAGGAGACTGGGATGGAGCTTGAGCGACGTGAACGGCAAGGGGACTCCCGGGTGAATGCACGAGCGCGAGGGTGCGAAGGATAGCGGGGGGCGCACCAGCGTGCAGGTCCGGCCACGCGTGTGACGCGTGACAGCGGTTCGGAGGGGTCGGCGCGACAGGCGCGCGGGTCAGGCCTGTCGCCTGCAGCGGGCGTGATCGCGGGAAGGCGTCGTCGAGGCCCCGGCGCCCTCCCTGCGCGGGTGTCGCGTTCGGGTCCCTCCGTGTCGCAAAAGGGGCCTAGCAGGTCGCGGTACCGTGCCGGATCGTGGTCCGCCTCTCGTGTACAAGCACAACCGGACGATCCTCTCACGCATCCTCACCGACCGAGGCGCAGGACCTATGAACGGACACAACCCGGTACTCATCCCGAATCCCGAGGGACCGTTCCCTCCCTTGCCGGATCCCCTGCCGCCGTTCCCGGAGCCGGAGGTGCC
>DASUSR010000187.1:0-3461 GCA_036375015.1 Gemmatimonadales bacterium
ATCCGCTCGGTGATGTCGCGCCCGAGCCCCACGAGGCCGGTGACCTCGCCCCCCGCACCGCGAAGCGGCGAGAGGGTGGTCTGCATGTGGCGCCTCCCCCGCCTGGTGGAAAGGACCCACTCGTAGGTGACGGTCTCACCCGCGAGCGCGCGCAGGTTGGCGCGCTCGTGCAGCGCGGCCTCGGCGGGCCCCACGATCTCCGCCGTGGTGCGACCGAGCAGCTGCTCCGGCGTAAATCCTTCGCGCGCCAGCCAGCGTCCCAGGATGTCCACGCAGCGCTGTTCCCGGTCCAGCCGGAACACCACGTCGTCGATGCCCTCGACCAGGACCCGGAAGCGTTCCTCGCCCGCCTCCAGCGCCGCGGCGGTGGCGGTCCGCTGCCCCAACAGGAGCTGGTGCGCCGCCACCGCTCCGGCCCGCTCCATGGCGGCCCCGAGGAGCCCCGCCACGAGACGAACGGTCTGCTCGTGCAGCTCGTTGAACGCCGAGGGTCGGTCCGACCACAGCGCCACCACCGCCCCGCCCGGGCCCGCACCGCCGAACGGGACGAAGAGGCCCGACCGGAGTCGGAGCGCGCGGACCACCGCGGGGTCGGACCGCGGGTCGTCCGCGGTGTCGTCGCAGCGGAGGGGCTCGCCGGCCGCGAGCGCGAGCCCGGCCAGCCCCCCGGCGGCCGGGACCCGCATCCCCAGGTGCACGGTCGCGTACCCGCTCCCCTCGCAGAGCACGAGCTCGCCGTCCTCGGGGAGGAACACGGCGGCGGCGGGTGCGCGGGTGAGACGCTGCAGCCTCGCGCAGGCGACCCGCATGACCGGGCCCAGCTCGGGGCCGGCCAGAGCAACCGCCTGCTGGGTCTCGATGACCGCCGCGAGCCGCTCGGCCTCCCGCGCGAGGGCCCGCTCGCGATGGCGAGCCCCGGTGACATCCCGCGCCGAGGCCACCACGCCCTCGGTCATGGGAGTGATCCGGACGGCGAACCACCGATCGGCCGGCGCGAAGCGGGCCTCGAACTCGACCTCGGTCTGTTCCGCCACCGCGCGGAACGCCTCGGACTGGAAGCGGGTGCCGCCGAGACTGGGCACCGACTCCCAGAGGTTGCGGCCGAGGAGATCCCGCGGCTCGTGGCCGGCGCGCCGGAGGTAGTCCCGGGCGCAGGCGTTGATCAGGGTGAGCCGCCACTCGTGATCGCAGGCGAGGTAGAGATCGCTGATCCGGTCGAGGACCTCGGGCTCCTGCACGCCCGGGGACTCGAGCAGAAGGACGAAGAGGCCGTCATCGGAGGGATAGGCGCGAACTTCGAGCTGGGCTCCCGTACCGTCCTGCACGGCGGCCGTGACGGGCACGCGCTCCGCCGCGGCGTGACGGAGGGCCCAGCCGAGCGGGCCTGCGTCGATGGGCGGGGATCGTCCCCAGATGATACGGCCGACGGGATCGGTGAGCTCGAGCCCGAAGAACCTGCGAAAGAGGTGACGGGCCTTCTCGTTCAGGTAGGCGAACCGGCCATCGGAGTCGAGGCCGAAGACACCTTCCCCGATCCGGTCGAGCACGTCGAGGGAGCGGGCGGCATCGAGCAACGGGTGACCTTCTGGAGCGGAGTCGCCTCAAATTAAGAGCGCGAGCACCGCGGAGCCAGCCTCAGAGCCGCTCGTCGCCCCACTGATAGAGGGCGCGGTACAGTTCCTGGTTGCGCTGGATGACGCGCACGTACCCACGGGTCTCCACGAAGGGGATGCGCTCGGCGAAGATCTCCGGGTCCTCGACGCCCACCCGTCGGGACCAGCGGTCCACCCGGCTCGCGCCGGCGTTGTAGGCGGCGAGTACTTCCACCGGCCGCGGGTATCGGCCCAGCAGCTCCTGCAGGTGGAAGGAGCCGAGCTGCAGGCTCACGTCAGGCTGGTAGAGGAGCACCGGGTCCCACACCGGGTATTCCAGGGCGCGGGCCAGCCGGCCTCCCAGATCGGGCATGACCTGCATCAGCCCGCGGGCGCCCGCCGGCGAGGTGGCGACCGGATTGAACATCGATTCCTGCCGGATCAGAGCGGCGACGAAGCTGGGGTCGAGCTTCTGCTCCGCGGTTTCGGCCAGCAGTGCATCGCGATGGACCACGGGATAGAGCAGCCGATAGGTCCGCGCGTCGGCGGGGGCGCCGTTGGCCAGCGCCCGCCGGGCGAGCTGGATCGCGTGCGATGCCCGGCCCTGGCCCCGGAGTGCGTTGGCGACCGCAAGCAGGCGCTCCGGTGCGGTCTCCGTCGTCCGGGCCACCGCGTCGAACTCCCGCTGCGACTCTTCGCCGAGGCCGAGGCGGGCGAGCAGCTCGGCCCGGGCCACGGCCGCGTCCGCCTCGGGCACAGCCACAAAGGAGTCGGGCGCGGCGGGCGGCGTCCAGCTCGGCCGGCCCAGCCGCCGCGCGGCGATCGCGGCGTAGTAGGAGCCGGGGTCCCCGGCGGCGGCCCGCTCCCAGCGCATCCTCGCGGCGGCGGTGTCTCCGGCGGCGGCCCAGGCCCGTCCGGCCCAGTACACCGCCGCGGTGGCCTCGTCGCTGCGGGGATAGCGCTTGGCCAGGTCGTCGAACTCCCGTGCGCTCATGGCGGCGCTGCCGGTGAGCAGCTCCACCATCGCGGCCCTGAACCGGGCGGCCGGCGCGAAGCGGCTGCTGGGATAGCGCAAGGCGGCGCGGCGGTAGTAGGTGCGGGCGAGCCGGTCGGCGCGGTCGTCCACCGCGAGATCGCCCAGCAGGAAGAACGCGGTGGACGCCGCATCGGCGGCACGGGGGTAGCGCTTGGGGATCTCGAGGAGCGCGGAGCGGCCCTCGGTGACCTGGCCGTCGCGCACCAGCGAGCGCGCCCGCAGATAGGCGGCGGAGGCCGCGAGCGAGGCCGGCGTCGTCACCAGGTTGAACTGGAACGCGGCGTCGCCGTTGCGGCCGAGGCGGGCCAGCGCGGAGGCGTAGTCGAAGCGGTCCTGGCTGTTGCCGAGTCCGGCGGCCACCGCGCGGGCGTACCCGGTGACCGCGCGGGCGGGGATGCCCGCCTTGGCCGCGGCCCGGGCCACGGCCAGCTCCTCCCGCGGCGAGAGCGGGGCGAAGACGCTGTCGAGCAGCGCCACCGCCTGGCGGGCCTGCACGGCACCGCCCGCGCCGGCCGCGGCGAGCAGCTCCCGCCGGACCGCCGCACGCGGGGCGCTGTCCTCGCTCATCGCCAGCCGGAGCCGCAGTGCGGTGACCCGGGCGCCGACCGCCTGGTACTCGCGGGCCGCCCGGTCGAGATCACCGATCCCCTCGAACGCGGCGGCTTCCGCCCACCGGGCACGTTCCCGAGGCAGGGGCAGCTGCATGCGGGCGTAGAGCGCGGCCCGGCCGGCACTGTCGTCCGTCACCGCCGCGGCGCGGAGCCACAGCCAGTCGGCAACGGCCGGCACCCGCTTGGCCGCGCGGCCGTAGGTGGCGGCGGCGCTGTCGCGCG
>DASUSR010000188.1:0-29551 GCA_036375015.1 Gemmatimonadales bacterium
CTCCAGGCCGGATATCCCGAATGGCTCGAGCTGCAGCAGACCGCGACGCAGCTCAGCGCGGCGATCGCGGAGCACACCGGCCGAGCGGCCTGAGGTCGCGGAGCTACTCGGGCCGGGGCTTCTTCTCCACCTGCTCCAGCATCTCGTTCACGCCTTCGGGCGTCATGCCGATGTCCCGGAGGATCTGCTCGCGGCTGGGCCGGGTGAAATCCACCCGGCGAGCCTCGAAGATGAGCTCATACGCCATGGGCGCGTCGAGCGCCTGCTCCTGGCGCAGCACCCAGCCGCTCTCATCGGTGAACAGTCGGCGGGCGTGCTCCAGCGACTCGAAATCGTTCTCACTCCAGCAATGATCGTGCGGATGCCAGAAGCGTGTCCGAAGCAGGGCGGGAGCGGTTCCGCGCTCCTCGGGCCGGAGCTCACGGGTGGTGACGACGACGAGATGCGCCCGGGACGGGACGTCGTCGACCCGTGCCGCGGCGGTCTCGGGGAGCGGGGTGTCGCCGGCCATGTGAGCCTCCTCGTTGAACGCGCGTCGGATGTGTCGGGATGAGCCCGCCCCGGATCCATTCCCGGCGGTTCGCCGTGCCCCGGGACGCGATCGACCAGCAGGGGCACGTGAGCAACCTCGCCTACGTGGCGTGGATGCAGGATCTCGCGATCGAGCATTCCGCCGCGGCGGGTTGGCCGATGGAACGATACCTCGCGCTCGGCGCGGGGTGGGTCGTGCGGTCCCACTTCATCGAATACCTGCGGCCCGCGTTCCTCGGCGATGTCGTGGAGGCACACACCTGGGTCCCGGAGTTCAGCCAGCGCTCCGCTCCACGACGCTTTCTCTTCCTCCGCCAGGGAGATTCCCGGCCGCTGGCCAGGGCCGAAACGCGGTGGGTGTTCGTGGACCTCGCCACCGGGCGGCGCCGTCCGCTGCCGCCCGAGCTGCTCGAGGCGTTCGTCCCGATTCTCGACGAGACCGAGGTGCATCGCGAGCTCGGCCTCACCCGTTCCGACGACGAGCACGCCTGATCCGGGTGAGCGGGCGAGGCCGGCAGGCAGAACGCCGCACGGCGATCTCGCCCCGGGCTGCGCGGGTCTCCTGCGGGAACTGGAGGCAAGCTAGGAGTCGGCGGGAGCGAGGCACTAGGTCACAGATCACACCACCGGGGCGGCTCAGTCGATCTGCGGGGGGACCGTGCCTACGGAAGTGCTGGGGCCGGGCCAGGTGGCCCAGGTGAGCGGGCAGCCTTCGCCGAACGGCGGGTCGGGGTGGCCTCCGCCGCGCAGCAGGTCGTGCAGGATCTCGTGGCGCACCACCATTTCGTTGTGCAGCCACTCCTCGGCGATGTAGATCTGATGACCCGGATGCCAGTGTCCCACGCACTGGCCGCTCTTGCAGTCGAACGAGCGCCCCGGCACCACCAGCCACTCGACCCGATCGAAATCACCGCTCAGCCCGGAGCAGGCCTCCGTCTTCGCCCACCATTCCCGATACACCGCTGGAGGTTCCATGGGACGGTCTCCCGCGATGTCGAAGCCGCAGCCGGCGACCAGCAGCAGGAGGGGAAGGAGGCGGACGCGCAGACGTGTGGGCACGCCGGCGGGGAAGGGCAACGGCCGTGCCGCCTGGGGACACCCGGTAAGTCATTGCCCTGCAGCACCGTTCGCGCTCGCCCCGGGCCGGGGCTCAGCGGCCACGTTGTAAGATGCGAGGGCCGGTCGTGGAACCCCGGTACCGACCCTAGGCGGCGAAGCAGCCTTGCCCGCCCCGCCGAGGGCCGGCCACATTTGGCGTTCCTTCACCCCCCGGGCTATGCGCCACCTCGAGCATCTGTTCGCGAACAACCGCGCCTGGGCGGCCCGGGTCACCGCGCGCGACCCGCGCTTCTTTGCCCGCCTCGCCGGCCAGCAGGCGCCGGAGTATCTCTGGATCGGCTGCTCCGACAGCCGGGTGCCCGCCAACGAGATCGTCGATCTGCTGCCGGGCGAGCTGTTCGTCCACCGCAACGTCGCCAACCTGGTGGTCCACACCGACCTCAACTGCCTCTCGGTGCTCCAGTTCGCCGTGGACGTCCTCAAGGTGCGCCACGTGATCGTGTGCGGTCACTACGGCTGCGGCGGCGTGCGGGCGGCACTCACCAACGCGCGGCTGGGGCTGATCGACAACTGGCTTCGCCACGTGCAGGATGTGCGGGAGCGGCGCGAGGCGCTTCTCGCCGATCTCCCGGACGCGGAGGCCCGATTGAACCGGCTGTGCGAGCTGAACGTGATCGAGCAGGTGCGTCACGTGTGCGAGACCACCATTGCCCAGGACGCCTGGGGCAGGGGACAGCCGCTCGTGGTGCATGGCGTGGTGTACGGCCTCCAGGACGGGAGGCTGCGGGACCTGCAGGTCTCCGTCGCCGGGGTGGCGGAGCTGGGTCCGGTGCACGAGGCGGCGATCGCGGCCACCGCCGAGCGGGCGCCGGGCCTCGCCGGGCGGCAACCGTGAGGCCGCGCGTCGAAGCCGCGGTCCTCCTGGTGCTCTGCGCCTCCGCGACCGGGTGCCGGGGCGAGGAGCCGGGCGGCGGGCGCGAAGGTCTCCTGGCGGCGGACAGCGCCGCGGCCGGGGACATGCTGTACGAGACGCTCGCCGACGAGGCCTGGTACCTCGCTCCCGGCCGACCCGTCATGAGCCGGCGGGAGGTCGTCGCGCGCGGGGAGAACGACGCGCCGGAGGGTCGGGTGGAGCGCACCCCGCTCGTGGCCGGCGTGTCCTCCGACGGCAGCCACGGCTACACGGCGGGCCGGGTGGTGGAGCACGGCGTGTCGGGGACGGGCGCCATCCATGGCAAGTACCTCGCGTACTGGCGGCACGCGCCGGACACCGGCTGGCGCATCTGGGCCTACGTCGAGAGTGCCAGCCCCGCCACGCCCGACACCGTACCGGCGGCGGCCGCGAGGGCGCACGCCGCCCACCCCGCAGCCGCGCCGCGGCGAGCCGGGGGACCGGACCGGCTCATCGCGGCGGACAGCGCCTTCTCCGCCCGGTCCGCCGCCAGCAGGGCAGCCCTCGCCTTCCGCGCGTATGCCGAGCCGCAGGCGCTCACGCTGCTCGGCGCCGGCCACGGCATGGTCTGGGGCGACTCGGCCATCGGGGCCTACTTCGGCGAGGCGATCCCGGCCGGCGACGCGCTCACCTGGTCGCCCCGGCTGGCGCGGCTGGCGCCGAGCGGCGACCTGGGCTTCACTATCGGCGACGCCGCCTATCGTCATGTGCCCGCCGACGGCGCCGAGCAGTACTCCTACACCAAGTACCTCACGGTGTGGCGGCGACAGGCGGACGGAAGCTGGCGCTACGCCGCTGACGGGGGCAACGCGCAGCCCGCGCCGGAGGACTCCGTCGGCCGCGGGCACGCCGGCAGGTGACACGGCGTGATCCTGATGCTGCTCCCGCTCGATGCGGCTACGCTCGCCCTCGCAAGCGAGGCTCCCGCGGCCTGGGCCGATCGGGAGTCGCTGACGCTGGACGGCGTGGCCGACACCGTGCAGGAGGTGGCGCGGCAGACCAGGGAGTTCCTGGGGCCGCGCGGCGCCAGCTCCGCATGGGGAGCCTTCCTGGCCGCGGAACCCGGCACCCGGGCCGTGGTCGGCACCTGCGCGTACAAGGGCCCGCCCGACTGGGACGGAGTAGTCGAGATCGCCTATTTCACCTTTCCGCCCCACGAAGGGCGCGGCGTCGCCACGGCCATGGCCGGCGGTCTGATCGAGCGGGCGGCCGCGAGCGGGCTCGTCCGTACCGTGCGCGCGCACACCCTGCCGCAGCGCAACGCCTCCGGCAGGGTCCTGGAGAAGCTCGGCTTTCGCTTCGTAGGGGAGGTGGTGGACCCTGAGGACGGGCCGGTGTGGCGGTGGGAGCGCCCGGCAGCCCCGGTGCCCTCGTGATGCGATCGGCGGCCGTGCTGCTCGGCGGGGTGGTGCTGAGCGGCTGTGGCGAGGCGCGGCCCCACACTCCCGACGAGCACACCGCGCTGGGCGCGGCCTTCGCGGCCGGCGACTCCGCCGGCCTGCGACCCTTGCTCCATCCGGACTTTCTGGTGCAGCCTCCTCCGCCGGACAGCGCCAGCCGTGGCGACGAGGCGATCGCGTACCTGCTCGGCCTCGCGGCCCGGACCAGGGTGTCGGAGTCGCGGTTGCATCCCACCTCCGTCACCCGGGAAGGGCCCTTCCTGCTGGAGGAGGGAACCTGGTTCATGGGCGAGGGAGATCGGGTGCTCCGGGCCAGGTACCTGCTGCGCTGGCGGCCCGCCGATGCGGGATGGCGCGTCGTGCTCTGGCGCTGGACCCGCTTCCGCTGAGGCCCAAATGAACGCGAGTGAGAGGTTGCTTCCCCACGGTCCGGACGCTGTGATCGCCGTTCGCCCAGGGCGCCCGGCCGACGCTGCCGCGCTCGCGCGCCTCGCCGCCCGCACATTCCAGGAGACCTTCGGGCCGGCCAACGACCCGGGAGACATGGCGCTCTATCTCTCCCGAACGTATGGTTTGGCCCAGCAGACGGCGGAGCTGACCGACCCCCGGATCGCAACCCTCCTCGCGGAGGTGGAAGGCGCCCTCGCCGGGTTCGCGCAGCTGCGGTCGGGGCCGGCGCCGTCCTGCGCGGTCGGGCCGGCGCCCATCGAGCTGCAGCGCTTCTATGTGGATGGTCCCTGGCAGGGCAGGGGAGTCGCGCAGGCGCTGATGCAGCACGTCCTGGACGAGGCGATCCGCCGTGGGGCCGCGACCCTGTGGCTCGCGGTCTGGGAGCACAACGTGCGCGCCCAGGCCTTCTACCGGAAATGCGGGCTCGTGGACGTGGGCAGCCAGCCCTTCCTGCTCGGCACCGATCGCCAGACGGACCGAATCATGACTCGAGCGTTGTCGTGACGCCTCGATCCCAGAGGTAGAGAGATGCGCCCCGCTCCCCACACCGCGGAAGAAGCGAGTCCGGCCGAGCTCCGGAACGCGAGTCTGCGCCTCATGCTCATGCTCGGCGCCCTCGCGCTCCTGGTGGTGCCGGTGCTCCGCGATCTGCCGCTCGGGCGCAGCTCGCGCACCGGGCTCTTCGCCTGGCTGCTGGTGGTCCTCGCCCTCTACTGGCTCTATGCGGGCATGGGCTACCGGCCGCTGCTCCTGCTCCAGCTGTTTCTCTTCTCCGCGGCCGCCGCGCTCCTCAGCCTCAAGATCTTCCTCGTCATCATCGACGTGCGGCAGCTCACGATATTGCGTTGGATCGCGCGAATGCTCATCATGGCGGGGGCGTTCTGCGCCGGGGCCAACCTCATGGGCATGCTCGTCATGATCTGGCGGCGACCGCGCGAGGACGTCACCTGAGCCGCCACCGACCGCGATCACCGGAGGGAGTGATGGCGACCGAGTACCGCAGCTTTCGCGAGTTCTATCCCGACTACCTCGCCGAGCACCGCCATCCGACCTCGCGCCGGCTGCACTTCGCGGGGACCCTGCTGGTGCTCCTCACGCTGGTCTTCGCGATCGCGACCGGGCGCTGGTGGTGGCTGCTGGCGATGCCGCTCTTCGGCTATGGCTTCGCCTGGGCCGGGCACTTCGTGTTCGAGCGCAACCGACCCGCGACCTTCCGTCACCCGCTCTACAGCCTGGCGGGAGACTTCATGATGTTTCGCGACATGCTCATCGGCCGGGTGCCCTGGCGATGAGCCGGCCGCACCGCCGCTGATACCCCCCGACCATGATGACCCTCGCCGCCCTGGGCGCCTGGGAGGATCGTCTCCTCCGCGAGCTGGGCCGGCCCCGGGGCTCGCTGGAGGATCGGGACAGCGAGCTCACCCGAAGCGGCCTCTACGCCGAGTACGCGGCGCTGTTCGGCGGCTACGTCGACCTGGCTGAGGCCGCCGGCGAACCGGGCGAGCGGCTCGAGGCGCTCAAGCGCGCCGTGTTCCTCGCCTGGTACGAGGGCGCCGAGCCGGCCCCGCTCAGCGGCCTTGCCGAGCTGCCGGAGCTGGCGGTGCGCCGCACCCTCGAGCTGCTCGAGGAGCGCTGCCGCCGGCGCGAGCTCGACGGCGAGCTGGACTGGATGCTGCCGTGGTATCACGCCGTCGCAGAGTATTCCCTGCTGCGCCTGCCGGGGCTGCACTGCCTCGAGGCGCGGCTCGGATCGCTCGATCCGGCCGCCTGGGAGACGGCGCGGCGCCCCGATGCGCTTCACGGCCGAGGGGCCATGGGCCGTTACTGGTCCGGCCTCCGCCGCGCCGCCTGAATTCCGCTCCCTCCATTCCGCCGGAGCAGCGAACCCCATGCCCCCTCCCGATTGGCTCGGCCGCGACCTGCTCGCGGGCGCCCTGCCCTGGTCGCAGGGAGCGCCCGCGGCGCTGTCGCTGCTGCTCGAGCGGTACACCCTCGATCACGCCGCCTGGATCGGGCTCTACGTGGAGCCGGACCGGGTCGCCACCCTGGTGCTGCGTTGGGACGGGTACTGGCGCCAGACCGACCCGGACCACGTCGGTCCCGAGCCTCCGATCCTCGCCATCCGCTTCGACGCCCTGGAGCGGAGCGAGGTCCGGCTGCGCGCTCCGGCCCTCAGCAGCGTGGTGAGCGGCTCGACCAACCGCGCCGCGGACGCGCACCGGACTCACGTGGTGGACCGCCGTGGCGGGGAAGCCGCCCTGGTGCACTCGCCCGGCGCCCGACTGCTGTGCCTGAGTCCCCGGCGCGAGCTCCTGCCGCTGCTGCTTCCGGCGGAGGCGATCTGAGCCCGGCCGACTGGCTCGCCGACCTGCGGGATCTGGCGGAGGAGGTGGGTCGTCGCGCGCGCCACGCCGTGGACCGGCTCGAGCGGGTGGTGGACCGGGACCCCTACCACGTGGCGGGCTATCGGAGCTTCGGGGCGGACCGGCGGGTCCTGGTGCTCGGTCGGGCGATGCAGGACGAGGCCATCGCCCAGCCCCAGCCGGCGGCTGGGCGCTGGCGCAACCTGCTCCACGCCGTCAAGCGGCTGGAAAGCGATCCGCTCCCGTTCGCCATCGTGCGCGCGCGGGTCGCCGGCCACGCCGCCGAGCTGCGGGCCGACGACGAAGGCTTCGTTCGATCCTGGATCGAGCTGCCGGCCCCCTTGCCGCCTGGGGGCTGGCACCCGGTGGAGCTCGTCCTGCAGGACCCGGAGCACGCCGCCACGCCCGGTGTCACCGAGGTGCTCACCGCCGGCGCGTCGGCGCGCTTCGGCGTCGTGAGCGACATGGACGACACGGTCCTGCAATCGCAGGTGACGGACTTCGTCCGCGCCGCCGCCACGGTGCTGCTGGAGAATGCCCGCACCAGGCTGCCTTTCCCGGGAGTCGCCGCTTTCTACCGCGCGCTGGCCGACGGCGCGGGCGGCGGCGAGCGCAACCCCATGTTCTATGTTTCCAACAGCCCGTGGAATCTCTACGACGTGATCGCCGAGTTCCTGGCGGCGCAGGAGATCCCGCTGGGCCCGCTCCTGCTGCGGGACTGGGACCTAGGCCTGCGGCTGCGCCGCCGGCCGCCCCACAAGCCCTCGGCGATCGCGGAGATTCTCGAGACCTACCCGGGGCTGCCGTTCATCCTGGTGGGCGACAGCGGGCAGGAAGATCCCGAGATCTACCGCGCCGTCGTGCGGGACCACCCGGGACGCATCCTGGCGGTATACATCCGGAATGTGCGGCCGCATCCCGAACGGGTCGCCGCCGTGCGGCGGCTGGCGGAGGAGATCGTGGCCGACGGATCCACGCTCGTGCTGGCCGACGACACTCTGGCCGCCGCCCGCCACGCGGCGGAGCACGGCTGGATCGATCCGGCCGCCCTCGACGCCGTGGCCGGCGAGACCCGGGAGGGCGGGAGCGCGGCGGCCGGGGTGCCGACGCCCACCGTCGTGGTCGAGCGCGCCGCTGATCTCCCCTGACTGGAGCCCGGCCCCCATGCCCGTGCGCCTCCCGCTGTCCCTCGCATTCGTGTTGCTCTTTCCCACGGGCCTCGCCGCCCAGCGCGACGCGCGGGTCGAGGACTTCCTCGCGGTCACCCGGTGCGAGGAGGGCGCCGCGGTGAGCGTGCTCCGTCCCGATGTGCGTGACTCGATGCTGCTGGAGGAAGTGCATGCCCACGAGGCGGTGCACCGGCGGCAGGCGGCGGAGTTCCCGAGCTGCGAGGCGTTCCTCGCGTCCATCACCACAGCGCGGCGGATCATCGAGGTCGAGCTGCCGGCATACTGCGCCCAGTGGCGGATCGCGGTGGGCCGCGGGGCCGACTCGGCCCTGACCCGGCGCGAGTTCGCCTGGCGGATCGCGGCCCAATCGGGGGCGATGGAGAACCGTCTGGACGTGGTGCAGCGCTTCGGGCAGGAATGCCGGTGAGGCCGGCCGAGGAACCCGCGATGACCCCCGCCGATCCCCGTCCGCCGCGCAGCATCACGCTCCGGTTTCTGGCCGAGCCCACTGACGTCAACTTCGGCGGCAAGGTGCACGGCGGCGCCGTAATGAAGTGGATCGACCAGGCGGGCTACACCTGCGCCGCGGGGTGGACCGGCACCTACTGCGTCACCGTGTACCTCGGCGGGCTCCACTTCCTCGGCCCGATCCGGGTGGGCGAGCTGGTGGAGCTCAGCGCGCTGGTGATCCGGACCGGCCGGACCAGTCTCGATATCGCCATCGACGTGTATGCCGGCGATCCCAAGAGCCGGGAACGGCGGCGCACCGGCCACTGCGTCGTCGTGTTCGTGGCGCTCGACCAGGAGGGTCGGCCCACCGCCATTCCCCAGTGGACGCCGCGGAGCGAGCTGGACCGGGCGCTCGAGGCCTACGCCCGCCGGCTCGGCGAGCTCCGGAAGCAGATGGATGCCGAGATGGAGGCCCGTCTCGTCACGCTGACCGAGTCCTTCCAGGTGGAATCCTCCGAGGTGTCGGAGGCGTAGTCGGCTCGGTGGTCCGCTGGTTCCATAGTCACTCGTGACCGTGCATCTTCCGGCTGCCGGGAGGCACACGGTCGCCGAGGGAGATGTCCATGTCGATAGCCGAAAACCTGCTGCCCGAGTTCGATCAGGAAATGGCCAACACCCGGCGCCTGCTAGCGGTCGTCCCGGCGGCGGACGCGGGGTGGCGCCCCCACCCGAAGTCCTACACCCTGGGCGATCTCGCCGCCCACATCGCCACCATTCCGGTCTGGTGTCGGTACACCCTGCAGCAGGATGAGCTGGATCTGGGCTCGCCCGACACCGCGACGATCCCCCGGGTGAAGTTCGCCACCGGCGCGGAGCTGCTGGAGCAGTTCGACCGGCACGTGCAGGAGGCGCGCGCGTCGCTCGCGGCGGCCTCCGATGGGGATATGGGGAAGCCATGGACCTTGAGGAACGGCGCGACCGCCGTCTTCTCCCTGCCGCGGGCGGCCGTCCTGCGCGGCTTCGTGCTGAGTCACATGATCCATCACCGGGGGCAGCTCACCGTGTACCTGCGGCTGCGCGACGTGCCGCTCCCGGCCATCTACGGGCGGACGGCGGACAGCGGATGATCCGGGCGTTCCGGATGGGGTTGGGCGGTATTCTGCTCGGCGGCGCGTTGGCCGCTGCGCCGGCCGCCGCACAGAGCGGGGCATCGGACAGCACCCTCGCAACGGCATGCGCCGGGGGCGGTGGACTTGCGGAGGGGCTGCTCCTCGTCGTGTTCGACGCGGATGTGCCTGCCGAGCGTCGTAGCACGGCCGCCGCGGAGGTGGGCGGTCGTCTCGCGGGTCCGGCGCCGGAGGCCGGACCGGACGGCCACTACATCGCGGTGCAGTCGGAGGGGCGCAGCGCGCTCGACGCCGCCGCGGACCGCCTCATCGCGCTCCAGGGAGTCCAGTCGGTGGGCGGAATCGTGTGCCCACCGCCGCCGGTGCCACCCGACACCACCTCCGCCACAGACTCCGCCGGCGCGGCCACGCCGTCCGACTCCGCCGCTCCGGCGGCCCCGGTGGATTCGGCGGCGGCGGCGGCCGCGACGGACTCCGCTCAGGCGGACTCCGCCGCGCCCCGCTGAGTCGACCCGACCGTCAGCGCGTGAGCTTGCGTCCCGCGAAGAGGCCGAGCAGCAGCATCACCACGAAGATGGCGATGGCGATGAAGAAGAGGATCTTCGCGATCCCCGCCGCCGTGGACGCTACCCCTCCGAAGCCGAAAATCGCGGCCACCAGGGCGACAACGAGAAAGATGAAAGCCCATTTCAGCATACACGCCTCCGCTCGACAGGGTTCCAGTGACGTGTGAACATAGGACCAGCGGGGTGCCCGGGGTCGTGACCCGGGTCACGCAGGGCGAAAGAGAGGGACCTCGTGGACGGAGGGGTGGACCGTGATCCAAGCGTCGAGCCGCACCGCCGCGTGAGCAGCCGCCTGCACATTGCCCTGATGCTCGCGTGGGGGCTTGCCGCCTGCTCGCCCCGGCCATCCACCCCTCCGGACCTCGAGCACGTCCCGATGGCCGGCGAGCGCTCGCTGCCGTTTTCCGCGGCCGTGCGCGCCGGGTCGATGCTCTACCTCTCGGGCCAACTGGGAACCGACTCCACCCTGCAGCTCGTGCCGGGCGGCATCGGCCCCGAGACCCGCCAGGCGCTGGAGAACATTCGCGCGATCGTGACGGCCGCCGGGAGCGGCATGGATCGCATCGTGAAGTGCACCGTGATGCTGGCCGACATGCGAGAGTGGGGCGCCATGAACCAGGAGTACGTGAAGTTCTTCCCCGGCCCGTTGCCGGCCCGCAGCGCCCTCGGTGCGTCGGGCCTCGCACTGGACGCCCGCGTGGAGATCGAGTGCATCGCGGCACTGGAGCCCGCCTGATCCTGCTTGTGGCGCGGCGACACTCCTCGCCTCCGTGGTGGCGGGCCAGAAGGCCGCCTCGTGGCTGCTGGACGCATGATGTGCACTGCGTAGACTGTTGAAGCAGAAACATTTGCGCACTGAGGCTCAAGTAAGTTGTCACCAGCCCCGCGGTGGCGTGAGCCGCGGGTCACGCCCCTCCCCATCGAGCGCCCGATGACCACGCGTGCCTTCTACCGGGCAGCGGTCCTGTTGCCGTTCATCGGCCTGGCCATCGCCGCGGCCCTCGAGCGGCCCTCCGCCGAATTGCCGCCGGGATGGGAATGGGTCTACCCCACCTCGCTGGCGCGCGGCGTTCTGGTGTATGCGCTGCTCGCGGCGGGGCTCTGGGCCCGACTCCGGCACCGCCCCACCGAGGACATGGAGCGGGTGCTCTGGTGGATCCCGCTGGTCTATGTCGCCATGAGCGGCATGTTGATGCTCGCCCTGGCCCTCCCCCGGGGCCGCGCAGGCGAGTTCTGGCCCGAGCAGGCCGGTGCGATTCTCATGAGGCTGGGCGTCCATCTGGCCGTGGGATACGGCTACGTTGCCCTGGTGATCGTCACGCGAAACCTGATGCGGGCCGGAGGAAACATCACCGATGCGCCCTGAGTGGACGGCGGCAATCACCCGGGGGGCCGCCGCGCTCGCCCTGGCGGGCCTGCCGTCGCGCGCGGCCGCGCAGGCGGTCGTCGTGCAGGAGCCCGCGCCCGGGGTGCTGGTGCTCACCACGCCCGCGGGCAATTCCATCGCGAGCGTCGGTCCCGAGGGCGCCGTGCTGGCCGGCGTGCAGTCGCCCGTCACCACCGCCGCCATCGAGGCGGAGCTGGCCCGGCGCACCCCGTCGCGCCGGCGGTTCGTCGTGCTCGCCCCCGGCGACAGCGGGGTGGTCTCGGGGGACGCCGGATGGGGCGTCCTCGGCGCCACGGTCGTCGCCCACGAATGGACCCGTCCCCGTCTGAAGCAGTGGGGCACCGCAACCGGCAGCGCGCCCGCCCTGCCGCCGGTGACCTATTCCCAGGTGATCGCTTTCGATCTCAACGGCGAGTCGGTGCACGTCGTGCACATGCCCCCCGGGTACAGCGACGACGACGCGATCGTCCATCTTCACCACGCCGACATCGTCCACCTCGGCTCCTCGCTCACCACGGACGGCTATCCCCATGTGGACCTCTCGCAGCGCGGGACCATCGACGGCATCATCGAGACGGTCGGCCGGTTCGTCGGCAGCCCGGAAAGCTCCCGCTTCGTCCCCCGCCGCGGACCGATGATCGGCACGGCCGAGCTGCGCGAGTATCACCGGATGCTCACGACCGTGCGGGACCGGGTGCGCGACCTCGCGAAGGCGGGCGCCTCCGAGGACCGCGTGGTCGCCGCACGCCCCACGGCCGAGTTCGACGCCCGCTGGGGTCGGGGACGCATCACGCCGGAGCAGTTCGTCCGTATGATCTACCGGTCCCCGCCTTCCGGCTGAGTCTCCCCACCACGCCATGCATCCGCAGCTCGAGGCCATCGCGCGGGAGTTCACGGCGGCGGAGCAGCGGCTGCTTCGCCTCGCCGGCTCCCTGCCGGGCCACTGGTGGGTCCGCCGTCCCGACCCATCGCGCTGGTCCGTCGCCGAATGCGTGGCGCATCTGAACCTGAGCGCGGAAGCCTACCTGCCCGTGATCCAGGCCGGACTCGACCGGGCGCGCCGGATCGGCGGCCCCCCGCCGCGGCGCTATCGCCGTGATCCGGTCGGGTGGCTGCTCTGGCGCACCATGGGGCCACCGGTACGCTTCCGTGTGCGGACCACGGCGGGCTTCCTGCCCCCGGCTCCCGACTCCGCCGAGGGTCTGGTCGAGGCATTCTCGAGCCTGCAGACCCGGCAGCAGGACGCGCTCCGTGCGGCCGATGGGCTCCCGCTCGGCAGGGTCCGCATCGTCTCGCCGTTCGATCCCCGCGTGCGCTACAACCTGTATTCCTGTCTGACGATTCTGCCGCGCCACCAGCATCGCCACCTCTGGCAGGCCGAGCGGGTGCTGGAAGAGCTGCGAAGCGGGGGATAAGTTGAGGGACCTTTCCCAGGAGCCGCCCATGCGTGTGTTCCTCCTCGCTTCGTCGTTTCTCGCCCTCCCGCTCACCGCCACGCTTGCCGCCGGGGTCCCAGCCAAGCCGTGCACCGTGCCGTCCGGCGCCTCGGTGCAGAGCCTGCTCGCTCAGGCCGAGATCGCCCGCGGGCTGGCGGGCACCGAGGCCGTCGGGATCGACCAGGCGAGTTCCTGCATCCGGATCGCGGTACGGACCCCCGGCACGGCCCGACTGGTCGAGCTGCTGCTGCGGGGGGTAAAGGTGCCCGCGGAGGCGGTGCGCTTCCAGGTGGATTCCGCCGCCGTCCCCGCCGGAAGCACGCGGCGCGGCTGATCCGGCGCCGGGGAGTCGAGCCGGGTCGCGGCCCATGGAGCTCATCGCCTCGGTCACCGAGCGTACCACGGCGGCGACCGATCTCGTCTTGGCCGCCGCCGCCTTCGGAGGCACCCGCTACCTGCGGCGGGCCGTTCCGCCGTCCCTGGCGCAGCGCATCTGGGCCGCCGCGCTCGCCGCGGCGGCCTTCGCCTCGCTGCTCGGGGCGATCACCCACGGGCTGGTGATGTCCGACCAGCTCCGGGACGCGCTCTGGCAGCCGCTCTACCTGCTCCTGGGTATCGCGGTCGCCTGCTTCATCGCGGGCGCCGTCGGCGACGCCTGGGGCGCACGCCCGGCACGGCTGCTCCTCCCGCCGCTTCTGGTGGTCGCCCTCGGGTTCTACTTTGCGACCCGGTGGGCCGGCGGCGATTTCCTCGTCTTCGTCCTGTTCCAGGCCGCGGGGCTGATCGCCGCATTCGTCGTGTACCTATGGCTGGCGCGCCGGAGCAGGCCCGGGGCCTCGATGGTGGCCGCCGCGCTGGCGCTGAGTCTCGCCGCGGGCGCCATCCAGGCCGACGAGTCCCTCGTGGCGCGGCTGGTCTGGGAGTTCGACCACAACGGCCTCTACCACCTCGCGCAGCTCGCCGGACTGGCGCTGCTCGTGGCCGGACTGGCGCGCACGCTGCGGCATCGCCACCACGACGGTGCATGAAGCCGTTCGCCGACCACTTCTCGCGCATCGCGACCGGGTACGCCGCCTACCGGCCCCGCTACCCGGATGGTCTCTTCACGCGCCTGGCGGAGAGGGCGCCCGGCCGTCGCGTCGCCTGGGACTGCGCCGCCGGGACGGGACAGGCCGCCGGCGGACTGGCCGGGCGGTTCGAGCGCGTGATCGCGACGGACGCCAGCAGTACCCAGGTGCGACGCGGTGAGCGCCACCGGTCGATCCACTATGCGGCCGCCCTGGCCGAGGCGGCGCCGCTGCGGGACCGGTCAGTGGATCTCGTCGCCGTCGCGCAGGCCCTGCACTGGCTCGATCTCGAGCGCTTCTACGCGGAGGCCGGACGGGCGCTGGTGCCGGGTGGTCTCCTGGCGGTATGGACGTACGGGCGGCAGGAAGTGGACGGCGGGCCCATCGATGGCGTGCTCGACCACTTCTACCGCGAGGTGGCGGGTCCCTACTGGCCGCCGGAGCGCCGCTGGGTGGAGGCCGGCTACCGGGGGCTGCCGTTCCCCTTCCGCGAGGAGCCTATTGTCGCTCCCGAGATGACCGAGGACTGGACCCTGCCGCAGCTCCTCGGTTACGTGAGCACCTGGTCGGCTACGGTCCGCTGCGAGGAAGTGACCGGATCGAGCCCGCTGGTTGCCCTGGAGGAGCGGCTGGCGCCACTATGGGGCGGAGAGGATCGGGCGCGCTCGATCCGCTGGCCGCTGACGATTCGCGCGGGGAGGCCGCAGTGCTGAGCCGGAGCATCGCCGACATCTTCGACCGCGACCTCCGCGCCCTCGCGCGGGAGGTGGAGGCCTACGCCGACGAGCGCGATCTCTGGCGCCGGCCGCCGGGCGTGGAGAATTCGGGCGGCACGCTCGCGCTCCATCTCACCGGCAACGTGCAGTACTACCTCGGCGCACTCCTCGGGGAGACCGGATACCGGCGCGACCGGCCGGCGGAGTTCGCCACGCGCGATGTGCCGCGGGCGGAGCTGCTCCGCCGGGTCGAGGCCGCCCGCGCCGCCGTGCGGGCGGCGGCTGCCCGGATCGGCGACGAGCAGCTCGCCGGCGACTTCCCGGAGGCCGTGGGCGGCGTGCGGGTCGAGGCCGGCGAGTATCTCGTCCACCTGCTCACCCATTTCGCCTATCACCTGGGTCAGCTCGACTACCACCGCCGCGTCGTCACCGGCGAGGCCCGCGGAGTGGATGCGGTGCGAGTGGCGGAGCTGGGAACCGCGCGTGCGGTCACGGACTGATCCTCTGGGAGCTACCGTTCCCCTATGACCTGGAGCCCCAAGGCCCGGCGCTTCTGGCCGTTGTTCGCGCTCGTGCTGCTGACCGACTGCGCCACCAAGCGCGCGGCCGAGTTCCACCTGGTGCCGGCGCAGGTACCGCACGAGTTCCTCGGCGAGGTGGTCCGCCTCACCCTGGCCTACAACCCCGGCGCGGCGATGAGCCTGTCACTGGGCGCGCACTCGCGCGTCGGCTTCTCGCTGCTCGCGCTGGCCGCGCTCGTCGTCATGGCCCACCTGTACCGCCGCACCGCGCCCGGCGACCGGCAGGCGGCCGCCGGCCTCGCGCTGATCGCCGCCGGGGCGGCCGGCAATCTCATCGACCGGATCCGTTCGGCGCGCGGGGTGGTGGACTTCATCGACGTGGGATTCGGGAACCTGCGCTTCTGGACCTTCAACATCGCGGACGTCGCCATCCTGCTCGGGACCGTCGTGCTGGTGCTCGCCCTGCGGCGGATGGACACCCCCCCCGTCAGCACACCGTGAGCGGCCCCGCCTCGATCACCTCGAAATCCCCGCCCCGGACCGGGTGGTCGCGCAACTGGTCGAGGGCCTCTTCCCAGCCCGGGTGTGAGGTGCCGGTCACATACCACGCGCTCCCCTGATCCGCCAGGATCAGGCCGTAGCGCTGCATGCCGAGCAGGACCACCCGCGCGTCGCCGGTATAGGGCGTCAGATCGAAGCCGGCCCTGAGCCGCACCCTGGTGCCGTAGGGCGGGAGTCCGCTGTCGTCGTGCTGGCCGCAGTGACTCGCGGGAGGCACGTACGCCCGGCGGACCCGCGGCACGGTGAATCGCAGCGCGTGGTGCAGCCGGTCGGCCGCCACTTCCTCGTACCTGAGCAGCCCGGGCAGGATCGGCAGCCCGGCGGCGTCGGCCGAGGTCCATCCCGCCGGTCGGGTGTGATTGGTCTTGAGGTCCCAGACGGCGGAGGAGCTCACCTGGAATCCGCTGGCCGTCCGCACGGTGTTGAACAGCTCGAAGAGAAGGCAGTCGCCCTGGCGCAGCACCAGGACGTGCCGGTCGCCTGAGGCGGGGTCCGGCGTCGCCGTGGAGCCCCCTTCGATGTGCACGTCGGGTGGGATGGGCATCGGACCCGCATCGCTCTCATCGGAGTAGTCGACGCCGTCGGTGCCGTACGTGATCTCCACCAGGGGCTGGCTCTCGGGCACGACCGCGTAGGGAATCCCGTAGTACTCCTCGGTGGTGCCGAGGTCGAGGTGGATCGCGTCGCCCGGCACCATGGCGGCGAGCAGCGCCGCCGAGTTCGGGTGGACCGGGTCGGCGCTCACGTCCCGGTTCCACGCGTTGTCGGCCGGGAATACCTGACACCCGCCCACGACCGGAAGCGGGCCCGGCGGTGAAGGCGTCGGGCCCGGATCCTCGCCGCTCGGTCCGGCAGGGCTCCCCGCGGACCCGCCGCAGCTTGCAAGGAGAAGGGTGAGGGCCGCCACCGTCCGCCGCATCGAAACCTCTCGAGGTTGAGCTTCCGGCACTCGACCGGCGGGGGAGCAAGTTCCATGCTTCTTCGAGGTGGCAGATCGCGGCTGCGCCTCCTAACTTCGACACTGTACCGATAGCCGGGAGCGCTTTTGCCCAAGCGGCTGCAGGTTTATGAGGCCGATGCCATCACCGTCAGCTTCGATCCCAATCTTTGCATTCATGCCAGGGACTGCGTGCGCGGTCTGCCGGCGGTGTTCGATCCGACGCGTCCGCGGTGGATCCGTCCCGGTGCGGCGCCGGCCGACCAGGTGGCCGAGGTGGTGGCGCGCTGTCCCACGGGCGCGTTGCGCGTACGGCGGCCCGGGGGGGACGAGCCGGCCGTGCCGCCGGCCGCGACCCTGACCCTGAAGCCGGGCGGCCCGTTGCTCGTGCGTGGCAGGGTGCGGATCGAGACCGAGGGCGGCGAGCTGATCGCCGAGATGGAGGCCGCGGCGCTGTGCCGCTGCGGCCACACCGCCAATCCGCCGTTCTGCGACGGCAGCCACGAGCGGATCGCCTCCTGAGGAGGGGACGCAACCACGAGGGTGCGACATGTTGGGAGAGTTTCTCGCCGCGGAGGTGCTGCTGGCCCATGACGGGCCGGCCTGGCACGGCGCGGCGCTGGGGGAAAACCTGGAGGGAATCGACCCGGCGCAGGCGGCCGCCCATCCGGTGCCCGGCGCGCACTCGATCTGGGAGATCGTGCTGCATGCGACCGCCTGGGCCGGCGAGGTGAAGCGACGCCTCGAGGGCGGAGCGCCATCACTCCCCGCCGAAGGCGACTGGCCCGTCGTCGGAGCGCCGACCGCCGAAGCCTGGGCCTCAGCGCGCACGCGCCTCCGTCTGGCGCACCAAGAGCTGGCGGCAGCGGTGCGCGGCTTTCCCGAGTCGAGGTGGAGCGCTGCCGTCGGCGAGCAGCGGGATGCTCCGCTCGGAACCGGCGTGAGCTTCGCGGCCATGGTCTCCGGCCTGCTCCAGCACGACGGCTACCATGGCGGGCAGATCGGTCTGCTGCGCCGGGCGCTCGAGCGACACGAGCCCCCGGCCTGAATCCTCGAGCGGACGTGCCCGTAAGGCTACCGGCCGCCGCTCGCCGTCCACCATTCCGGGAGGCCTCAATGGACGCTGAGCCGCAGCCCCCGCTCGACACGCGCGAGTTCCTGGCCCTGTGGAACGTGGCGAAGGAGGAGCACCTGGTGCAGCGCTTCACCGCGGTGCTCGCGCAGCTGGCCGCACGTGGGGTGCTCCCGGTCCTGAGCGAGGGGCAGAGCGCCACCCTGGCGCACGCGCTGCACCTCGCCGGTGATCCGGCTGCCGGGCCGCTGGTGGCGCTGCAGTATCTCGAAACGCTCGCGGGGGGCCGGGAGCCCGGGAGCGGCTCCGGCGGCTGAGCGGGCGCCGAGACACCCTCTCGATTCCAGGAGGTCACCGGTGCATTGGTACGCTGCAGGATGGACCCTCGGGCTTGCTCTCATCGCCGCGGCGGCAACCCCCGTGGGTGCGCAGGCGACGGCCCCTTCGCCCGAGCCGGAGATCCGCGCGCTGCTGGAGGAGTCGGCGGCCGCGTGGAACCGCGGCGACCTCGACGGCCACCTGGCCGACAACGCCGATTCGATCATGTTCATGACCGGACGGGGTCCCATCATCGGCAAGGACAAGACGGCCGAGGCCCTGCGGCGCAGCTTTTTTCGCGACGGGAAGCCGGTGCAGGCGCTGCGCTTCGAGCAGGTGACCGTGCGCCCCCTCGGGGACCGACACGCGCTGGTGGTGGGCCGGTTCATCCTGTCCGGGGGCGGGGAGCCCGAGCGCGCCGGATGGTTTTCGACCGTATGGGAGAGGCGGGCCGAGGGATGGCGGGCCATTCACGATCACTCGAGCTGAGCGGCGTGGTGCTGCTCGCGGCGGTCCTGGCCGGCTGCGGGGGCGACCGAACCGGGGGCGGCGACGCCGCCTTCGCCGAGGTGCAGGCGCGCGGTGAGAGCGCCATGGGGGTGGACCAGTACACGTCCTCACACGTTTTCGAGTCGTTGCCCGACGGCGGGCGCATCGTGCTCCAGCGCGATGTCGCGGACTCCGCCGGGACCGAGGTGATCCGGGCCCATATGCGCCACATCGCGTCGGCCTTCGCCCGGGGTGACTTCGCTCTGCCGGGGTTCGTGCACGCGCGCGAGGTGCCCGGCACGGCGGTCATGACGGACCGCCGGGACGCCATCACCTACACCGCCGATACCCTGCCGCGCGGCGGGCAGCTCCGGATCCGGACCTCCGATCCCGAGGCGGTGCGGGCGATTCACCAGTTCCTCGCTTTCCAGCGTGCCGACCACCGCGCCGCCGGACACGCGCACGATACCGGGGCGGCCGGTCCGGATCTCCGGTGACGGCACCCGCCTTCTCGCTCGACGAGTCGGTCCCGATCCTCGAGCGCACCCCGGTCGTCCTGCGAACGCTGCTGGCTGGGCTGCCCGAGCCGTGGATCGTTTCGAACGAGGGCCCCGACACCTGGAGCCCGTTCGACATCGTCGGTCACCTGGTTCACGGGGAGCGCACCGACTGGATCCCCCGGGCCGAGCTGATCCTGGCCCACGGGGAATCAACCGTCTTCCCGCCGTTCGACCGGTTCGCCCAGTTCGAGGCGTCCCGCGGCAAGTCGCTCGCCGGCCTGCTCGACACCTTTGCCGACCTGCGGTCGGCCAACGTGCGCCGGCTGCGGGAGCTGCTTGCCGACGCCGACGTCCTTTCCCGCCGCGGGCGCCACCCCGAGCTCGGGCCGGTGACGCTCGGGCAGCACCTGGCCACCTGGGTGGCGCACGACCTCAGCCACCTCGCCCAGATCGCCCGGGTGATGGGGCGCCGGTACCGCACGGCGGTCGGACCCTGGCGGGCGTATCTGCCGCTTCTGGGGGAGTCCTGATCGGCTCGGTCCGCAGGCTCGAGATCGCGCCTCCCTCGTGGCTCGACGGCCTGATCGCGTACGACCGGTCGTACGCGTCCGACGAGGAGCGCATGCGGCTCGCGGTCGGTCTGGCTCGCGAGAACGTGCTGCGGGAGCGCGGCGGTCCCTTCGGTGCCGTGGTATTCGACGGGGAGCGGGGACGCCCCCTCGCCGCCGGCGTCAACAGCGTCACCCGCCTGGGCAGCTCCGTACTGCACGCCGAGATCATGGCCATCATGCTGGCGCAGCAACGGGCGGGCTCCTTCACCCTCGCGGCCCCCGGACTGCCCCGCCACGAGCTGGTGACCTCCTGCGAGCCCTGCGCCATGTGCCTCGGCGCGGCGCTCTGGAGCGGGGTGCGCCGGCTGGTCTGCGGCGCCGCGCGGGAGGACGCGTCGGCCCTCGGCTTCGACGAGGGTCCGGTCTTTCCGGAATCGTACGAATACCTCCGCGCCCGGGGCATCGAAGTGATTCGCGAGGTCGGCCGAGCCGAGGCCGCGGCGGTGCTCGAGCTCTACCGCGAGCAGGGGGGGGCCATCTACAACCCCTAGGCATGGCCGCCCCCGGCACCTTGCCGAATGCATCGGGGCCGGGTTTTCATGTAGGTGCATCGCATCCGGCAGCCAGCCCCCTCGGGAGGACGTCCATGCGCATCGTGTTCGCCCTGCTCGCCATTCTCGGTCTCGCGGGAATCGGCTTCGGGGTGCTCACCATCATCAGCCACTCCGCCGGGTCCCGGGGCGTGCCCTTCGCCTATGAGGCCTATGGCGGGCCGGGCTCGATCATCGCCGGCCTCATGCTCGCCGCGGTCGCGCTGTACCTCCTGGCGGCCTGGCCCCGGAAATCCTGACCCGCCGCCCGGCGCCGCCCCACGGCGTCCGCGTGCCGGCGCACCTGCACGATCCTCTGTGGTTCCGTTCCTGTGCCGCACCAGCCGTTGGAGTCCCCGCTGACCGAGGGAGGGACATGAACCCGCTGTGGCGCAGTCTCAAGGACACCTTCGACCACCTCCGTACCCGGCATCGCCGCCGGCTCCCCTTCCTGAGCCCGCCGATCGAGCGGCGGCGCCCCCGCATTCTGGCGGAAGATTACGCGGCCCGTCACTCGATCGAGCACACGCTCGACCGCAAGGCCGAGCTCCGGCGGCTGGCCCAGGACCGGCCCGACGCCGCCGCCCGCTACCACCAGCTCCTGACCTATGAGCTCGAGGGGCTCCGCCAGGTGGTCGCCGCGCTGGAGTCCTCCAGCGAGACCCGGGAGCTCCACGAGTGCATCGCCGAGAGCCGGGCCGAGATCGAGCGCCTCGAGATCGAGGTCGCCTGGTGCCGGGCACTGGCCCATCCATGGTCTCGCCCGACGCCGGACGCCTGAAGCGGGAAGTTCTCACGCTCCTCGGGCTGGTGCTGGTGGTGGACGCGGTGTTCGTCGCCGGGTACGTCCTCGGACACGTCGCGCGCGGCAGCGACGGCCTCAAGCTCGGCTACACGGCGTTGTGGACGGTGGCGACGCTGGCCGTGGTGCTGCGAGGCCTCACCCGGATTCGTGCCGAACGGGTCCGCCGTGCCCGCCGCCAGCGCGGAGGCGAGTGACCCGCATCACGCCTCTCTCGCGGGGGTAGCAGCGCATCTCGGGCCGGACTACGTTGTGACCCATGGAGCGGAAACGCGGCCTCGCATACGATCTCGACCATGGGCTCCCCCGCCTCGTCATCACCGGTATCAGTCCCGTCGTGGACGGCGGGCGCTACGCCGTCAAGCGCCTGGAGGGTGATGAGCTGCGGGTCGGCGCCGATCTCTTCAAGGACGGGCACGATCTTCTCGCGGCCCGGGTGTGCTACCGCGCTCCGGGCGATCGCCACGTGCACACGGCGCCGCTCGCCTACTCGTTCGAGGACGACCGGTGGTACGGCACCATCCGTCTCGACCGCCAGGGGGACTGGTGGTTCACGGTCGAGGGCTGGGTGGACCTGTTCGCCACCTGGCGGGGCGAGCTGCAGAAGAAGGTTGAGGCCGCCCAGGAAGTGGACTCGGAGCTGCTGGAGGGCGCCGAGCTGGTGCGCAGGGCCGAGCCCCACGCGCGAGGCGAGGATCACGGGCGCCTCGCCGCGTTCGCGGCGATCCTGGCCGACGCCACCGGCGATGGCGGCGCCAGGGTAGGGGCGGCGCTCTCGGAGGAGCTCCAGGGGCTGATGCTCGCCTACGGCCAGCCCTGGGGACTCACCCGGGCGCCGGTCGAGTACCCGGTCCGGGTGGACCGCCGGGCCGCTGGGTTCGCCGCCTGGTACGAGTTCTTCCCCCGGTCCGCTACGCGCGATCCCGCCCGCCACGGGACCTTCGCCGACGCGGAGCGGGCGCTGCCCCGCATTGCGCGGCTCGGCTTCGACGTAGTCTACCTCCCGCCGATCCATCCCATCGGGCGCTCCCATCGCAAGGGTCCCAACAACGCGCTCGTGGCCGGCCCCCGCGACCCGGGCAGTCCCTGGGCCATCGGGAACGAGCACGGCGGCCACAGCGCGGTGAATCCCGAGCTGGGGACGCTGGAGGACTTCCGCCGCTTCGTCGTCGCCGCCGGGGAGCACGGTCTCGAGGTCGCGCTCGACTACGCCCTACAGTGCTCGCCCGACCACCCCTGGGTGCGCGAGCACCCGGAGTGGTTCTTCATCCGGCCCGACGGCACCATCAAGTACGCCGAGAACCCGCCCAAGAAGTACGAGGACATCTACCCGATCAACTTCTGGTGCGATGCCCGCGAAGCGCTCTGGGAGGCGTGCCGGGACGTGCTGCTCTTCTGGGCGGGGAACGGCGTCCGGACCTTCCGGGTGGACAATCCCCACACCAAGCCGTTCGCCTTCTGGGAGTGGGTCATCGCCGAGGTGCAGCGGGAGCATCCCGACCTGGTCTTCCTCTCCGAGGCATTCACCCGACCCAAGCGGATGCAGGAGCTCGCCAAGCTGGGCTTCACCCAGTCCTACACGTACTTCACCTGGCGCAACGGCGCCGCCGAGCTGGAGGAGTACCTGACCGAGCTCGCCTCGGCGGAGATGGTGGACTTCTTCCGCGGCAACTTCTTCGTCAACACGCCGGACATCCTGCACGAGTTCCTGCAGACCGGCGGCCGTCCGGCGTTCCGGATCCGGCTGATGCTCGCCGGCACGCTGTCGCCCCTGTACGGCGTCTACAGCGGGTTCGAGCTCTGCGAGTCGGTGCCGGCGCGCCCGGGCAGCGAGGAGTATCTCGACTCGGAGAAATACCAGATCCGGGTGCGCGACTGGTCCGCTCCCGGCAACCTCGACGCGGACATCGCCGCGCTGAACCGGCTGCGCCGGGCGGAGCCGGCACTCCAGCGCATGGACAACCTCACCTTCCACGAGAGCGGCCACCCGGACGTGCTGTTCTTCGTGAAGGCGGCCTGGGGACGGGACCTGCTGGCGGCGGTGACGGTGAATCCCCGGGTGCCGGTCGAGGCCGCGCTGGAGCTGCCGCTCGCTCGACTCGGGTTGGCCGAGGACGTCCCCTTCGAGGTGGAGGACCTGCTCAGCGGCGAGCGCCGCCAGTGGCGCGGCGCGCGGCAGACGGTGCGCTTCGATCCGGCCCAACGGGTCGGCTGTGTGTGGCGGGTGGTGCGGTGACAGGGGCGACGGGGGTGAACGAGGACCGGGAGTGGTATCGGGAGGCCGTCATCTACCAGCTTCACGTGCGCGCCTTTCGGGACAGCGACGGTGACGGGATCGGTGACCTGGCCGGCCTGACGGAGAAGCTCGACTACCTGCAGGATCTCGGGGTCACGGCCATCTGGCTGCTGCCGTTCTACCCGTCGCCCCTCAAGGACGACGGGTACGACATCGCCGACTACACCGGCGTGAACCCGTCCTACGGCACGCTGCAGGACTTCCGGGTGTTCCTGCGCGAGGCCCACCGGCGGGGGCTGCGGGTCATCACCGAGCTGGTGATCAACCACACTTCGGACCAGCACCCCTGGTTCCAGCGGGCCCGGCGCGCCCGCCCGGGATCGCGCGCGCGCGACTTCTACGTCTGGAGCACCACCGCGGACCGGTACACCGAGGCCCGGATCATCTTCAAGGACTTCGAGCACTCGAACTGGACCTGGGACGCGGAGGCCGGTGCGTACTACTGGCACCGGTTCTACTCCCACCAGCCGGATCTCAACTTCGACAACCCCACGGTGCACAAGGCCACCTTCGCGGCGCTCGACTTCTGGCTGCGCCTGGGGGTGGACGGGCTCCGGCTCGACGCGGTGCCCTACCTCTACGAGCGGGAAGGCACCAACTGCGAGAACCTGCCAGAGACGCACGCCTTCCTGAAGGAGCTGCGGCGGCGGGTGGAGGCCAAGTACCCCGACCGGATGCTGCTCGCCGAGGCCAACCAGTGGCCGGAGGACGCGGTGGCCTACTTCGGGTCGGGAGACGAATGCCACATGGCGTTCCACTTCCCGGTGATGCCGCGGCTGTTCATGGCCCTGCAGATGGAGGACCGCTTTCCCATCATCGACATCCTCCAGCAGACCCCGGCCATTCCGGAGGGGTGCCAGTGGGCCGTGTTCCTCCGCAACCACGACGAGCTCACGCTGGAGATGGTCACCGACGAGGACCGGGACTACATGTACCGGGTCTACGCCAGCGACCCGCAGGCGCGCATCAATCTCGGGATCCGCCGGCGGCTGGCGCCCCTCATGGGCAACAACCGGCGGCGCATCGAGCTGATGAACGCGCTGCTGTTTTCCCTTCCGGGCACGCCCATCATCTACTACGGCGACGAGATCGGGATGGGGGACAACATCTACCTGGGCGACCGCAACGGGGTACGGACCCCCATGCAGTGGAGCCCCGACCGGAACGCCGGGTTCTCGCTGGCCAACCCGCAGCGCCTCTACTTTCCGGTGATCATCGACCCGGAGTACCACTACGAGGCGCTCAACGTCGAGGCCCAGCAGAACAACCCGCACTCCCTGTTGTGGTGGATGAAGCACCTGATCGGCCTGCGCAAGCAGTACCGGGCCTTCGGGCGCGGCGCGCTGCGCTTCCTCACGCCGGAGAACCCGCGGGTCCTCGCCTTCGTGCGCCAGTGGGAGGACGAGCGGATCCTGGTGGTGGCCAATCTGTCGCGCTTCGCCCAGGCGGCGGAGCTCGACCTGACGGAGTTCCAGGACACGGTGCCCGTGGAGATGTTCGGCCGCACCCCGTTCCCGCGGATCGGCGCCACGCCGTACTTCGTGACCCTGAGTCCCCATGCCTTCTACTGGTTCCTGCTGCCGCCCGAGTCGCCGGCGGCGCACCTGGCCCGTACCTCGGGCGCGGCGCCGGCGCTGAGCTTCCGGGGCGACTGGCGGGAGCTGGTGCAGGGCGACGCGCGGGAACGGCTCGAGGCGGTGCTTCCGACCTACCTCCGGGGCGCCCGCTGGTTCCGCGGCAAGGCGCGGGAGATCGCCTCGGTGGCCGTGACGGAGGTGATTCCGGTGCCGGTGGGCGAGCGTGAGGTGCTGGTGACGCTGCTGGAGACCCGCTACCTCGACGGCGACGCCGAGCACTATCTGCTGCCGCTCGCCTTTGCCGAGGGAGACCGGATGCGGGAGCTCACGGCCGCCTCCCCCTGGGCGATCGTGCTCTCGATCGCGGAGCGGGGCGTGCTCTACGATGCCGCCGCCGACGAAACCTTCGTCAACGCCCTGGCCGATGGGATGGCGCGCCGCCGGCGCTGGCGGGGGGCGGGAGTGGAGCTGGTCGCCTCCCGCACGCGGGCCTTTCCCGGGCTGCAGCCCGACGGCGCCCCGGGCCCGCTGCGTGCCACGGTGCTGCGGGGGGAGCAGAGCAATACCTCCGTCAATCTCGGCGACCGGTTCCTGCTCAAGCTCTTCCGCAAGGCCGAGCCGGGGGTCAATCCCGACCTGGAGATCGGCCGCCACCTGACCGACCACACCAGCTTCCGCCGGGTGCCGCTCCTGGCCGGCGGCCTCGAGCTTCGGGCCCGGGGCCGGGAATCGATGACGCTCGGCGTCATGCACCAGTTCGTCCCCAGCGAGGGCGATGCCTGGAGCTGGACCCTCAGCGCGTTGAGCCAGTATTACGAGCGCGCGGCGGTCGTGTCGACGCCGCCGGTCGCCCCCGACGGAGTGCCGGCGTCGCCGCTCGAGCGCGCCCGGGCCGAGCCCCCGGCGCTGGTCCAGGAGATGGCGGGGACCTACCTCGGCCAGGTGCGCCTGCTCGGCCGCCGCACCGCGGAGCTGCACCTGGCCCTCGCCGGCGCCGACGACAACCCCGCTTTCGCGCCCGAGCCGTTCACCGCGCTGTACCGCCGTTCGCTCTACCAGTCGCTGCGCTCGCTGGTCCGCACCACCTTCGATCAGCTGCGCCGGCGGCTGGGCACCCTCCCCGAGCCGCTCCGCGAGGACGCGCGGACGGTGCTCGGCCTGGAGGAGTCGCTGTTGCGTCAGGTGCGCGGCGTGCTGGAGCGGCGGCTCGCCGCCATGCGGATCCGGATCCACGGCGACTACCACCTGGGCCAGGTGCTCTTCACCGGGAAGGACTTCGTCATCCTCGACTTCGAGGGGGAGCCGAGCCGGAGTCTCAGCGAGCGCCGCTTCAAGCGATCGCCGCTGCGCGATGTGGCCGGGATGACGCGCTCCTTCGAGTACGCCGCGGTCTACGCGCTGCGTCACGGGCCCCGGCGGGTGGAGGACGTCCCCGCGCTGCTGCCCTGGGCCCGGCTCTGGAGCCGGTGGGCCTCCGCGGCCTTTCTCGGGGGGTATCTGGAGACCGCCGCCGACGCGCGATTCCTTCCCCGGGACCACGCCGAGCTGCACGCCATGCTCGAGTTCTACGAGCTCGACAAGACGGTGTACGAGCTCCGCTACGAGCTCAACAACCGTCCCGACTGGGTGGGCATTCCGCTCGAGGCGGTGCTGCGCCGGGTCGAGGCGGACACGGCGCGCCCGGCGGCGGGGGTCCGATGACCTCGGCCGGGACTCGCCTCGATCCGGTGGAGCTGGCCCGGCTGGCGGAGGGACGCCATTCGGATCCGCACCGGATCCTCGGTGCCCACCCGGTGACGGGCGGCGTCGTGGTGCGGGCAATGCACCCGGAGGCGGTGCGGGCGGAGTGTCTGGTGGAGCACGGCAAGCCGGTGACGATGGAGCCGCTGGGCTCGGCCGGCATCTTCGCGGCCGCGCTCCCGGGCCGGTCGCTCCCGCTCCGCTACCGGTTCCGCTTCACGTTTCAGGGCGGCGACACCTGGGAGCAGGACGACCCCTACCGCTTTCTCCCCTCGCTCGGCGAGATGGACGTCTACCTGATCTCGGAGGGCACCCATCGCCGCCTCTGGCAGGTGATGGGTGCGCATCAGCGCCAGCTCGACGGGGTGGACGGGGTGGGGTTCGCGGTGTGGGCCCCCAACGCGCAGGGCGTGAGCGTGGTGGGCGACTTCTGCCGCTGGGACGAGCGGCGCCTCCCGATGCGCCGGCTGGGGGCCTCCGGCGTCTACGAGCTGTTCGTGCCCGGCGTCTCGGCCGGGGCGCTGTACAAGTACCGGATCGTGGGCCCGTCCGGCGAGATCCGGATGAAGGCCGACCCGTTCGCCCGGGCGATGGAGCTGCCGCCGAGTACCGCCTCCCGGGTGGCGGCGTCCTCGTTCCAGTGGAGCGACGGGACCTGGATGTCGCGCCGGGGCCAGCGCGACCTGCGGCGATCACCGATGGCGATCTACGAGGTGCACCTCGGCTCCTGGGCCCGGGTGATGGAGGAGGGCAATCGTCCGCTCACCTACCGCGAGATCGCGCCCCGGCTGGTGGATCACGCCTGTCGCCACGGCTTCACGCACCTCGAGTTCATGCCGCTCGCCGAGCATCCCTTCACCGGGTCCTGGGGCTACCAGGTCAGCGCCTACTTCGCGCCCACGGCGCGGTACGGCACCCCGGACGACCTGCGCTATCTGATCGACTGCTGCCACCGCGCGGGCCTGGGGGTCATTCTGGACTGGGTGCCGGCGCACTTCCCCAAGGACGACTTCGCCCTGCGCCGCTTCGACGGCACCGCGCTGTACGAGCACGAGGACCCCCGACGCGGAGAGCACCCCGAGTGGGGGACCCTCATCTTCAACTACGGCCGGCGCGAGGTGCGCAACTTCCTCGTGGCCAACGCGCTCTACTGGCTGGAGGAGTTCCACGTGGACGGCCTCCGGGTGGACGCGGTGGCCTCGATGCTGTACCTCGACTACAGCCGCAAGGAAGGGGAGTGGGTCCCCAACAAGTACGGCGGCCGGGAAGATCTCGAGGCGGTCGAGTTCCTCCGGAGCCTCAACGCCACCGTCGCGGAGACCCATCCCGGCTGCTTCACGGTGGCGGAGGAGTCCACCTCCTGGCCCCGGGTGACCGGCCCGGTGGCGGACGGCGGTCTCGGCTTCTCCTTCAAGTGGAACATGGGATGGATGCACGACACCCTGGAGTACTTCGGCCTCGATCCGGTGTACCGGCGCCACCACCACGAGCGGCTCACCTTCGGCATGATCTACGAGTACAGCGAGCACTTCATCATGCCGCTGTCGCACGACGAGGTGGTGCATGGGAAGGGCACCATGCTCGGCCGGATGCCCGGCGACGAGTGGCAGCAGTTCGCCAATCTTCGCTCGCTGCTGGTCTACCAGTACACCCGTCCGGGTAAGCCGCTGCTGTTCATGGGCTCGGAGTTCGGCATGCGGCGGGAGTGGGACCACGATCGCAGCCTGGACTGGCACCTGCTGGAGCACCCGCTGCACGCCGGACTGGACCGTTTCGTCGCCGATCTCGGCGCGCTCTACCGCGACCGGGCCGAGCTCTGGCGGGGCGATCCCGACCCGGCGGGGTTTTCCTGGCTCGACGCCGACGACCGCGCGCAATCGATCTACGGCTACATCCGCCGCGACGGCGAGCGCACCGTGGTCGTGCTGCTCAACCTGACCCCGGTGCCGCGGCACGACTACCGGGCCGGCGCTCCGCTGCCGGGCAGGTATCGCCTGCTGCTCTCCAGCGATGATCCGCGCTACGGCGGGAGCGGCTTCGGGCTGGTCGAGCAGGTGACCGCCGAGCCTCAGCCGTGGCAGCGGCAGCCGCACTCGCTCCGGATCGGCCTCCCTCCGCTGGGCGCGGTGGTGCTGGCCCATGAGCCGGGCTGAGCCCCGGCCCCGGCCTTTTCGGACCACCACCGCTCGACTCCACTCCTCCGGGGGTTCCGCCTGACGACACCGTCTCCGACCGCACCGGTGACCGCATGATCCGCGTCTGGCCCGGCGCACCCGCTCCTCTCGGCGCCACCTGGGACGGGGAGGGCACCAATTTCGCCATCTTCAGTGAGCACGCAACCGCGGTGGAGCTGTGCCTCTTCGACCGCGCTGACGGGCCGGAAACGGCCCGGGTCCACCTGCCCGAGCGGACCGACCAGATCTGGCATGCCTATCTGCCCGACGTGCGCCCCGGCCAGCTCTACGGCTATCGGGTGCACGGGCCCTACCAGCCGAACGAGGGACACCGGTTCAACCCGGCCAAGCTGCTCCTGGATCCCTACGCCAAGGGGATCAGCGGAACCATCAACTGGAGCGACGCGCTCTCCGGCTACGTCATGGACCGGCCCCAGGGAGAGCGGGACCTGGTGCCCGACGGCGCGGACAGCGCCGGCGGCATGCCCAAGTGCGTGGTAGTGGAGACGGCCTTCAGCTGGGGGGACGACCAGCACCCCCGCACCCCGTGGAACCGCACCGTCATCTACGAATGCCACGTGAAGGGCATGACGATGCTGCACCCGGACGTGCCCCCGCCGCTCCGCGGCACCTACCTCGGGCTCGCTACCGATCCGGTGATCGATCATCTGCTCTCGCTGGGGGTCACCGCGGTCGAGCTGCTCCCGGTCCATCACTTCGTCACCGAGCGGCGGCTCTACGAGCTGGGCC
>DASUSR010000189.1:0-3689 GCA_036375015.1 Gemmatimonadales bacterium
GCGTCGAGCGTCTTGACGATAGCCTCTTTTTCCCGGTCCGCCAACGTGGTCGGACCCTCCACGCCGGGGATGAACATCGCCTCGCCGAGCTCCATCCCGCCCACCCGCAGCGGCCGCAGGCGGCCGCCCAGCGCCGCGAGCCGGGGCTGCAGATCCGGCGCATTGTCGGAGAGGTCCATGCCCGCCAGCGCCTGCCGGGCCTGCTGGTTGGCGTACAGCAGCCTCCCCCCGACGTCGAACACGACGACGCCCTCGCTGAACCCGTCGAGCAGGGCCTTGGCCAGCGGGGAGAAAACGGATGGGAGCTGCGGGAGTGCTTCTGTCATGGACATGGCCGTCATACGGTTCCAGAATCCCGGGGGTTTCAGATGTTGACGCGGCAGATCGGAGCGGCAGCATGAGATAACTGCCTGAAAGGTAATCACCTGGCGGCGTGATGCTGGCCCGCAGGCTCAGGCCCGGCGGTCTGCGTTCATCGGGAGGGCCTGCATCATTCTAGACGCCCACGCGAGAGCGGGGTGCACAGTGGAGCGTGCCGGCGTCAGCGGCGCCGGCCCCTGCCGCGCCCACCGCCGCCCCGACCCTTCCCGCCGCCGCGCCGGCCCCGCCGGTCCCCATCCTCTCTCCACTCCCCCCGGGGCGCGCGGCGCAAGAGCGCCTGGAGCGCCGGAACGCTGTCGGCCAGGATCGGCGCGTGCCGGCCCCGCTGCACCGCGAAGCGCAGGGGGCGGTCGAGCGGGGGCAGCTCGTCCTGGCGCAGCCGCTTGGCCTGACCTTCGCGCAGGCGGACCCGGGCAACCCCCTCGCCCTGTTCCAGCTCGTAGTCGAGCGGGGCGGCATCGCCCCGGATCCGAATCATCCCCGGGAGCGCGTCCAGCCGCTCGCGAGTGCTCGCGTCTACCAGCGCGTCCGGATCCAGCGTGATCCGGGTGTGCTGGAAGTCGTCCCAGGAATCAACGGCTTCGAGCTGGTCGCGGATCTGCCCGCGGAGCGACGCGGGCGAGGCGTCCGGCAGCGTCCCGCCCGAGCGGCGCCACAGCTCGTCCAGCGCCGACAGCGCCCGCCGCACCCGGCTGCCGTCGGGGTGCACCGCCTCGCCCGAGATGAACGCCTCCGCGAGCACGTCCCGTGCGGCCGGGCGGAGCGGCTCCGGGATCTCGCCGGTGAGAAGCTCCACCTCGGTATCCAGCTCGAAGCCGAAGTAGGTTCGCCGGCGCTCGACGGCGAGGCGCTGGTGCTTCCGCGGTCCGGTGAGGACGACGGCCGGCGGCCCCGGCACCGCGTACTGCCGGATGAGGTCGTAGGAAAGGGTGGTGCCCTCGATCGAGGCCCGAGGCACTCCGAACCGGTCCGCGAAGTACCGGAGACTTCCCGCCACCGCCCCCCAGGTTCCCGCCACCGAGGTCTTGGACACCCGGGCCTCCTGTCCGTCCACGGTGTGCTCGTCGATCACCAGGTCGAACGGCATGATGCGGGCGAGGAGATCGGCCCAGCGCTTCCGCAGGTCCTTCGACGCGTAGGGAAGCTGCTTGGGGAGCGGCAGCTCGATCGAGCGATACACCGACGCCGTGCCCAGCGCGATGTCCTCGATGGCCTTGACCAGCACCCCGCGACGCTCGGCCCACTCGGCCAGCCCGTCCTCGAAGAGGTGCCTGGGCAACCCGTAGACCTCGCCCAGGTAGCCGTGCTGGTTCACCGCCTCGGCGTAGAGGTTGTAGGCGGTGAGATGGTCGCTGCCGCTCACCACGGCGCCGTGGAGGTCCCGCTCCTCTCGGGTCATGCGGTGCAGCGAGTCGATGTTGGAGCTGACCGCGACCAGCGGCACCAGCTCGGCATCGGCGTGCACGAGGAGCTCGCCCCAGGACCGCTCGACCGGAAGCGCCTCCACCTCACGGCCGTAGGCGGTGAGTCGGCCTTCCTCCACCAGCCCGCGCCGGGTGAGCAGGTCCAGCGCGCGGCGGTACGCGCTCCGATCGAGCGGGACCGGCAGATCCAGGTCACGGGCGTCCACGCCCAGCGCGGCGCAGGTGATCGCCACCCGCTCCGCGTCGCCGGCGAGCTGGAACTCGGGCGGGGTCGGCCGCAGCTCCTCGAACACGAGATCGCGGTCGCTCAGGATGGTCACCTCGCCGCCGGGCACCCGCCCATGCACCCGTCCCGCCATCTGCAGGATCTCGTTGGCGCCGAGGTAGAGCCGGTGGAGCACATTGCGGCCACGCTCCACCACGTTGCCGTAGCGCGCGTCGTAGATGACCACGGTGTCGAGCCCGCGGACGTTGAGCGCCGACTGCCCCGCCGCGGTCATGGCCAGGAGGAAGGGCCGCTCCACCTCCCCCTCCAGAAAGGGCCGGATCACCCGGATCGGCTCACCTCCGTGGTAGAACGCGGTGGCGAGGCGCTTCCACTGCTCGCCCAGGTCGGCGGCCAGCCGCTCCACCTCCGCCCGCGTGGGCACGAACACCGCCACGCCGCGTTTCTCCTTCAGGACGTGGCGGATGTAGCGCTCGTTGAAGAACTCCTCCGGTGTCTGGGGCAGCACCTGCACCTTCGCCTTGAGCGCGGGATCGAAGGCGTAGGTGAGGAGCACCTCGGCGCTGTCGAGGTAGCGGGCGTAGAAGGAGGGATCCACCGTCGCGCTGAGCCAGATGTAGCGGCACCCCGCGCGCTTGCCCAGCGCCAGGCACAGCTCCAGCTCGGCGGAGGTCTGGTGGATCTCGTCCACGATGACCGTGTCGCGCCCGGTGATGAGGTCGTCCTGGAACCAGCGGCGGGCGATCCCGGTCGTGACGATCACCACGTTCCAGCTGGGCGTGTCCGGCGTGGCCTCGCGCTCGCGGTTCACCACGCCGACGAGGAGCGGCTCGCGCAGGATCGACTCCGCGATGGGGCGGATGCCCAGGGTCTTGCCGGTGCCGGTGCCCGCCACGATCCCGAAGCCCTTGCCCGAGGCCGCCAGATCGCGGATCTCGCCGCCGTGCTCCCGCTCGAGCAGGGTGTCCAGCCGCAGGCCGAGCGCCAGCTCGATCGTCTCGCACGCCGCGCGGGTCGGGGCGATGACGATGATCCTACCCTTCGGGTGCGGGGCGTGGCGGTAGGCCTCGGGATCGGGCGGGAGGTGGTGATCGCGGGCCGGATGCATGGGAGGAAAACTAGCGGGGCAGCGGCGCGCTAGAATCCCGGCTGGAAGTTGAACTCCCAGATCCACCCCTTGCCTGGCCGGTCGAACGGCCGCACCAGGTTCACCTCGGCCACCGCGAAGCCGAAGAGGTTGAACCGGAAGCCCGCCCCCGCGCTGAAGACCGGTTCCCGGTCGCCGCCGGCGAATGAAGGGTCGATGTCGCTCTCCCAGGCCACGCCGCCGTCGCCGAAGATCGTAAAGTCGAGAGGAAGCGCCCCGTAGTAGCCCGACCCGATGCCCAGCACCCCGAACAGGGGGAAGCGCAGCTCGAGGTTCCCCACCAGCATCCGGCTGCCGAGGAGCTGATCGAACACGGGGCAGGCGCCGGGGTCGTCGGCCGGGGCCACGCACTCGCTGGCGTCGAATGAGCCGTAGGTGTAGCCGCGCACCAGGCCGGAGTAGCCGAGGAACAGGGGCTGGAGCCGGGAGTCCTCGCCGCCCGCCCCGTACCGGCCGAAGTGCAGCAACCGCGCGGCGAAGGTGAACGGCCGCACTGGGAGGAAGTAGCGCC
>DASUSR010000190.1:0-7359 GCA_036375015.1 Gemmatimonadales bacterium
AAACGGTCGAGCTGCTAAAGATCGGGCTCGAGGCCGGGGTGCTGCCGGAGCCCGCCAGGGACCTGCTTCAGTGGGCCGACCGCGCCCGCCGCCTCCTGCTCGGTCTCCTCAAGCGCCGCCGCCGCTTCCCCAGCGGCTGACCTCTTCACCCTTCACCCTTCACCCTTCACTCTTCCCGCTTTCCTCCTTCACCCTTCACTTTTCCCGCTTTCTCCCGGTCCGGCACTCCCCCCTGACCGGACACTCCCCGCACCTCGCCACCCGCGCGGTGCACACCAGCGCGCCGAGCTCCATGATCGCCTGATTGAAGGCCCAGGCTGACTTGCCACGCCGGGGAAGGATGGCGGCGGCGACGTCCCAGATCCGGCGCTCCGGCCCCCGGGGACGGAAGGCGCGCCGGATCACCCGCGCCACGTTGGTGTCCACCGCGGGCGTCGCGCGCTCGTAGGCGAAGCTGGCCACCGCCCCGGCGGTGTACCGCCCCACGCCGGGCAGCCGGCGCAGCAGGTCCGGGTCGGTCGGAATCACCCCGGCGTGCTCCCGCACCACCTCCTGCGCCAGCCGATGCAGGTTGGCCGCCCGCCGATAGTAGCCGAGCCCCGCCCAGCTCTCCCGCACCGCGCCCGGCTCCGAGGCGGCCAGGCTGGCGAGCGTGGGGTAGCGCTCCAGGAACCGGTGGTAGTAGGCCTCCACCCGCGCCACCTGCGTCTGCTGGAGCATGAACTCGGACACCAGCACGTGATAGGGATCGCGCGTCCGCCGCCAGGGCAGGTCGCGGCCGTGGCGGCGGAACCAGCGCAGCAGCCGGCGGCGGAACTCGGCCGCAGCCGGTCCGGGGAGCGCCTTTCGAGGGGTAGACTTCGACGGCATGGGGGGCGAAGATACTGTGCCCCTATGGACGCGGAAACCCTGAACCTGCCCCGCTTTCTGGGCCGCTGGACGCTGAACGCGGCGTCCCATGTCGGCCGCGTCTCCCTGCTGGTGCTGGACGGGATCCGCAGCATGACGGAATGGCGGATCTGGCTGCCGCGGATGTTCACCGAGGCCTGGAACATCGGGGTCGGCAGTCTCTTCATCGTGCTGCTGATCTCGGGGTTCGCCGGCGCGGTCACCGCCCTCCAGGCGCGCTACCAGTTCACCGGCACCATCCCGATCTACTACCTGGCCGGCGTCGTGGTCGAGTCCATCGTGCTGGAGCTGGGGCCGGTGCTCACGGCGCTGGTGCTGGCCGGCCGGATCGGCGCGCGCTACGCGGCGGAGCTGGGGACGATGCGGGTCACCGAGCAGATCGACGCGCTGGAGAGCCTGGGCCGGTCGCCCTCGAGCCACCTCATCGTTCCGCGGGTGATCGCCGGGCTCATCATGATCCCGGTGCTCACCGTGCTGGCGAACGTGATGGGGATCGTGGCCGGCTGGGCCTCGATGAAGCTGGTGCTTCCCATCACCGATGCCGACTTCGCCTACGGGGCGCGCTCGTTCTGGAAGCCGTTCGACGCCACCTACTCGGTGATCAAGGCGTTCTTCTTCGCCGGATCGATCACCATCATCGCCTGCTACATGGGGTTCAATACCCAGCAGGGCGCCGAGGGGGTGGGCCGCTCGACCACGGGCGCGGTGGTGGCCGCTTCGGTGCTCATCCTTCTGCTCGACGTCATGCTGGCCAACCTGTTGCTCAAATGATCGAGCTGCGCGACATCCGCAAGCGGTTCGGCACGCAGGTGGTGCTGGATGGTGTCAACTTCAACGTGCGGGAGGGCGAGACGGTCGCCCTGCTGGGCCCGTCGGGCACCGGGAAGAGCGTGCTGCTCAAGCACATCATCGGTCTGATCCGGCCCGATTCCGGCACCATCATCGTGGACGACAAGGAGGTCGGCAAGCTCCGGCGCCGGGAGCTCGCCAAGCTGCGCTCCGGCATCGGCTACGTCTTCCAGAACGGCGCCCTCTTCGACTCGATGGACGTGTTCGAGAACGTGCGGCTCGGGATCACCGACGAGGAGAAGTTCCGCGATCTCGACTACAGCCGCCAGCGGGTCCTGGAGACCCTGCGGCTGGTGAACCTCGCCCCGGAGACGATGGACAAGTACCCGGCCCAGCTCTCCGGAGGCATGCGGAAGCGGGTGGGGATCGCCCGGGCGATCGCGGGGAGCCCGAAGTACCTCCTCTACGACGAGCCGACCTCGGGTCTCGATCCGGTGAACGCCGACGTGATCGACAGTCTGGTGAAGCGGCTCGACAACGAGCTGGGCGTCACCAGCGTGATGGTCACCCACGACGTCCGCGGCGCCTTCCGGGTCGCGGACCGGCTCGCCCTGCTCACCGGCGGGCAGATCGTGCAGCAGGGCACGCAGGAGGAGTTCCTCGCGTCGCGGAACCCCAAGGTGCAGGAGTTCCTGGAGCGCGACTTCCCCGACGCCACCTTCGCCGCGTGACGAGATAAGCCATGGATCTGGGGTACAAGCAGGAAGCCACCGTCGGGGCGCTCGTGATCCTCGCGATCGTGCTCTTCATCGCGGGCACCACCTGGTTGAGCGGGCGGTCGATCGGCGGCGATCCCGACGAGTACTGGAAGATCCGGTTTCCGGAGGCGAGCAACCTCAAGGTCAGCTCGGCGGTCCGGATCTCGGGCGTGGCGGTGGGCAAGGTGGAGCAGATCGTCCTGGAAGACGTGGGCAAGGTGCTGGTGTCGGTGAGCCTGCCCGAGCGCATCGTGCCCAGGGTGGATGCCAAGGCCAGCGTCGTGGCGATCGGGTTCGTGGGCGACGCCGCCGTGGAGTTCGACCCGGGCAAATCGCCTCAGGCGCTGCCTCGCGACCGGGTGATCGTCGGCTCCGAGGCCGGCGGGCTCACCGACCTGGCCCTGAGCCTGGCCGACCGGGCCGACAGCGTGCTGCTCGGCGCCCAGGCGATCGTGAACCAGAAGACGGCCGACGAGTTCTACGCCACGCTGAGCGCGCTCCAGGGCACGCTCCGCTCCGCCCAGCGCACCTTGGACCTCTACGGCAACGCGGCGCGCGGGCCCACGGCCGAGCTGACCCGCACGCTGGAGGCCCTCCAGGCGGTGAGCGCGCGGCTCGACAGCACCCTCGCCAATCCGGCGCTCGACCGGACCCTCAGCCGGGCCGACACGCTCACCGGCAACCTCGCCGCCATGACGAGCCAGTTCACCTCCACCGGTGCCCGGCTCGACACCCTGCTGCTCCGGATCAACCAGGGCCAGGGCACCCTCGGCAAGTTCGCCACCGACAGCGGCCTGTTCCGCGACATGCGGGAGCTCTCCCAGTCCATGAAGCAGCTGGTGGACGAGCTGGCGAAGAAGCCCGGGAAGATCCCGGTGACGGTGAGAATTTTCTAGTCACGCTTCCCCCATGCTTTCCGTCACCTTTCTGGGCACCGGCGCCGCCACGCCGACGATCGACCGCAACGTGGCCGCGCTGGCCGTGCAGCGGGAGGGCGAGACGATCCTCTTCGACTGCGGGGAGGGGACCCAGCGCCAGATGATGCGCTACGGGGTAGGCTTCTCCTTCACCGAGATCTTCTTCACCCACTATCACGCCGACCACATCCTCGGGGTCACGGGGCTCCTGCGCACGATGGGACTCCAGGACCGGACCGCGCCGGTGACGCTTTACGGGCCGCGCGGGGCGCAGCGGGTGCTGGGGGCCGCGATCTCGCTCGGCATCGAGCGGAACAAGTTTCCGGTGGAGATCGTGGAGATCCGCCCGGGCGACCGGCTGCGGCGCGACGAGTACGACGTCGTCGTCTTCGAGACCGAGCACCGGGCCGACACGGTGGGATACGCCCTGGCGGAGCACATCCGCCTCGGCCGCTTCAATCCGGAGCGCGCCCGCGCGCTCGGCATCCCGGAAGGCCCGCTCTGGGGCCGGCTGCACAAGGGAGAGACCATCATCCTGGAGGACGGGCGGACCATCGCGCCGGCCGATCTGGTCGGCGCGCCGCGCCACGGCCGGACGGTGGTCTACTCCGGCGACACCCGTCCGCACCTGGCGCTCGCCGAGGCGGCCCGCGGCGCCGACCTGCTGATCCACGAGGCCACCTTCGGCGGCGACGAGCTGGAGCGGGCCCGGGAGACGGGGCACTCCACCGCGGCCGAGGCCGCCCGGATCGCGCTGGAGGCCGGCGTGCGTCGGCTGGTCCTGACCCACATCAGCCCCCGCTATTCCCGCGACGCCGCCGAGCTGCTGGGCGAGGCGCTCGCGATCTTTCCCCACACCGTCATCGCGCGCGACGGGATGACGGTGGACGTGCCGTTCGCCGACTGAGCCCCGCACACTCGACCTCTCCGCCCCGGAGCCCGCATGGACACGAGATCGATGCGGTACGAGCTGCTTCTGCTGGTCACCCTGGTCGCGGTCCTGGTCTGGTCCGGCATCGGGCCCCACGACCGGTTCACCTGGTGGCTCGAGGTCGCTCCGGTGCTGATCGGGGTCCCCATCCTGATCTATCTGTTTCCCAGGTTCCGCTTCACCCGGCTGGTGTACACGCTGGTCTGGGTCCATGCCGTCATCCTGATGGTGGGCGGGCACTACACCTACGCGCAGGTCCCGTTCGGCTTCTGGATGCAGGAGACCTTCGGGCTGGCCCGCAATCACTACGACCGTATCGGGCACTTCGCCCAGGGCTTCATTCCGGCCATGCTGGCACGCGAGGTGTTCCTGCGCGCTTCGCCGCTGCGGGGGAGCCGCTGGCTGCCGTTCCTGGTGGTGTGCTTCTGCCTGGCGTTCAGCGCGTTCTACGAGCTGATCGAGTTCTGGACCGCGCTGGCGAGCGGCGAGGCGGCGACCGACTTCCTCGGTACCCAGGGCGACGTGTGGGACACCCAGTGGGACATGCAGCTCGCGCTGATCGGGGCGGTGACGGCGCTGGTGACGTTGTCGGGCGTGCAGGATGCGGAGCTGCGGCGGATGGAACGCGGGGGGACGTGAGGCGGGCCGCGGTCCCGTGCTCAGGAGTGCGGCGGCGATCCGGGGGCGTCCAGCGTCTCCCGCACCGCGCGCAACAGCTCGTCGGGGCCGAAGGGCTTGAAGAGCACCCGCGCGTCGGGCCGGTCGGTGGGGCGGCCGTTGCTCTCGGGGTGCCCTGAGGTGAAGAGAAGCGGGAGCCGGGGCCGTTCGGCGGCCAGGCGCCGGGCCAGCTCGGCCCCGCCCAGCACCGGCATCACGATGTCCGAGAGCACCAGCGCGACGTCCGCCCTCCGCGCCAGCGTCCGGAGCGCGTCCTGGCCGTTGAGGGCCGTCAGCACGGTGTAGCCCGCCTCCTCCAGCGTCCGGCTCGCCACCGCCAGCACGCTGGGCTCGTCGTCCACCACGAGCACGGTCTCACTGCCGCCGGCCGGCGGCAGCGCCTGCGGTTCCGGCACGTCCGACTCCGCCGCCGCCGCGGGAAGGTGGATGCGGAAGGTGGAGCCGCGGCCGGGCTCGGTCTCCACCGTGATGAAGCCGCCGCTCTGCCGAACGATGCCATAGACCACCGACAGGCCGAGCCCGGTGCCCTTGCCCGGCTCCTTGGTGGTGAAGAAGGGCTCGAAGATCCGCTCACGCACCTCGGGCGTCATGCCGGTGCCCGTGTCACGGAACTCGATCCGCACGTACTCCCCGGGCGGCGGGTGCTCCGCCTCGTCCCCCGACTGTGCCGCCGCCGCGAGGTCCGCCCCCACCGCCACCCGATCCACGCCGATGATGAGCCGGCCGCCCGAGGGGACCGCGTCGCGCGCGTTCAGGGTGAGATTGAGCAGCACCTGCTCGAGCTGGCCGCGGTCGGCATGGACCGGCGCGCCCGCCAGGGACTCGAGCGCCATCTCGCGCTCCGGACCGAGCGCCTGCTGCAGCATGGGCGCGAACTCGGCCACGATCCGGGCCGCGTCCAAGTGGGTCGGCTGCCGCACCTGGCGGCGACTGAACGCGAGGAGCTGGTGGGTGATGTCGGCGGCGCGGGTGCCGGCCCGCTCGATCTCGGCGACGTCGCGCAGCCGCGGATCGCCGGGCGCGAGCGAGCGGCGCACGAAGCTGGTGAAGCCGAGCACCCCCTGGAGGGCGTTGTTGATCTCGTGCGCCACGCCCCCGGCGAGGCGGCCCACCGCCTCCATCCGCTGCGCCGCCTGGACCTGGGCCTCCGCCCGCCGCCGGGCGGTGAGGTCGAGCACGAAGAACACGCCGCGGGTCCGGTCGCCGCCCAGGAGACTGCCCCCCACCAGCACCGGCACACGGGAGCCGTCCTTGCGGAGGAACTCCTTCTCGTAGGGGGCGCAGGTGCCGTGGTCCAGGCACTCACAGAGGGCGCGGTGGTCGGCCGGCTCGTACTCCGGCGGGGTGAGCACGCCGTGCCGGATGCGCCCCGCCAGGAGGTCCGCGCGGTCGTATCCCAGGAGCTCGAGCAGCTCATCGTTGGCGTCGGTGACCCGCTCCCCGTCCCAGAAGGCGATGCCCAGCATGCCCGACTCCACCACGGTGCGGAACCGGGCCTCGCTCTCCTGCAGCGCGTTCGTGGCGAGCACCCGGTCGAGCGCCTGGGCACAGTGGCCGGCGAGGATGAGGATGAACTCGCGGTCGTCGGGGCTGAACAGCCGCGCGCCGGGAAACGACAGGCCTATCACGCCGATGGCGCGGCCATGCGAGATCAGCGGCACCGCGGCGATGGCGCGTGCGTCGGTCCGGGCGCGGGCGGACTCGAGGTGCGGGTATCGCTCGGCCCAGTCGGGTCGGTCCTGGAGGAAGATCGGGGCGGCGGTCCGGACCGCGTCGGCGAGCGGGATCGCACCCTGCAGGGGAATTCGGCGCCACTGCTCCACGACGTCCGCGGGGTACCCCTCGCACTGCACCATCTCGAGGGCATCACTGCCGGCCGACACCAGGAAGAAGGAGCCGGCCCGTGCGCCGAGGGCGGGGAGCGCCTGGGCGAGCGTCGTGGCCGCGACCTCCCTGGCGGTGAGGTCCGTGGCGAGCGCTGAGGTGAGCGCGAGCAGCCGGGCCGAGCGCTCGGCGGCAGCCTCGGCGGCCGCGCGCGCACTCTGCTCGGCCAGGTAGAGCCGGGCGTGCTCCACCGCGAGCGCGGCGCGCCCCGCCAGCTCCTCGACCAGCGTCAACTCCTCCTTGCCGTACCGTCGCCCCGACTCGGCGGTCACGAGTGAGATGGCGCCGAGCCGGCGGTCGTGGGCGGTCAGGGGGACCACGAGCGCGCTGGTCGGTCCCATCTGCCGGAGCAGCCGCAGGTGCTCCGGATCGCGGGCGGTCTGGAGCAGCATCTCCTCGGTCACCTCGGGCACGAGCAATGGAGCGCCGGTGAGATAGACGCTGAGCACGCCCCGCGGCTCGTCAGGATCCGGTGGGTAACGGCGGGAGAGCT
>DASUSR010000191.1:0-3967 GCA_036375015.1 Gemmatimonadales bacterium
ATGATGGGCCGGCCCTCGGGCGGCACCAGGCTCTGAGTCGCGGGATCAGTCCGGGCCGAGGGCCCGCTTGAGGGCCGCCGCGAACCACTCGGCCTCGCGCTTGTCGCGGATGCCGTGCGCGGCGGCCGTGGTCCTGCCGTCGCGGCGGACCACGACCAGATCGTAGTAGGGCGTACCGCCCGCCTGCATTCCGATCCGGGCGCGCACATCCGCGAATCTCGACCGCCGGAAAGCGACGCTCCCGGACGGGAGACAGATAGCCGCTCGCCAGCACCAGACTGCCCGGCTCCGCCGTCACCCGCGTCACCCGCAGCCACAGCTCGAGCACGCCCCACAGGATGAGCAGCCCGAACAGCCCGAAGACGATCACGAACAGGATGGGCGCGCCCAGGCCCAGCATCAGCGCGATCGCCCCGACCCAGATCGCGAGGAACGCCGTCGCACCGGCGGCGGCGCCCGGATTGCGCGCCGCGGGGAAATGGACCTCGGTACCGCGCCGGTTGGTGGTCACCCGAATCCGGGACTGCGGAGGCTGCCGGTAGTCCGCGGGGAGGTAGGGCTCTTCCGGAGTGCCCGGCTCGCTCCCGGAAGCCGGGGTGTCGCTCGCCGCGGTGCGAAACACCGGGACGTCGAAGGTGGACTCGTAGTCCACACCGGGCATGCTCGCCTCGGCCCGGAGGCGCCAGAGCACACTGTCGCGCGGATCGGAGTCGTCGCAGGGCTCGGCGTCGGCCGGGATGGCGAACGAGAACGGAACCGAAATACTCATCCCCTGGGCGGTGCGGCCGGGCTCACCCTGCACCCGGCGGTCCTCCTCCCAGAGCACCCGCTCCGAGGTCGAACGGTTCTTCCCCGAGCCGCGGGTGACCCGGCGGATGCAGACGAGCTGCACCCGGAACCCGTCCACGGGTCGCAGCGGCGAGGTGGTACGCACCACTCCCGCAAGCGAGTGCCCCACGACGCCCGGTCCCCGGCTCAGCTCGAGCACCGAGACGCCATAGCGCCGGTATCGCAGGGTGGCGCGCACCGCCCACGCGAGGAGGCCCACACCGACCAGGGGAAAGAGCAGGGCCAGCAGGGCGGCCTTCCGGCCCTGGTCGAGCGCGGCGCGCAGGGCGAACCAGGCCGAGGGCAGACTGATCAGGTTCCAGAACCCCGCGAAGACCCAGGCGGCCCACATCGTACCGCGGTTGCTGTCCTCGATGCGGCCCGCGGCCCAGTCGGCACGCCAGAGCCAGGGTGAGTCCGGATGCCGCGCCTCGAGCGCCGCCCGCTCCGCCAGCCGGCGCCGCCCGGCCGAGACGGCCGCGAGACCGCCGAAGCCGACACCGCCGAAGACCAGCGCGAACAGGCCGAAGAAGCCGGCCTGCTGCCAGTCCCCTGTGGCGGCGTGGCGGGCCGCCTGAACCCCGGCGAACAGGCCGAAGCCCATGAAAGGGAGCAGGAAGAGCACCAGGCATCCGGTACCTGCCGAACGTGGCGAGTTCACCTCGCCGGCCCGGTGGCGACCGGGGTGTCCTCCCGCGCGCCCCATTCGGCCCACGCGCCGTCGTAGACCGCCACGTCCTCGCGCCCGAGCCGGTGGAGAGCGAGCACCAGGGCGCAGGCGCTCACGCCGCTGCCACAACTGGCGATGACGGGACGCGCCGGATCGATGCCGGCCGCGGCCACGCGAGCCCGAAGCCTCTCCGGCGGCAGGAGTGTACCGTCCGGTCCGACCAGCTCCTGGAACGGCAGGCTCCGGCTGCCGGGCATGTGACCGCCGCGAAGCCCCGGGCGCGGCTCGGGCTCGCTGCCGGCGAATCGTCCGGCCGAACGCACGTCCACCACCTGTTCGGTGCCGCGCGCCAGCGCCTCGCGCACCGCGGGGAGGTCGCGCACCGCATCCGGCCGGGGCCGGCAGGTGAAGTGCGCCGACCGCCGGCGTACGGGCCCCGGCTCGCAGGGCCGGCCCTCCGCGATCCATTTGCCGATGCCGCCGTCGAGCACGGACGCGGCGTCGTGGCCCATCGTCCGGAAGGTCCACCAGACCCGCGGGGCGCTGAGATTGACGCCCGAGCCATCGTAGACCACCACGTGGTCAGCGTCGCCGATGCCGAGTGAGCCCATCCGCTCCGCGAACGCCTCGGGTGTCGGCAGCATATGCGGCAGGGGAGAAGACCGGTCGCTGGTCGCGTCCACGTCGAAGAACACCGCGCCGGGGATGTGGCAGGCGAGGTATTCCACCCCGGGATCACGACCGCTGCCAGGGAGGTACCAAGACCCGTCCACCACCACGAGCCCCGGCCGGCCCAGCCGACCGGCGAGCCACTCGGTCGAGACCAGCGCGGGCGCCATTTCGGTCACGGCAGCAGCAGGACCTTGCCGGTCGTGCGACGGCTCTCGAGCTCCCGGTGGGCATCGGCCGCCTCTGCCAGCGGGTGCTCCCGGCCGATTCGCACCCGGAGCGACCCGTCGGCCACATCCCCGAGAACCTCGGCCGCGCGCTCCAGCAGCTCCTGGCGCGTGGCGGTATAGTGGCCCAGACTGGGGCGGGTGAGAAAGAGGGACCCGCGCTGGTTGAGGATCTGGGGATCGAACGGCTCGACCGGCCCGCTGGACTGGCCGTAGAGGACCATCGTTCCTCGAGGAGCTAGGCACTCGAGGCTCTTGTGGAAGGTGGTCCGGCCGACCGAGTCGTACACGACCTGCACGCCGGCTCCCCCGGTGAGCCGCCGAACGACCGGGACGAAATCCTCTCTGGTGTACAGGATCACCTCGGCGGCGCCCGCCTCCCGCGCCAGCTCGGCCTTCTCGTCGGTCGAGACCGTGGCGATCACCTGCGAGCCCAGCCGGCTGGCCATCTGGCAGAGGAGCAGTCCCACCCCGCCCGCCGCCGCGTGCACCAGACAGGCATCCGCACGGTGGAGCCGATAGGTGGCGCGGACCAGATAGTGGGCGGTGAGTCCCTGCAGCATGACCGCGGCACCGAGCCTGGCGCTGACCCGGTCCGGGAGCGGGACCAGGCGGTCCACGGGCACCACCGCGAACTCCGCGTACGCGCCGACGACGCTCTCGGATGCGACGCGGTCACCGGGCTGCACCGTGTCCACACCGGGTCCCACGGCCTCGACGGTTCCCCCGGCCTCCCTGCCCAGGGTGAGAGGAAGCGGCTGCCGGTACAGTCCGGTCCGGTGGTAGACATCGATGAAGTTGACTCCCGCCGCCTCGACCCGGATCAGCGCCTGGCCGGGACCCGGGGTAGGCACCGGCACGTCCTCGAGCCGCAGTGCCTCGGCGCCGCCGGGGGCATGCACGCGAATCGCTCGCACGAAAACTCCTTGGGAGAAGCCGAGAGCCAGCGCCCCAATCTGCAAGCGAACGGGGGGAGAGCGCCATGCGCCCTCCCCCCGTTCCGCGTCGAAGCGTCCGGGCTAGCCGCCGGTGCGCTGGTAACGCGCCGCGCCCGGGCCGAGGTCCGTGCCGTGCCGCTCCAGGATGGCGACCGCGTCTTCGGTCCTGGACCCGGCCTGCACCGTGACGAGCACCGCGCCCGTGCGGAGCCCGCGATCAAAGTGCCGGGCGTCCTCTTCCGGCACGCCGAGACCCATCAGCGCGCCGATCACCCCGCCGGCGGCCGCGCCCACACCGGCGCCGGTGAGCGCCGAGGCGAGGACGCCTCCCACCACGATCGGTCCCAGCCCGGGGACCAGGATCGAGCCGAGCAGGCCGATGAGCCCGCCGACCACCCCGCCGCTGACGGCGCCGGTGGCCGCCCCTTCTGCCGCTTTCGCCCCGGTGCTTTCCACCAGATCGCGCCGCTCGGACTCGTCCTGCATGGCGACGCCGATGCGCTCGTCGGTGAAGCCCGAGTCCAGGAGGTCCCGAATGGCTGCCTCCGCCCGGGCAGGGCTGCCGAACATCCCCACGACGGTCCGGCCAGTGGTCTCGACCTCGGTCATGCGATGCCCCTTCCTGAGTGCCGCCG
>DASUSR010000192.1:0-2543 GCA_036375015.1 Gemmatimonadales bacterium
TCCAGCGGCGGCTCGGCCGCGGCGCTCGCCACCGGCATGGTCCCGCTCGCGGAGGGCACTGATCTGGTCGGCTCGCTCCGCGGTCCGGCCGCCTTCTGCGGCGTGATTGGCTTTCGCACCACGCCCGGGCTCATCCCGCGCTACCCCTCGGCGCTGGCCTGGGACTCCTACTCGGTCGAGGGCCCCATGGCCCGTACGGTCGCCGACACCGCGCTGATGCTCTCGGTGATGGCGGGTCCCGACGACCGGGCACCACTGTCCTACGAGGTGGACACTCGCCAGCTCGCGGCGGCGGTGCGGGCGCCGTCGGTGAAGGGCTGGCGCGTGGCGTGGAGCATCGACCTGGGTGGGCTCGTGCTCGTCGACGACGAGGTACGGGCGCTCGTCGAGCAGGCGGTGAGCGTGTTCCGTTCGCTGGGCGCCCGGGTGGAGGCGGCCTGCCCGGACATGAGCGACGTGCCGGAGATCGTCCGCCTCACCCGCGGCCTGCTGATGGTGGCCCGCCACGCCGACAAGCTCCTCGAGCACCGCGCGGTGCTGCAGGCCGGTCTGGTCGAGAACACCGAGGCGGGACTGGCCCTGTCCTCGCGCGAGATCGCCGAGGGCGAGCTGCGACGCACCCGCCAGTGGCACCGTGTGCGCGAGTTCCTGGACACGCGCGACGTCTGGCTCACGCCGACCATGGCGGTGCCCGCCTTCCCGATCGAGCACCCGCACATCCTCGAGGTGAACGGCAAGCCGGTCGGCAAGGCGATGCAGCGCTCGCACCTGACCTACGCCTTCTCGGTGCTGGGTCTGCCGGCGATCTCGATCCCGTGCGGCTTCACGCGGGCCGGGTTGCCGGTGGGGCTTCAGATCGTCGGCAAGCGCCGGGGCGAGGCCGCCGTGCTGCGCGCCGCCGCCGCGTTCGAGGCCGCCCAGCCGTGGAGCGGCCGGGTGCCGCCGGTCGTCGAGGCCCCCGTTGCCCGGGGAGCAGTGTGCAGCCCGGGGTTCAAGAATCATCCATCCCGGTAAGAGCCGCGCCATGCGGATTCCTGACACTGGCGCTGTAACCTGCCGAGATTCCGGGTCTTCTGGGTCCGGTATCGGATTTGCCCTGAGAAGCCCCATGACGAGCTCCAGGGGCCTCTGGCTGATCGCGCTGGGCGTCAGCAGCATGGTTGCGGCGGCGACCTCCGCCGGGGCCGAGATGCGGACGACGTCGGATCGAAGCGCGAGCCTCGAGCGCGCCCGAGATGCTGCGTACCAGCGGGTGGGGTACAAGCCCCGCCCGTCGGCTGCATCACGGCGGGCACCCGCTCGCAACTCCAGGGCCTACTGGCGCGAGATTGCTGAGGCCTCGGCACTGTACGGGGTGCCGGAGCGGCTGATCTGGGCGGTCATCACGGTGGAGTCGGGCTTCGACCATCGCGCGGTCTCTCGAAGCGGCGCGCAGGGGCTCATGCAGCTGATGCCGGAGACCGCGGCCATCCTCGGAGTCCGCGATCCCTTCGACCCGCGTGAGAACATCCACGCCGGCACCCGTCACCTGCGGGCGATGATGATGCGCTTCCGCTCCGACCTGCGGCTGGCCGTCGCCGCCTACAACGCCGGCGCGCGGCCGGTGGTGGCGTACCGCGGCGTGCCGCCGTACCCGGAGACCCGGCAGTACGTGGCCCAGGTGCTTCGCCTCTACCGGACGCCGGGCGCGTGGTCCCGGTCGTCAGGCCGCGACGTGCAACGGCTGGCGCGACGCGACGGCACGGTGGTCTACACGAACATCCCGTACGGGCAGGTGGCCTCCCAGGGGCGATAGCCCTGCCCCCCGGGTCGCCGACTCGCCACCTGCACGGGCGGTAGCTCCTCGGGCAGAACACGCCGGCCGGCCTCCCCCGGTGGGGCGCGGCCGCGACGGTTCAGCGCTTCACCCCGGACGTGACGGCCAGGGTGTTGTACCCTGGCGAATGGCGTCGACGAGCTCGGGCGCCCGTGATGCAGTCCGATGGATCGACTCTTCCCGGCGGGGATGATGCGTGGGACAACTCTGGGCGCTGCTCCGGGACACCGCGAGCGAGTGGTACAGGGACGGAGCGCAGCGACTGGGCGCGGCGCTGGCGTTCTACACGATCTTCGCCCTGGCTCCGGGCCTGGTGATCCTCATCGCGGTCAGCGGCCTCGTGCTCGGCCAGGAGGCCGCCCAGGGCGGTATCGTCGAGCAGATCGAGACGCTCATCGGACGGACAGCCGCCGAAGCCATCGAGGCCACCCTGGTCAGCGCACGCGAGCAGGGGACCGGGGTGACCCTCGTCGCCGTGGTCACGTTCGTCCTCGGGCTATGGTGGGTGTTCGGCGAGCTGCAGGATGCGCTCAACACGATCTGGGGCGTCACGTCCCGCCCGGGTCGCACGATCCTCACGATCGTGCGGGAACGCTTCTGGGCCTTCGGGCTCGTCGTCGGCATCGGGCTGCTGCTGATGGCGTCCCTCGTGGTCAGCGCCTGGCTGTCGGCGGTGAGCCGGTTCTTCGCCCACCGCCTGCCGGCCCCGGCCGCGGTGCTGGAGACG
>DASUSR010000193.1:0-16966 GCA_036375015.1 Gemmatimonadales bacterium
GCCCCCCGCCCCCCCTCACGGCAGATAACTCCCCCGCTGCACGTGATTCATCGCCAGCCCAGTGACCAGCGTCGTTACCGCGACGATCGCCGCCTGCTCCCGGTTGGCGGCGTACCCCTGCCGGAGCTGGGCGGCGCGCTCGGCCAGGTAGCGGACCAGCACCCGCGTCCGCTCGGGGAAATGCCCCGTCCAGCGGAAGACGTTCCCCAGCAGCGCCGGTTCCAGCCGCCGGATCAGATCCGCCGCGGGCACGAGGGGCTCCTCCAGCGACATGCCCTCCGCCCCGCCTAGATCCTCGAAGATGGCCCGCAAGGCGCCGTCGAGGCCCGGCGTCTCGCCGAAGGCCGGAGTCTCGATCCGGTAATAGTGGTCGAGGGAGTACTCGATCTCCGCCACGTCCTCGTCCAGCTCGGCGCTGGTGACCACCGGATCCCGCTGCCGGAGCTCGGTCATGGTCCGGTCGCAGTACGCCAGCTTGGCGCAGGCCACCGGCCAGGCGCCGTACTCGGCCCGCCAGTCGAGCCCCGGGGTCATCCAGACGGCGAAGGTCTCCGCCCAGTCCTCGTCCGGGTGCTTCTGGGCGTACCACCCCGGCAGGTGGCGAACGTAGCGCCGGCTGAACGGCTCCGGGCGGTATTCCTCATTGTACGGCTGGGTGATGCTGCCGAACTGCTTGACCCACTCCTCCTCGTCATAGAGGCGGTAGGCGTAGTTCACCACGTGCCCCATCTCGTGCCGCAGGTAGCGGAGGATGTCGGCCCGGTCGAACCCCTCGACCAGCCCCACCCGCTCCGCGTGCAGCGCGGTGAGATCCGGACGCGCCAGGTAGAACGGGATCGCGACGGCGATCGTCTCGAAGGGTACCCCCCACTCGGTCGAGAGATAGAAGCGCGGCCGCACCCGGGTGAGGCCCGCCCGGGCGAGCTCGTCCTCGAATTCGTGCACGATCGGCTCCAGGCGGGTGCCTGCGATGGTGAGGCCGAGATCGCGGATGGGGGTGGACCAGAGATTGGACTCGTGAAACCGGGCGGGCTCTGCGGACATGGCGACAAACATACATGCTACCTTCCAGCGATGCCCTCCCGAGCCCTGGTCCTGATCAATCCCGGTGCCCGCCGCGGTGGTGAGGGCTGCGAGGAGGTCGTCGCCCGGCTCGAGTCGCTCGGGATCGCGCACCTCCTCGAGCAGGTGGGCAAGCCCGACCAGGTGGCCGACCAGGTGCGGCGGCACCGGGCCGAGGTGGACCGGGTGATCGTGGGCGGTGGGGACGGCACCCTGCACCTCGCCCTGCAGGGCCTGGTCGAGACCGGGCTGCCGCTCGGCATCATCCCGCTGGGCACGGCCAACAACCTGGCTCGAACCCTCGGGATCCCGACCGACCCGCTGGAGGCCTGCGAGGTCATCGCCCAGGGCCACCGGCGCCGCATCGACCTGGGGTGGGTGAACGGCCGCTACTTCTTCACCACCGCCAGCATCGGGCTCAGCGTCCGGATCACCGAGGAGCTCTCCGCCGAGAGCAAGCGGCGCTGGGGGCCGCTCGCCTACGCGCTCACGGCGCTCAGGGTGCTCCGCCGCACCCGCCCATTCCACGCCCGGATCGCCTGGGCCGGCGGCACCCGGGATTCCCGCACGGTGCAGATCGTGATCGGCAACGGCCGCTACTACGGCACCGCGCTCACCGTCGCCGAGGACGCCACCATCGACGACGCCAGCCTCGACCTCTACTCGCTCGAGGTGCGCCACTGGTGGCAGCTCCTGGCACTCGCCCCGGCCCTCAAGCGGGGCCGCCAGGCCGAGAAGCCGTTGGTCGAGTCGCTCCGGGCCCAGGAGTTCGAGGTGGTCACCCGCAGGCCTCGGGCGATCGACGTGGACGGCGAGATCGGCGGCACGACGCCGGCGCGCTTCCGGGTGCTGCCGCGCGCGCTCGATGTTTTCGTCCCCGTGCCCCGGCCGGCGTGACGGCGGCCGTACCGGCGGTACCGGGGAAGGTCAAGGCGCTCTCTCTCGTCTCGCTGTTCAACGACTTCGCGAGCGAGATGGTGTACCCGCTGCTGCCGGCCTTCGTGGTCGGCACCCTGGGCGGGGGCGCGCTCGCGCTCGGTGCGCTGGACGGGGCGGCGGATCTCACCTCTGCCGCGCTCAAGGTGGCGAGCGGCCGTCTGGCGGACCGGCCGCGCTGGCGCCGCCCGCTGATCCTGCTGGGCTACGCCACGGCGGTGCTGGTCCGGCCGCTCATCTCGGCCACGGCCGCGGCCTGGCAGGTGGTGGCGCTGCGGGTGGTGGACCGGGCCGGCAAGGGCATCCGCACGCCGGCCCGCGATGCCCTCATCGCCGCGCTCACCCCCCAGGCCCAGCGCGGCCGCGCCTTCGGGTTTCACCGGGGCGCCGACCACTTCGGTGCGGTGCTGGGGTCACTGGCGGCCTGGTACTTCCTGACGGCCGGCGCCGAAGTCCGAAGCGTCATCGCCTGGAGCATCGTCCCCGGGGTCGTCGCGTTCGTGATCCTCGCCGCCGTCCTGCGCGACGACTCCGAGCGACCCGCGGCCGCGACGGTGCTGCCACAGGGCGACGCAGTGGGACGCGTGTTCTGGGCGCCGGTCGGCGCGCTGGCCGCCCTGGCCCTCTTCCGCCTACCCGAGGCCCTGCTCATCCTCCGCCTCCAGGATCTCGGCGTGGGCGTCGCGACGGTGCCGCTGGTCTGGGCCGGCCTGCACGTGGTGCGCAGCGGCAGCTCTTATCCCGGCGGATGGCTCTCCGATCATCTGGGTCCCAGAAACACCATCGCGGCCGGTGGCGCGCTCTTTGCCGGGGTCGCGGCGAGCCTCGCTCGCGACCTCTCGGCCGGGCTCGCCATCGCGGCGTTTCTGCTGCTGGGACTGGTCGCGGGCCTCACGGAGTCGGCCGAGCGAGCGCTGGTCGCCCGGCTGGCGCCGGTCCGGACCGGACGAGGCTTCGGTGTGTATCACGCGCTGATCGGGCTGATGGCGCTGCCGGCCGGCCTGCTGTTCGGCGCGCTGTATCAGGAGTGGGGCGGCGGGCGGGCGCTCGCCGCGTCGGCCGGAGGGGTGGTGCTGGCCACGGCGGTGTGGCTGGCAGCCGCCCCGCGCCGAGGACAAGGAGAACAATCATGAGGAACACCGCCATCGCGGCGATGTTGTGGCTTTCCCTCGCCGTCGCGGACGAGGGCGCGGCCCAGGTGCTCATCCGGGTGGATGAGCCCGGGCGCTCGACCTATTCCGAGCTGCACGAGGGACTGCGGCCCGGCACGCCCGCCGCCGATTCCGCCCTCGCGGTGCTGCGCGAGCGGCGCCCCGGGGCGCTCTGGGAGCGGGTGCGCGCGGCGCTCGGCAACCGCGCGCCCTGGAACGATGCGCACCTCGCGCTGACGCGGCTGGCCGAGCTGCGGGACCCGGCCTATGCCGACAGTGCGGCACGACTGACCCGAAGCATCGAGGGCGGCGAGGTGACGGCCCCGCCGGGGCAGAATCCCGGCGATCTGCTCCCGCCGCTCCACGCGGTCATGCTGGAGCGCGAGCGCGCCACCCGGGGCGATGCCCCCGTGCTGGGCGAGCTGCTCGCCAAGGTGCCGGAGGGTGACTACGACGTGGGCGACGCCTGGGTGCTGGGGAGACTGGGCGCCGGCGCCCCGGACTCGCTCCGCGCCCGCTTTCTGGCCGCGCCCGGTCCCGAGCTCAAGGTCCGCTGGCTCACCCTGCTCAGCTTCTCGTCGGACACCGCCTCGATACCTCTGCTGGCCCGGGTGTACGCCGCCCCCGACAGCTTCGGCGTGCCCGCCCGGTTCGGGACGCGGGCGTCGGACGGCCTGCTCTGGATCGGCACTCGCTCGAGCTTGGCGGCGCTGCTCGAGGCCCGGGAGCGGGCGCGGAAGCTCGGCAGCTACCGGGACCCGCGTCTCGGAAGGGGCGGGTACGATTTCCTGGCGAACGACAGCTCGGCGGTGATCTCGCGGACTGGCCGCTGGCTGACCGACTGGCTGCGGGAGTTGAGGTGATGGAACGAGGTCAGCAGCAGCGGCTGGGCCCGTCTCCGTACCGGGCCCTGAGGAAGGCGTCGAAGTAGTCGCGCTCGGACGGGACCGTCCGCTCGGGATGACACCGGCGCAGGTGCTCGACGAAGGCGGCGTAGTCGGGCATCCCGGCCACCTGGCGGAGGAGGCGTGCAGGCGGCACGGGCAGCCGGGCGACCAGTGCGTGCCAGGCGCCGGCCAGCGAGGCCGTCAGTCGCGCCGCTTTACCCGGCATACGCCGTCTCCACGAACGGGCTCTCCTTCACCACGGCCGGCTTGCGCCGGGTGAGCACCAGGACCCACTCCCGCGCCGAGGCCAGCACCACCAGCAGCGTCACCACCATGAACACGACGGCGACGGCCGCGTCGAGTCGGTCGTTGAAGATGAGCCGGGCGCCCCGCTCGGGGTCCATCGCGCCGGCGGCGATCTGCTCGGCCGTTACGGCCGCGTGGGCCAGGAACCCGAGGCGCGGATCGTCGGCGAACACCTTCTGCCATCCGGCGGTCAGCGTTACCACCAGCACCCACGCGAGGGGCAGGAGCGTGATCCAGGCATAGCGCGCCTTGCCCGCCTTGATCAGGATCGTGGTTCCGACGCAGAGCGCCACTGCCGCGAGGAGCTGGTTGCTGATCCCGAACAGGGGCCAGAGCGAGTTGATCCCCCCGAGCGGATCGAGAACCCCCTGTACCAGGAAATAGCCCCATCCGGCCACCACCAGCGCCGAGGCGAACACGATGCTGGGATACCAGGAGGTGCGGCCGAGCGGCGCCCAGAGGTGGCCCGCCAGCTCCTGGAGCATGAAGCGCCCGACCCGGGTCCCGGTGTCCACGGTGGTGAGGATGAAGAGCGCCTCGAACATGATGGCGAAGTGATACCACAGCGCCATCAGTCCCTGGCCGAAGGCGCCGCTGAAGATCTGGGCCATGCCGACCGCCAGCGACGGCGCGCCGCCGGTGCGCGCGAGCAGGGTCTTCTCCCCCACGGCGGCCGCCAGGGCATCCATCTGTCCGGGCGCCAGGCTGAACCCCCAGGTACGGATCACCTCCGCGGCCGACTCGGCGCTCCCCCCCAGCGTGGCGAGCGGTGCGTTCATCGCGAAGTACACGCCGGGGTCGAGTACCGCGGCGGCGCACATCGCCATCACGGCCACGAACGACTCCATCAGCATACCGCCGTAGCCGATGAGCCGCGCGTCGCTTTCCCGGGTCAGCATCTTGGGCGTGGTGCCCGAGGCCACGAGCGCGTGGAACCCGCTGATCGCGCCGCAGGCAATGGTGATGAACGCGAAGGGAAAGAGCTTGCCGGCGAAGACCGGCCCGCTGCCGTCGATGAACGGGGTCACCGCCGGCATCTTGAGCGGCGGGAGCAGGAGCAGGATCCCGAGGGCCAGCAGCAGGATCGTGCCGATCTTCATGAACGTGGAGAGATAGTCGCGGGGGCAGAGGAGCATCCAGACCGGGAGCACGCTCGCCAGGAAACCGTACGCGATCATCCCGTAGGCGATGGTGAGCCCCGAGTGGGTGAACCAGGGGGCCAGCGTCGGCGACTCGGCCACGTGCCGGCCGCCGACCAGCGCGAGCATCAGCAGGGCCACGCCCCCGAGCGAGGCCTCGATGGTCCGGCCCGGGCGCCAGACCTTCATCCAGAAGCCCATCAGCAGGGCGATGGGGATGGTGCAGAGGATGGTGAACACGCCCCAGGGGCTGTCCTTCAGCGCATTCACCACCACCAGGGCGAGCACGGCGAGCAGGATCACCATGATGGCGAGCACGGCGACCATGGCGAGGAGCCCGGTCACCGGTCCGGTCTCCTCCTTGGCCATCTGGCCCAGCGACTTGCCGTCCCGCCGCATGGAGCCGAACAGGATGATAAAGTCCTGCACCGCGCCGGCCAGGACCACGCCGAAGACGATCCAGATGGTGCCCGGCAGATAGCCGAACTGGGCCGCCAGCACCGGCCCCACCAGGGGGCCCGCCCCGGCGATGGCCGCGAAGTGGTGGCCGAACAGCACCCAGCGCGAGGTGGGCACGAAATCCCGGCCGTTGGCCAGCCGCTCCGCCGGGGTGGCGCGGCGGTCGTTGAGCTCGAACACCCGCTCGGCCAGAAAGCGGCTGTAGAACCGGTAGGCGACCAAGTAGGTGCCTACGGCGGCCAGGACCAGCCAGGCGGCACTGATGGTCTCGCCGCGGTGCAGAGCCAGCACCCCCCAGGCCCCGGCACCGGCGGCGGCGAGGACAAACCAGGCGAGTTTTTGGGGCATGGGACCAATAAAAGCTGGAAAGGTGAAGGGTGAAAGGTGAAGGGGTGGAAGGTCGACCCCCCCGAGTGCGGCTCCTTGCCCGTCCCCCGATCTGACCGTAGCTTCGACCTCCATGCCATTGCCAAACTTCGGGTTCGGCCATCGGCCCTCGTGGGAGTACGAGTCCCCCGAGGCGAGCGGCGCCGCGGTCGAGGAGCCGCAGCCCCAGCCGATCACGAAGGGATGGAAGGGCAAGGTGGCCATCGTCACCGGCGGCGCCACCGGGCTCGGGCGAGCCATCGCGATCGAGTTCGGCAAGCTGGGGTGCCACGTGGCCTTCTGCTTCGTGAACATGCCCGGCCGGGACGTCACCGAGCAGGCGCTGCTCACCGAGACCGCGCTCACGGCCATGGGAGTCGGGGTCCACGCCTGCCGCTGCGACGTGCGCGACCGCGACGCGGTCGAGCGGTTCGTCCAGGACGCCAAGGCCAAGCTGGGCAGCGTCCACTTCCTGATCAACAACGCGGGCATCGCGAGCGACGGCGCGCTCTGGCGGCTGAGCGAGGCGGCCTGGCGGGACGTGCTGGAGACCAACGTCACGGGGGCCTTCAACTGCATCCGGGCGGTGGCGCCGGTGTTCCGCTCCCAGCACTACGGGAAGATCGTCAACGTCAGCGCCCACCAGGCCAAGCGTCCGGGGTTCGGCGTCGCCAACTACGCCGCCAGCAAGGCGGCGCTCCTCGGGCTCACCCGGGCGGCGGCGGTCGAGCTGGGACCGGCCAACGTCAACGTCAACGCGGTGGCTCCCGGCTTCATCCGCACCGAGCGCATGGGCATGCTCCCCTCCGAGGTCATCGAGCGGGCCCAGAAGAGCTCGGTCCTCGGCCGGGTGGCCGAGCCGGACGACGTGGCCCACGTGATCTCCTTCCTCTGCTCCGAATCGGCGCGGCACATCACCGGGCAGACGATCGTGGTGGACGGGGGGTTGTCGCTGGAGTAGCGCCGCGGGCGTGTGGCGTGGGCGGGAGCCAGCCTATCTCCGCGGGAACCAGCCTCCCTACCGCGCGAATCAGCCTACCTCCACGAACCAGCCTACCTCCGCGCGAACCAGCCAACCTCCGCGCGATCCGGCCTACCTCATCCCGAGCGGAGCGAGGGATCTTGCCCGCGTGCCCCCCGACCCCCGCCGCTACGTGTACATCATGGCCAGCGCCAGTCGAGTGCTCTACGTCGGAGAAACGGCGGACCTGCCTCGCAGGGTGTACCAGCACAAGGCCGGGTCCATCGCCGGCTTCCCCCGCGAGTACCGGGTCACCAGGTTGGTCCATTACGAATGGACCGATCACGTGCGTGCTGCCCTCGCGCGCGAGCGGGAGCTCAAGAGCTGGCGCCGCGAGAAGAAGATCCGACTCATCGAGTCGTCGAATCCGGGCTGGCACGATCTCGCGGTGGACTGGTTTCCGGACCTGTCCCGGCAGGATCCCTCGCTGCGCTCGGGAGGAGGTACTGCCGCTGCGCTCGGGAGGTACTGCCGCTGCGCTCGGGATGAGGTACTGACGATGAGGTACTGACACTTCGTTCGGGATGAGGTACTGATCCGCCCTGTCACAGCCGGTGGCCCACGTCCCGCCCCCACCTCCCTCCCCCCGCCCCCACCGGTTTACTTTCCCGCCGTGAAACCGTTCCCCATCGTGGTGCTCGCGCTGGCGCTCCTGACCGGGCGGGGAGCCGCGCAGCAGCAGGTCACGCCCACCGTGCCCACCGAGGTGCTGGCCGGGCAGCAGGTGGCGCTGATTCCGCTCACGCTCATCGCCGCCGACTCCACGCTCCAGAGCGACACCGTCTACGCGCCGTATCGCGATCGGCGCACGGCGCTCCTGTGGGCCGACTCGATCATCGGCGAGGCGTTCACCGGCCGCGCGCCCGAGGTGCGGTGGGTGCTGCCGCCGACGCTCCGGAAGCTCGCCCGCCGCTCGCCGGGGATCGTGGGCGACCCCGACGCCATGGGCCAGGCCCTCCTGCGCTCGCCCAAGCTTCGCGACATCCCCGACCCGCTCCGCTCCTCGCTCCGCAACCTCATGGCGGTGGCCGGCGGACGAGTGGCGATGGTGCCCGCCGCGCTCGGCTTCGGGCGCGACGCCGACGGGCGGGTGCGCGCGGATCTCACCCTGGTCATGGCGGACACCCGGGGCGGCAAGGTGCTCTGGCGCTCGCTCGCCACCGGGCGGGGCGGCGCGCCCGGGCAGGCCCTCCAGGCCGCGCTCGAGGCCGCGCTCCCGATCGATCTCACCGCCCCATGACCTGCGACGTCACGCTGATCCCGGGTGACGGCATCGGCCCCGAAATCACCGAGCAGACGGTGAAGATCCTCGAAGCCACCGGTCTGCGCTTTCACTGGGACGAGGAGCTGGCCGGGATGGCCGCCGTGGAGGCCACCGGCACGCCGCTCCCCGACGCCACGGTCGAGAGCATCCGGAAGAACCGGATCGCGCTCAAGGGCCCGCTCACCACCCCGGTCGGCACCGGGTTCCGCTCGGTGAACGTGGGGCTGCGGAAGGAGTTCGAGCTGTTCGCCAACGTCCGGCCGGCCAAGTCCATCGTGCCCGGGGGCCGGTTCGACGACGTGGACATCGTCCTGGTGCGGGAGAACCTCGAGGGGCTGTACATCGGCGTCGAGCACTTCGTGCAGATCGGGGACGACCCCCGCGCGGTGGCCGAGTCGATGGCGATCGTCACCCGGGCGGGATGCGAGCGGATCATCCGTTACGCCTTCGAGTACGCCCTCAAGCACGGGCGTCGGAAGGTCACCATCGTGCACAAGGCCAACATCCTGAAGATGGTCAGCGGCCTGTTCCTGGAGGTGGGGCGCTCGATCGCGAAGGAGTACGAGGGGCGCCTGGAGTCGAACGACATGATCGTGGACAACACGGCCATGCAGCTGGTGCTCCGGCCCGAGCAGTTCGACGTGATGGTGACCACCAACATGTTCGGCGACATCCTGAGCGACGAGGTCTCCGGCCTGGTCGGCGGCCTCGGCCTCGCCCCCGGCGCCAACATCGGGACCAAGGCAGCGATCTTCGAGGCGGTCCACGGGAGCGCGCCGGACATCGCGGGCAAGGGCGTCGCCAATCCGTCGGCCCAGATCCTCGCGGCCGCCATGATGCTCGACCATCTGGGCGAGCTGGAACGGGCCGAGCGGATCCGCACCGCGGTGATCGAGACCATCGTGCGGGACAACATCCGGACGCGGGATCTCGGCGGCGCCGCCTCCACCGCGGAGTTCGGGAGTGCCGTCGCTCGGCGCGTCGCCTGAGGTCCCCTGCGCCCGATGCGGCTCGCGGGTCGCCGGGCTGCCCTGGGGTGAGTACTGCGCCCGCTGCCGCGCCGAGCTCGACCGCCGTGCCGCCCGCATCGCCACCCGCCTCGCCCTGGTGGCGACCGTGCTGATGGGCCTCTACGTCGGGACGACCATGCCGCCGGACCCGATGGCCCGGTTGTACGGCGGGATCGCGGTCGTGGCCACCTACATCATCGTGCGGCGCGTGGCGGGACGCGTGGCGCGGGAGACGATGCAATGAGACGGGCGGACGGGCAGTCGAGCACCGGATCGGAACGCTGGCGGCTCGGCCGCTGGGCGCGCACTGGCGCCGTCGCCGCACTGCTGCTCTCGGCCGGCGCGGCCGACCGGCTGGCGGCGCAGGTGTCGCTCACGATCTACAACGACGGGCGGGTCCTGGTCCGGCGCGCCCTCGCGGTCCCGGTGCCGAAAGGGGCCTCGACCCAGCGGGTGACGCTCGGCCTGCTGGACCCCGCCTCCCTGTTCTCGCTGGACTCCGGCGTCGCCATCACCCGGCTCACCTACGACGGCGCGGTGGACGAGGCGAGCGTGCTGCGCCGCTCGGTGGGCCGCCGGCTCGCCTTCCTCCGGCCGCTGGCCGACCGCACGGACACGGTCACCGCGCTCGTGCTCGGGGTCGATCCGCTCCGGCTCCAGCTCCCCGACGGGAGGGTCAGCTTCACCCCGCCGGGCGTCGCCCTCTACCCGGCCGAGGCGGTGGTGGCCGAGCCGACCGCCACGCTCCAGCTCGACAGCCGGCGCGCGCTGGACCGGCTGCGCCTCGGCTACTTCACCGAGGGCGCCTCGTGGCAGGCCAGCTACCAGGTGGTGCTCGGGCCCAGGGACGCGCGGGTGAGCGGCCTCGCGGTGCTCCAGTCGCACGCGCTCCGGGCCGAGGACGCCGAAGTGCAGCTTCTCGCAGGCGCGGTCGGCCGCGCCGAGAAGCCGGTTCCGCCCCCCCAGCCGTTGCTGCGGGCCCAGGCCGCGGAGGCGATGGTGGCCGCGGATGCGTACGCGGGCGAGCAGCGGGTCGGCGAGTTCCACCTGTACAGCCTGCCGGGCCGCAGCACCCTGCTCCCGGGTCTCACGACGTCCGTCGCGCTCTTCGAGCCGGTCGGCGTGGCGTATCAGCGGAACTACGTGGTCCCGGGCCTGCTGCCGTACTGGGGGTATCTGCCGCAGCAGGGCGAGGAGACCGAGGCACCGGTGGAGGTGAGCTACACCCTCAAGCGCCCCCGCAAGTCCGACTTCGGCGATCGCCCGCTTCCGGGCGGCGTGGTGCGGATCTATCAGGCCGACTCCGCCGGCCGGCAGCAGCTCGTGGGCGAGGCCGCCACCGACCACACCGCGCCGGGCGAGGATCTCCGACTGGTCGCCGGCACTGCGTTCGATCTCACGGCCCGCCGGGTGCAGACCAGCTACGTCACCCGCCGCGACAGCAGCCGGGCCGGGATCCGCACGATCGCCACCGCGGACTATCGGGTCACCATCCGGAACGCCACCGACAGCGCGGTCACCGTGGACGTGCACGAGCAGCGGGGCGGGGAGTGGACCGTGGTCTCCAGCTCCGTCCCGGCCGAGAAGGTCTCCTCGACCCTGACCCGCTTCCGGGTGGCGGTGCCGCCCCGCGGCGAGGCCCAGCTCACCTATCGCGTGCGCGTCGTCTGGTAGGATGAGCGACAGCGTTCTCATCGCCCATTTGTCGGACCTGCACTTCGGCGGCTATGCCGACCTGGCGCAGATCGAGGCGCTGGAAGGCTTCCTGCCCACCCTCGGCGCCGGCGCCGCGGTGGTCTCGGGCGACCTGAGCCAGCGCGCGCGGCACGGCGAGTTCCAGGCCGCCCACGCGTTCCTCAACCGCATCCGCCCGCACATGCCGGTGCTGATCGTGCCGGGCAACCACGACATCGAGTGGTGGAAGAGCCCCCTCGGGCTCCTCGGCGGTGAGCGGAGATACCGGAAGTACAGTCACTATTTCGGCGACCTCACGCCGGTCCTGGAGCTGCCCGGGGTCGTTATCGCGGGCGCGCTGAGCAGCTACGGCCTCGCGCTGGGCTCGCTGACCTGGAACATCCGCGACATCACCGTGAAGGGGCACCTGCCCGCGGGGGAGACCGACCGGGTCGGAGCGATCTTCGCCGCCGCACCGGCCGAGGCGGCGCGGGTGCTGGTGTTCCACCACAACGTGCTGCCCGGGGCCGTATCCCGCCGCATGGGCCTGGCCCGATGGCGCTCGGCCCACCGCCGCCTGCTCGCCACCGGGGCCGACGTCGTCCTCTGCGGCCACGACCACCAGGAGGGCGCGGGACAGATCGAGGGCGCGCTGGCGGTGAGCACCTCGGGCACCCACAGCTCGCGGTCCCGCGGCGGGCGCCCGTCGGTGTTCAACCTGGTGAAGATCGACGGCCGGGCGGTGCACATCCAGCACTTCCGCTGGGAGCCGCAGTCCCGCCGCTTCCTGCGCTCGGACACCTACTCCTTTGCCCGCACGGGGCCGCCGCGCGTGGCGGTATCGGTGGCCGGCGGAGACCAGGGGCTGTGACCGGCGACTCCTGCATCCCCGTCCGGCTGCTCGAGCAGCTTCCCGAACGGCTCCGGCTGCTCGGGCTGACCCAGGTGGAGCAGGTGCAGACCCACGCCAACCGCACCGTCATGGTGAGCCTCAGCGCCCGCGGCGTGCTGCGGCTGCACCGCGGATACGCCTGGGCGCCGGACCGGGTGCTGCGCGCGATCGTCCGGTTCCTGGATCCGAGGCTTCCGCGCGCGCTCCGCCGGCTGGCCGAGCGCGAGTTCCTGGACTTCCCGGTCGAGCAGCACTCGCCGTCGGCGCCGAGGGCCACCCGCCGGGAGCGGCCCCGCCCCGGCGACCTGCTGGTCCTGCACCGCCTGGTCCAGGCCCACGACCGGCTCAACGCGGAGCATTTCGAGAGCCGGCTCGGCAGCCTGCCGATCCGGCTCTCGGGGCGGATGCGGACCCGCCTGGGCGAGCTGAGCGTGGACCTGCGCACCGGGCGTCCGCTCGAGATCGCCATCAGCCGCCGGCACATCGCGCGGCATCCCTGGCCCGAGGTCGAGCACACCCTGCTGCACGAGATGGTGCACCAGTGGCAGGCGGAGAACGGACTGCGGGTGGATCACGGCGCCGCGTTCCGCCGCAAGGCGGTCGAGGTGGGAGTGCTGCCCGCGGCCCAGCGGCCGGTCCGGCCGCACCAGGGCCTCCGCCTAACCGAATGACCGCGCCTCCGGCGGTGACGGGGCCGGTGCTCCTCTACGACGGCACCTGCGGGTTCTGCGCGGAAAGCGTGCAGCTGGTGCTCCGCCACGATCGGGCCGGCACGCTCCGGTTCGCGCCGCTCCAGGGCGAGCTCGGCTCCCGGATCCGGGCCACTCACCCGGAGCTCGACGGGGTCGATTCCATGGTGTGGGTGGAGCCCGCCGGACGGAACGCGCCTGTCCGGGTCCTGACCCGGTCGGCGGCCGCCCTGCGTATCGCGCGTTATCTCGGTGGCTGGTGGCACCTGGCCCGGGTGGCCGCCCTGATTCCGGGGCCGCTCCGGGATGCGGCCTACAACGTGATCGCCCGGCACCGCCACCGGCTGTTGGCCGGCGGACCAGCCTGCCTGGTGCCTGCCCCCGAGGTCCGCGCCCGCTTTCTCGACTGAGGCCGGCTACTCCACCGATTCCATGCGCGCCTCCTCCATCGCATCCGCCGGGAGGACGGCGTCGTCCAGATGGCCCAGCACCACGCGGGCGAGCCACACCGTCCACAGGGTCTGGGTGCCGACCGACACCACGGCGGCGCCGGTCGCGCCCCAGAGCGGGATCGCCGCGGCGTTGAGCAGCAGGTTGACGCCCACGCACCAGCTCCCCGCCCGTATCGCCTGCCGTTCCAGATGCAGGGTGTGCACCAGCGCCACCGTCAGCAGTCCGGTGAACAGCATCGGCGTGCCCAGGAAGAGGATGCGGACCAGCGGCACGGTATCGGGGTAGCGCGGCCCGAATACCGCCGGGACGATGAGGCCCGCGCCCGCGATCACCAGCAGGGCCGCCGCCGCGCCGACGAGGAGACTGGTGCGGGTGAGCTTGCCGAAGAGCCGGCGCAGTTCGGGCCAGTCGTGCCGGGCGGCCACCGCCACGCAGATCGGAAAGAAGATCAGCGCCACCGGCCGGATCCCCAGCCGCGACACCTCGAACAGCCGGTAGGCGGCCGAGTAGGCGGCGACCTCCGGCAGCGGGCGGAGAAAGCCCAGCAGCACTGTGTCGGCCTTCGCGTGCAGGGTGTCGAGCAGCGTCACTCCGAAGATCGGCAGCGACAGTCGCGCCACGCTCCACGCGCGCGCCCTGCTCCACTCGAGCCGGATGGCGCCGTACCGGCGGGTCACCAGCAGTGTCGTCAGCGCGACGACCCCCGCGTACGCCCCGACGTAGGCCCACAGGAGCGACCGCAGGCTGGCGTCGCGGCTGGCGAGAAGGAGCGTGAGCGCCGCCAGAATCGCCTGACCGGTCACGTCCAGCAGCACCCGGATCCGATAGCGCTCGAGGCCCACGAAGAATGCCGCGAAGGTGAACTGGAGGTCCTGGAGCAGGATGTACAGCGACACCACGAGCAGGATGGGGGCGAGGGAAGGCCGGACGACGAGACAGGCCGCGTTCACCAGGACGAAGGCGAGCACCATGAGCGGCAGGCGCAGCGACATCACGAGGGAGAGCTGCTCGATGGCGTCGTCCCGGTTCCGGGCGACCGTTCGAATGAGGTGTCGGCCGGTGCCCAGCTCGGTCGCCTGGGCCGCGATCGTGCCGATCGCCACCGCGAGGAAATAGGTCCCCAGCGCCTCGCGGCTGAAGTGACGGGTGAGGATCGCGAGGATCAGGAACCCGACCAGCTTCTGCAGTAGCTGGCTCCCGCCCACGAGCGCGATCCTGATCCCGGTCTCCGACCGGTTCATGGGCGGGGGGCTTCGATGGCCGTGGCGCTCAACCGGGCTCCTATGATGTTGCGCTCTCCCTGCGAAGCGGTCCGGCAGGGTGCCGGACCACCTTCCTCCGGCCGGCGGGGGCCGGCGGGGGAGTGGATCCGGGCCCCACCCGCGCCGCCCCTGCAGTGGGGTGCTGCCACCGCACGCAACATGCCGTGCCGGCGCATCTTAGCACGCTGATCCGGCTCGGCGTCGCCCGGCTCCCCTCCGAGGCCGTGAGGCGCGGGAGCCCTGCGCCGTGATCGGTATGGGACTTGCGCTTGGCCGGCCCATTCCCGGGTATGACGGTCGACCGCTTCCATTTTCCTTTTCGCGTGAGAAGGACGACGTGGCCGCTGCGGGCATAGCAGTCGAGACCTGGCAGGCCGAGCCGGGAGTGGGCGCGCCGCCGGCGGGCCGGACCATCGCGATGGTGGCCGCCTGTCCGTTCCCGGCCCCGCGAGGCACGCCGATCCGGATCCTGCGCCTCGCCGAGGAGCTGGCCTCCCGCGGCCACCGGGTGCACGTCGTCAGCTACCACCACGGCGTCGGCGCGGTGGATCCGTCGGTGCGGGTCCGTCGCATCAGTCAGGTGGAGACCTACCAGGATCTGCTCCCCGGGCCCAACCTGCGGAAGCTGGTCCAGCTCGATCCGATGCTGGCCGGCACCCTGGTGGACCTGCTCCGGCGCGAGCAGGTGGACGTCATTCACGCGCATCACTTCGAGGGACTGCTCGTCGGCTGGATGGCCCGGCGGTGGGCGCGGAGCAGCGCGCCCCTGGTCTTCGACGCGCACACCCTCCTCACCACTGAGCTGCCCACCTACCGCCTCGGTCTGCCCGAGTGGGCCAAGCGCCTCGCCGCGGTCCAATGCGACCGGTGGCTGCCGCCGCTGGCCGATCACGTGGCGAGCTGCACGGAGCGGATTCGCACCAGGCTGATCGAGAGCGGGGCGGTACCGGCGGACCGGGTCACCCTGGTGCCCAACGGGATCGAGCAGTGCCGTCTCGACACGCACGGGCCGGCGCCCGCGACGGATGCGCCGTCCCGCCTCATCTTCACCGGAAACCTGGCCCGCTACCAGGGTATCGACCTCATGCTCGAGGCGCTCGAGGTGGTGCTGCGGAGCCGGCCCGACGTGCGGCTCACGGTGGTGACCGGTGAGCCGTTCGCGCCCTACGAGGACCAGGCCCGCCGACTCGGCGTACGGGGCGCCATCGACATCGTGCCCGCGACGGTGGAGGAGGAGACGGCCCTGCTGGCCGGGGCGGACATCGCGCTCAACCCGCGGGTGGACTGCGACGGCATCCCCATGAAGCTGCTCAACTACATGGCCGCCGGACGGCCCATCGTGTCGTTCGCCGGATCGGCCCCGGGACTGCGGCACCGGGAGACCGCCTGGCTCGCCCCCGACGGCGACGTGACCGCGTTCGCTGCCGGTGTGCTCGCCCTGCTCGACGATGTCATGCTCCGCCGTGCCATGGGCGCGCGGGCCCGGCGCTTCGTCCAGGCCCACCACACCTGGGCCCACTCGGCCGCCCTGGCCGAGACCATGTACGACCAGGTCCTCTCCGCCGTGCGGACCGGAGCGCGCTGACCCCCCTGCGGCTGCCATTCGACTCGGTTCCGGGCTAGTTTTCGGGTCTGTGATGACGACCAGCCCGAGGACTCCCATGGCCACAGTTGCCGCTGCATCCCAGTTCACCGGCGTCGATTTCCTTGCCCTCGACACCCTCCTCGCCGAGGAGGAGCGCGCGGTCCGCGACACCGTGCGGACGTGGGTGGACGAGAACCTCATTCCGGTGATCGGCGAGGCCTACGTCGAAGGGAAGTTCCCCAAGCAGCTGATTCCGGGCATGGCCGAGCTGGGTCTGTTCGGGGCCAACCTCCCGGAAGAGTACGGCTGCGCCGGGCTCAACAACGTGGCCTACGGGCTCATCATGCAGGAGCTGGAGCGGGGCGACTCCGGGATCCGCTCGTTCGCCTCGGTCCAGGGCGCGCTGGTCATGTACCCGATCTACGCCTTCGGCTCCGAGGAGCAGCGCCGCAAGTGGCTGCCGCTCCTCGCGTCCGGGCAGGAGATCGGCTGCTTCGGACTCACCGAGCCCGACTTCGGCTCCAATCCCGGCGGCATGATCACCACCGCCCGGGAGACTCGGGACGGCTGGGTGCTCAACGGCACCAAGATGTGGATCACCAACGGCTCCCAGGCGACCGTTTCGGTCATCTGGGCCAAGACCGGCGCAGTGGACGACCCCAAGTCCATCCGGGGATTCATCGTTCCCACCGACACCAAGGGGTACACCGCCAAGGACCAGAAGGGGAAGCTCTCGCTCCGGGCCAGCGACACGAGCGAGATCCACCTGCAGGACGTGCTGCTGCCCAGGGACGCGATCCTGCCCAAGTC
>DASUSR010000194.1:0-7084 GCA_036375015.1 Gemmatimonadales bacterium
GCGGGCCTGGGCAGGCCGCGATGGGCCACGCGGTACTCCCCCGGCGTGACCCCCTGATAACGGCGGAAGCTGTTGGTGAAGTGGCTCTGGTCGTAGAACCCGGCGCGGAGCGCCACGTCCGCGATCGGCTCTTCGGTGCTCGCCAGCTCGGCGGCGGCCCAGTCCAGCCGGATGCGCCGGAGGGAGTCCCCCACCGAACGCCCGTGCTCCCGGCGCCAGGCCCGCGCCAGCGTCACGGGATGCACCTGCGCCAGCTCGGCCACCCGGGCGAGTGAGAGTGGCTCGGCGAACCGACTGCGCAGCACCTCCTCCGCGAACCCCAGCCAGAGCGGCCGGTCCCTCCGGCGGCCGGTATTGTCCCGGGCCAGCTGGGCCAGGAACTCGAGCAGCAGACCCTCGATCGCCAGCAGCGCCGCCTCGTCCCGACGGCCCGCCTCCCGCACCAGCTCTCTGACGAACCCAGGCGTGCCGCGGTGACGCTCGTGCCGCCGTGCCTCCAGCGCGGCCAGCACCGATGGCCGCCCCTCGAACCGCCGCCGATCCACCTCCACCATCACCCCGCGCGTGTCGCACGGCGCGAACCGGTTCCAGTGCGGCTCCCCTGCGGGGGTGAGCTTCACGGTGCCGGGGGTGCAGTCGGCGGCGTGGCCCGCGGAGTACTCGGTAAACCGGCCGCTGAGCACGCAGCAGATGGTAGGCCCCTGGTGCTCGTGCCGGGGCAGCACCTCGCCGGGGCTGTGGTTCCCCGCGGTGATGGTGAAGCCCGGCACTTCCAGCCGCCGGGGCATCCATTCCCTCGCGCCCGTGTCTGGCATCCGCCTCATTCGTCCAAACCTGCTCCGTCCGTCCAATACCTTCGCCCGCAATCCCACCAACATACCATCGACAGGATTTACCCGATTTGAGGAGGCTTCCCATGCACGGTCGATCCCGCGCATCCGCGGCGGGCCAGGCCGCCGTGTTCGCTGTATTTGCCCTGGCCCTCGCGTGCTCCGACGGCTCCGGGCCCGGGAACGGTACGGGCACCGGGTCCATCGGCGGTACCGTCTCCAGCGCGGGCACGGGTGTGGCCGGCGCCGGCCTGGCGCTCAGCGGCGCGGCCAGCGCCAACCGGACGACCGCGGCGGACGGGACCTATCTGTTCGACGATCTGGATGCCGGATCGTACACCGTCACCCTGACTCTGCCCGCCGGTTTCAGCCTCGCTTCGGGCGAGACGGCCGCCAAGCCGGTCACGCTCGCCGCCGGCCAGCAGGCCACCATCGACTTCTCGGCGACCGCCACGGATCAGGAGCTCGGCGCCATCGCCGGTACGGTGAGCGCCGGCGCCCAGGGGGTGAACGGGGCCACCCTCACGCTGGCGGGCACCGGGACCGGCACCACGACGACCGGCGCGACCGGCGCCTACACCTTCCCCAATCTGGCGCCCGGGGACTATACCGTCACGGTCGCCCTCCCCACCGGGTTCACCCTGGCCCAGGGCGAGGCCGCCACCAAGCCCGCCACCGTGGCCGCCGGTCAGACCGCCACGGTCAACTGGAGCGCGGTGCAGCAGGGCGGCAACATCACGACCATCACCGTCGCGGGGACCGCCTTCTCACCCGCCACCGTGACCATCCCCGTGGGCCGAACGGTCCGCTGGGTGGTGAACAACGGCACCCACACCATCACCCCGGACAACTCCAGCCAGCCCGGTGTCTGGACCGGTACCGGCTTCGTCAACGCCGGTGACGTCTTCGAGCACACCTTCACTACGCCCGGAGTCTACGACTATCACTGCATCCCCCACGAGTCGCTCGGCATGACCGGTACCATCACGGTCCAGTGATGCGCGGTCTCGCCGCCGGCGGGCTCCTGCTCCTGCTGCACGCCGGCGGCGCCCACGGGCAGTCGGTCCTCGAACGCACCCCCAACGTGCAGGGTACCTGGACGCTACCGCCGGGCGCCCCGGTCTTCATCTTCTCCCACCGGTTCGAGGTCCTGTCCGGCGGCGACGAGATCATCAACATCCCGACGCTCAGCCTTGCCGTCGGCCTGCCGCTCCGGCTCACCGGAGGCCTGAACTTCACCTCGAACTCCGAGATCGTCCCCGACAAGCTGGCCGGCAACGAGGTGGAGTACTGGCTCAGGGGCCCGTTGCTCGACCGGCCCCGGGCCGCCGCGGCCGCGACCCTGGCCTACAACTCCGCCAGCGCCAGCCTGGATGCGGCGCTGAGTGCTCGCACCCGGGCGGGACCCGTGGGCCTGGTGGGGGAGCTGCGCGGCTTCTCCGACGCGTTCGGAGGCGACCAGGCGGAGCTGGGCTATACCGCGGGCGCGATGCTGCACCTCACCCCCTACCTCGCGCTCCAGGGCGACCTGGGAAGCTCCACGGCCCCGCCCCGGGACGCGGTCTGGAGCGCCGGCGTCGCCCTGGCGATCCCCGGCACGCCCCACTCGTTCTCCCTCCACGCCACCAACAGCGGCGCCACCACGCTCCAGGGCATCTCCCGCCGCAAGGTGGTCGGACCCGAGGACGTGCGCTACGGATTCACGTTCATCGTTCCGCTCGGCTCCCGCCGGCAGTGGGGGCGGGTCTTCCAGCGGGAGGAGGCGACCACCAGCACCGGCGCCGACAGCGCGGTGGTCGAGATGCGACAGATCGTCTTCACTCCTGCGGAGATTCGGGTCAGGAGGGGACAGACCGTCGTCTGGGTGAATCGCGATCCCACCGGGCATACCGTCAACGCCGACGATGGGAGCTGGGAGAGCGGTGTGCTGGCGGAGGGAGAGCGCTACGCCCGGCGCTTCGACCGGCCGGGGAGGTACGCCTACCACTGTGTGCCGCATCCGCAGATGCAGGGCGTGGTGATCGTGGAGTAGTCCGGCCGGGCTACGGCTCGGCGCGCGCCTCGGCGGCTTCCCGCCCCGCCCACCGGAAGAAGAGCACCGCGATGGACCCGATGATGATGACCCCGCCGAGCAGCTCCATGAATCCGCCCGCGATGCCCTGATCCACCAGCACCGACCGTCCGCCGATGGGCGGGGCCAGCTCGTATACCTCGTACACCGGCCAGCGGCTCAGCAGCAGCCACATGCCGATGGCGGTGTGGAAGAGGGTGCCCGCGAACAGATAGCCGATCTTGGCCAGGGCGCCGCCGGTACGCGCGGGCACCGGGGCCACGATCGGCCACCAGAAGAGCAGTCCGCCACCGAGCCAGGCGAGATCGATGAGGAAGGCCCCCGCCTGCCGCGCCATGAGGGGGTCCACCACCATCGGCAGGTGGGTGGTGAGCACGATGAAGTTGAACAGCACGCCGGTCAGCAGCGGGTGAGTCAGCACCCGCAGTGTCCCGGCGGGACCCGCGGACCGCGCCAGACGGGCCCACCGGGTCCCGGGCACGCCGGCCAGCAGCAGGGGTGGAGCGATGAAGGCCAAACCGAGGAACTGGAGCGCGTGCACGCTCACGAGGTAGCCCGCACCCAGGGTGCCGATCGGCCAGTCCAGCAGCAGCCACACCAGCAGCAGCCCGGTCCCGCCGAGCCGCACCGCGCGCCGCCGCTCGGCCGGCCCACCCACCCGGATCACGCGCCAGTAGCCGGCGGCGAGCGCGAGCACGAAGAGCCAGACACCCGGATACGCGCGCCAGGTCCACTCCCAGGCCTGCCCGGTGGCAGAGCACCACCAGCTCATCGCGCCGTCTCCAGCTCCGTGTAGGACACCACTCGCGCCACGACAGGGAGCGCGCCCGCCCGGCGGAACCGCAGCACCACCCGGAGAGAGTCGCCCGGGGCGAAGCTCCGGCGCGGGCCGTTCAGCATGGCGTGCAGGCCGCCCGGCTCGAGACGCAGGGTGCCGCCCGCCGGAATCGCGACCACGCCGGCCGGCATCATCCGCGCCGAGCCGCCGTGCACCATCTGCCGGTGGAGGGCCGCGCTGTCGGCCGCGTCGCTCTCGATCGCGACCAGGGTGTCCGCCGCCCCCTCGTTGACCACGATGAGGTACAGCGCCATCGGCCCGCGCCCCGGGGGGGCGGGAGCCACCGCCTCCAGGACCCTCAGGTCTCCCGCGGAGAACTCGCGGGCCGCGCTCCTGGTCCGCAGCAGCGGGATGTCGTGCGCCCAGTCGGACTGGCGGGTCCCGAACGGGTACTGCACCCGCAGCAGGTTGTCGGGGGTGTAGGCCAGCACCTGCGCCGCGTGGCCGACCTCGTACGCGGCGCCCGCCGCCGTGTCGGCCATGGCCGGCAGGAGGCCGGCCGCGACTTGCGCGTCGCTCAGTTCCTCCGGCGTCCCCGTGAGCCCGATGAACCCCGGATCGAACGCGTCGAGCCATTCGCGGATCCGGGCAGGCGTGTCCCGGGCCGGATCGGTCGTCACGAACACAACCCGCACGTCGCGAGCGGTTTCCCGCGGCAGCCGGTCGAGGGCGGCCGCGAGGTTGGCCATGTGAACCGGACAGACGTCAGGGCAGTTGGTGTAGCCGAAGAACAGGAAAGTCAGGTAGCCATCGGTCTCGCGGCGAAAGTCGAACGGCCGCCCGTCGGTGGTGGTGAGCGTGAAGTCGGGCTTGGGCCGCGGCTGCGTCAGCTCGACCCCCGCATAGCCGCCCGGCGACAGCTCGCCCGCGTCGCCGCGGCACGCGGGCAGCAGGACGGCCGCGAGCAGCAGCGCTCGCGGGCGTGGCGCGCCGGGAAACCGGAAACGGGTGACTCGCATGCGCGGAATGCTATCGGGAGCGGGAATGAGATGCCACCGCCTCCGGCGCCGGGCAGACTCCGCTCCTAAATTCCGCAGGTGCCCTCAGCCCTCGCGTTCCTGCTCGCCGCCGCCATACCCGCCGGGGCGGGAGTCCAGTCGCCGCCGCCCGACTCGCTCGCGGCACTCGCCGGCCCCGGCATCTCTCTCGCGCTCGCCCGGCATCGTGCCGCTACGCTCGGCGACGTCCGCTACGACCTGTCGCTGGACGTCACCGCCTTGGACAGCGCGGTCGGCCGGGTGACGGTGCGGTTCCGCCGCTCGGGGAATGCCGACGCGGTTCTCGACTTCCGCGGCCGCCGGCTGGGCCGGGTCACGGTCAATGGCGCCCCATACACGGGGGCGGCCCCGGCCAATGGTCACCTGGTGATCCCGGCCGCACGGCTCCGTCCGGGCGAGAACGTGATGGATCTGGCCTTCGTGGCCGACATCGCGCCGAGCGGCGCGAGCGTCATCCGGGCCCATGACCCGACCGACGGCAGCGACTACCTCTACACCCTGCTGGTGCCAGCCGACGCGCACCAGCTCTTCCCCTGCTTCGACCAGCCGGACCTGAAGGCGAAGGTCCGCCTCACGCTGGCCACGCCCGCCGGGTGGTCCGCGGTGGCCAATGCCCCCGCAGCTTCCGCCGATACCGCGGGGAACCGGGTCACGACCCGCTTCGGCGAGACCGGGCCGATCAGCACCTATCTCATCGCCTTTGCCGCCGGACCCTGGCACCGGGTCACCTCGACCGAGCACGGCCGTTCCATCACCGCCTACGTCCGCCGCTCCCGTGCCGCCGAGGCCGACCTGGACACCCTGCTCGCACTCAACCACCGCGCGCTCGGGTGGATGGAGCGGTACTTCGGCCGGCCCTACCCGTTCGGGAAGTTCGACTTCGTGCTGGCACCGGCGTTTCCCTTCGGCGGCATGGAGCACCCGGGGGCGGTGTTCTACAGCGAGGACGGATTCATCTTCCGCGAGCGGCCGACCCTGCCCCGCCGACTGGCCCGGTTCTCCACCATCCTGCACGAGGCCGCCCACCAATGGTTCGGCGATCTCGTCACCATGCGGTGGTTCGACGATCTCTGGCTCAAGGAGGGCTTCGCCAGCTTCATGGCGGCGCGGGCGCTGGCCGACCTCGAGCCCGCCGCGGACGCCTGGAAGACCTTCCATCTCGGCAACAAGCCCTCCGCCTACGCGGTGGACCGTACCGCCGGTACCCGCCCCCTCTGGCAGGCGCTGGACAATCTCGACCAGGCCAAGAGCAACTACGGCGCCATCGTCTACAACAAGGCGCCGGCCGTGCTCAAGCAGCTCGAGTACCTGGTGGGCGAGCCCGCGTTCCAGAGCGGTGTGCGGCGGTTCCTCGAGCGCCACGCCTGGAACAACGCGACCTGGCGGGATCTGCTCGCCGCGATCGGCTCGGCCGCGGACCGGCCGCTCGACCGGTTTGGACGCGACTTCATGCTCCGGCCGGGGATGCCGGTGGTGGAGCAGCGGGTCGTGCTCCGCGGCCGCCGGATCGCGCGGCTCACGCTGGCGCAGCAGCCCGCCCGGCCGCTCTCCGGCGACGGGCCCTGGCTCCAGCGCACCGAGCTCCTCCTCGCCTGGCGCAACCGGCCGCCGGTCCGGATCCCGGTGGAGCTGCGCGATACGGTGACCGATGTGGTCGCGGCGAGGGGGCTTCCCGCCCCCGACCTCGTGTTCGCCAACGCGCGGGACTACGGCTACTTCCTGCTGCTGCTGGATTCGGCCAGCGTGCGTGCGCTCGAGACCGGTGCGCTCGGTCGGACGGAGGAGCCGTTCCTCCGCGCCATGCTCTGGGGCGCGCTGTGGGACCAGGTGCGGGGGTACCGCCTGGAGCCCGAGCGGTTCGTGCGGCTCGCGCTCCGCGAGCTGCCGGCCGAGCCCGACGAGCAGATCGTGCCCTTCGTGCTGTCCCGGCTCGACCGGGCCGTCCGCGCGTATCTGCTTCCCGATCGGCGGAAGCTGGTGCAGACCGAGATCGAGCGGGTGCTGCGCGCGGGAGCGGCGGACGGATCCCGGGCCTACGGCGTGCGGAAGGCGTACGTCAACGCCTTCATCGCGCTCGCCGCCTCGAGCGAGGGTGTCAGGGGCCTCGATTCGCTGCTCCGCGCCGACTCGGTGGCCGGCGAGCCGCTGCGCGACCCGACCCGGTGGGACATCGTCACCCGGCTCCTGATTCTGGGCGCCCGGTCGGCGGAGGCGCAGCTCATCGCGCAGGGAGAGCGCGACACCACGCCGGACGGCCGGCGCCGCGCGTTCATCGCCGCCGCCGGCCGCGCGGACGCGCAGACCAAGCGGACCTACTGGACCCGCTACTTCGCCGACACCACGCTGA
>DASUSR010000195.1:0-17912 GCA_036375015.1 Gemmatimonadales bacterium
CGGGTGGCTGATGGACCAGACGTAGGCGGCCACCGCCTGGATGTCCAACGCGTTCATGGGGGACCCGCCGCACGCGGGCATCGCCTCGCCGGTGTATGTCCTCGACGCCGGAACACCCCGCTTCACCCACTCGATCAGCGATTCGTAGGTGCCGGGGCCGTGTAGCCAGAGGGCGCCCGTGATGTTCGGGCCGCGGTCGGCGCCGCGGCCCCCATCGCCGTGGCAGGTCGAGCAGTTCGCCGGGCCGTGGAACAGCGCCTGCCCCCAGGCGATGGCCGAGTCGGTCACTCCGGCCGGCCGCTGCTCAGGCCGGACCTGGGCACTCACCGGCGACGCGAGCACGCAGAGCGCAAGAGCGGCCCCTACCCCGCCCAAAGCATCCATCCATCTCATGCACGCCTCCTCGTCGGGGTTCCATGCCCAGGTGGAGGATAGGCGGCCGCCCGTGAAGCCGGGATGAAGCCGCCGTGAGAGGTCGCCTATTCGCGAACGTCGCTTCCACTCGCCTTCAAGCGCGCTTCACAGGGCGGCGGTTACTGTGCTGGTATCGAGGTCTCGCAGGAGGATTCATGACCCGATATTCAGTCTTGCTGCTGCTGCCCGCGCTGGTGGCCGGCTGCCAGACCACCCGTACCGCCGCCGCCGGGCCGACCCCGCAAGCCACCGAGCAGGACGTAGCGGCCGGCCGGGAGCTGTATCACGGGCTGGGCGCCTGCGCCGGCTGTCACGGGGAGAACGGTGTGGGTACGCCCGACGGGCCCGAGCTCGTCGGCGGCGTGTGGGAGCAGGGTGATGGCAGCATGGAGTGGCTGGTGCACATGACCAGGCATGGCGGGCTCGGGGTCCGCTCCCGCAGCGGCGATCCGCAGGCCATGCGGGGGCCGACCGTGCTCGACTCGGCACAGGTCCGCCAGGTGGCGGCCTACGTCTGGTCCATCAGCCGGGATCGCCGGGCACCCGCCGCTCCGGACAGCTGAGCGCCGCTATCGGCGCGATCCGAGCCTGGCCTGCACCCGGCGTACCTCGGCGACGATGGAAGCGGCGCGTTCCACCGGTACCCCTTCCCGGAACAGGACGCGCTGCACCTCGTCGTCCGACTTGCCCTCGCCCAGCAGGTCCATGACCCGCCGGGTGAGGCGCAGGGTTTCCTCGGGCCGCTCTCTCGGCCCGAACAGCCTCTGCCAGAATCCCATCGGTCTCTCCTGCGGGGCCTAGGGCCCGAGCAGCGCACCGGCGAACTACCGGCTCTCGCGTTCCGCCGCGGGGGCCGCACCGCGGCCGCGGACCCCGACCTCGGTGGCATAGCCATCGACCGAGACCATCGCCTGCAGCAGCCGGCGCGCGCTTTCCTCGGCATGGGACTGCACCTCCAGCTCCCTCGCCGTGGCGACCAGTTGCTCACGGGCCAGGCGGAAAATCGTGTCGCGGTCACTCGGCCGGAACGGGTTCCACAGCCCGCTCTGCTCGTCGTACGTCCTCAACTGGGTGACTTCCACGCCGAGGAGCGCGGCCGGCGGCAGCTCGATCCGGATACGGCGGGCGTCGTGATCCACCTCGACCTCGGTACCCCGGTCCAGGTCGAACCCGGTGAGCACCCGGCCGGTCACGACCACCAGCGAGCGCTTGGTCGAGCCCAGCCGCCGGTTCTCGTACATCACCACGTCGCGCAGGGTGGTCTCGCTGGTGACCAGCTGCGCCACGGCGCGCATCTTCTCGACCACCACGTCCTGCGTCACCCTGGTCTCCCCGGCGCCGACCGCGCCGCGGATGGCGGAGCGCACCCCGGAGGCTACCAGCACCCCGGCGAGGATCACGGCCAGTCCGAGCAGGCCGAGGACGAGGAGGGGAGACGTGCGCCGCGCGGGGGGCGGCCCGGACGGTGGCTCGGGGGCCCCGGTCATCGGCCGGCTCGCTGGAACACGGCCTCCACGACCCGGATTCGGTCCTCGCGCAGATTGCGGGCGAGATTCTCGAACGCGGTGCGGAACCCCTCGCCCAGCAGGAGGTGGACGCTTACCGGCGGTGCGACGCCGCCCTTCGCCAGCCTGGCCTGGAGCCACTCGAGGGTCTCCCGGGTGCAGTCGCGCCAGTGCAGCTCCCCGAACCCGACCGCCTCGATCGCGGCACGCACCGCCTCGGGTGGTCGGAGATGGCTGATGGACGGGTGGGCGGCCCAGGGCACCGGGAGGTGGATCGGCTGCGCGGCGCCCGCCATGACGTCGTGCAGGGCGAGTCGGCCCCCGGGGCGGAGCATCAGATGCGCGGCGGCATAGAGCCGCTCCTTGTGGGCGATGTTCATCGCGCTGTGCTGGGTCCACACGACATCGAAGGCGCCGGCCTCGAGCGGGGGGTCCGTCGCATCGCCCGCCAGATGGCGCACCCGCGCGGAGAGTCCCGTGCGCGCGGTGAGGACCTTGCCCACGGCGCAGTAGTCGGGCGTCAGGTCGAGCACGGTCACCAGCGCCCCGTAGCGCGCCGCGAGAACCCGCGCCGCCCCGCCGATCCCGCCGCCGAGGTCGAGCACCCGCTCGCCCCACTCGATTCCGGCGAGCGCCGCCAGCCCCAGCGTGGCCTCGACGCCACGGGTGTGGAACTGGTCGAGCGGCGCCAGGTCCTCCAGACGGGGGCGCATCGGGTCCTCGCCCGCGTCCGCCAGCCCGCGCTCGATCAGCTGGAGTAGGCCGGGGCGCCGGTAGTGTTCCACCACCCGGCGGTCATGGGGTCCCGCGGTCGTCCGCCGTCCGGAGGACATCTCCACTTCGCTCACCGGCTCACCGAGTGGCGGCGGTCATCCCGCCGTCCACGATCATGGAGTGCCCGGTGACGTAGGACGCCTGATCGGAGCAGAGCCAGACCGCGGCCGCGGCGGCCTCCTCCGGGCGGCCGAGCCGGCGCATGGCCACCATGCCCTCGTAGCGCTCGCGGACCGCGGCACGCCCCTCCTCCGCGTCACCGCCCAGGCGGCGGAACACGTCCTCGAGCATGGGGGTGAGAAAGCCGCCGGCGACCAGCGCGTTCACCCGGATCCCCTGGGTGGCGTACTCCTGGGCGGCGGACTTGGTGAGCGCCAGCACACCGGCCTTCGCCGCGGAATAGAGCGCCCCTCCGGGAGCGCCGCCCAGGCCGTTCACCGAGGAGGTGTTCACGATGGCCCCGCCGGCCGGGTCCTGGGCCAGCATCTGCCGGACCTCGTGCTTCAGGCAGAGCCAGACGCCCCGGAGGTTGGCGCCGATGGCCAGGTCGAACTCCTCCGGGGTGAAGTCGGCCGTGAGCCGGAATGCGCCATCGGTGGTGGCCGCGTTGTTGACCGCGGCATCGAGCCGCCCGAAGGCGGATACCGTCTCGGCGATCATTCGTTCGATATCGGGCGCGGAGGCCATATCGGCCCGGACGAACCGAACGTCGGCGCCGGTGCCGCGCAGCTCGCGCGCGAGCGCTTCCCCGCGCTCCGCGCCGCGTGCGGCGATCATCACCCGGGCACCGGCCTCCGCGAACAGGCGGGCGGCGGCGGCCCCGATTCCGGAGCTGCCGCCGGTCACCAGGACGGCCCGGCCCTGCATGCTCATGAGGTCTCCCTGGGGCGGCTCTTCGGCAATCTAGCCCCGCCGGCAGGCGGGAAGACGGCTCTCGGCTGACGGGACTCCGGCGGTCACCGCCGGGGACGGAGGTAGGCCCGGGCCGACGGGGTGAGCAGCAGCCCGATGACGCACACGAGGCTCACCAGCGAAACGGCGAGCACCAGTTGCCCGCGGCTGGGCGGCAGCCAGTGCATGTCGCCCCGCTCCACGACCAGCACCGGGGCGAGTCCGCCGATGAGCCAGAGGATGGCGAGCGCCAGGCCGAGCCACCAGGCCCAGGAGGCGCCCCGCCAGAGACCCCAGGCCACCACGCCGGCGCCGGCCAGCCGGAGCAGCGCGCGGGGGATGTTGGCGACCTCGGTCCAGCCGCTGAAGCCCTGCGCCAGCAGCGCGTTCACCATCACCGCGATGCCGAAGACCCCGAGCAGGGCCGCCGCCGCGGCAACGCTGGCCGGCCGCGCGGGGCTCGATGGCTCCATGGTGCGCTCCTCAGCCGCGCCGGCCCTGGCCGATGCGGAGGTTGCGGGTGGCGATGGAGATCTCCAGGAGAAAGCTGACGAGCGCCACGATGAGGGCCAGCATCGCCGCGATGAACACGGCCCCGACCAGCCCGGACAGGTCGGTCCGGAAGAACGTTCCGCCGAAGAGCGCCGCGATGACGGCGCAGACCAGCAGGGCGCAGGTGACCGAGAGGATGATGGCTCGGTTGATGTGGCGCGCCCGTTCCGACAGCGTCGCCAGATGCGCCTCGCTTGCCGACCGCTCGGACTCGCCCTGCACTCCGAGCCGCTCCTCCAACGCGCGGGCCCGGTCGATGATCCGCGCCAGCCGGTTGGTGAGCACCCCGAGCAGCGCCCCCACACCGGTCAGCAGGAACACCGGCGCCACGGCGAGCTGGATCACGTGGGCGATCGCGGTGATTCCGGAGTCCTGGGTCATCCGCGTCACTCTCCGGGGTCGAATCCCGCCACCCGGTGTCCCGCCTGCTCCAGCGCCGCGACCGCCGCGGCGAGATCGCCGGCCTTCACCAGTACGTAATCGGTGTCGTAGGTCGAGATGGCGAAGATGCTGATTCCGGCCCGGGCCAGCGGCGCCGAGATGGAGGCGAGCACGCCCACGAGGTCGAGCGGGAGCGCTCCTTCCACCCGCAGGGCCCGGTAGCCCCGCTCGCAGCGCGCCTCCGCCGGGATCACCTCCGCGTCGGCGGTCACCGAGAGCTCGTGCGGCGTCCGGCTGATGGTGAGGAAGCGGTGGGCCCGCCCCGCCCACTCCGGCAGCGGGGCGCCGGCGGGAAGACGGCAGACGGCGAGGAGGCCATCCTCCACCGCCAACGGCAGGCCGGCCGGCGCCCCGGCGTCGAGCGGCATCCCGGTGCTACTCGACTACCACCGCGGTACCGCTCGCGCTCACCATCAGCATCCCTCCGCCCGAGCCGACCTGGATCGTCTCGTAGTCCAGGTCCACCGCCACGATCGCGTTGGCGCCGAGCTCCTTCGCCTCCGCCTGCATCTCGTCCAGGGCGATTTGCTTGGCCTTGCGCAGCTCCTGCTCGTAGGCGGCCGAGCGCCCGCCCACGATGTCGCGGATGCCCGCGAAGAAGTCGCGGAAGATGTTGGCGCCGAGGATGGCCTCGCCGCTCACGATCCCGATGTAGCGGGTGATGCGCCGGCCGTCGAGGGCCGGGGTGGTGACGACGAGCATGCGACCTCCTGTCAGCGGCTGGCGGCGGGGCGCGCTCGGCGCGCCATTTCGGCCTCGACCTCGGCGATCTCCCGCGGGGCGCGGGAGAGCCACTCCACGCCGGTCGCGGTGACGACGTAGTCGTCCTCGATCCGGATGCCCACGTTCTGGTGCCGCTCCACCGCCGGGCGGACCTTGGCGATCATGGCGCGGTTCTTCGGGGTATCGGGCAGTATGTCGAGCAGCCGGGTGCTGACGTACACTCCCGGCTCGATGGTGAACACGTCGCCCTCGGCGAAGGTGCCGCTGCCGTACCAGGGATGGGGCCGGTCGTGCACCTCGAGCCCGATGCCATGGCCGAGACCGTGCGCCATGTAGAGGAACGCCTGGGTGCAGGCCACCGGGTTGGTGCGGCACTGGTCGGCCCATGGCGGATCGAAGGTGGCGTCCACGCCCTCGGTGAGCCCCAGCCGCGCCACCCCCCGCGCCACCACCGCCCGCGCCGCATCGCGCCAGGCCTCGTAGCTCGAGCCCGGCTTCACCGTGCGCTCCGCCGCGGCCTGCGCCTCGCGCACGATCCGGTAGATCTCGCGCTGCTCCGGCGTGAAGCGCCCGCTCACCGGCACCGTGCGGGTCACGTCGGCGGCGTAGCCGCCGAACCCGGCGCCGATGTCCATGACCACGACCTCGCCGGTCTGCATCCGGCGGTTGTTGGCGTTGTAGTGGTACTGCGTCGAGTTGGGACCCGAGCCCACGATGGAGACGAACGCCGCGCCGTCGCCGCCGGTGCGACGGAACGCGTCGAGCAGCAGCGCCTCCACCTCGTACTCCCACATCCCCGGCTGAATGGCCCGCATCGCCTCACGGTGGCCCTCCACCGTGATCTCGATCGCGCGCCGGAGCATCGCCAGCTCGGCCGGGCTCTTCCGGGTCCGCAGGCTGTCCAGGATCGGGTGGGCGTTGCGCCACTCGATCCCCGGGTGCTGCGCCGCGAAGTCGCGCACGAAGCTGCCGCCGCGGGTGAGCGAGTCCACCCCGGCGTAGTCCGCCGTCTCGAAGTCGCGCAGCTCGTAGAAAGGCAGCCCCGACGAGGCCAGCGAGTCGAGCAACGGCCGGAGGCCCGGCAAGGAACGGCTGGCGATCCCGGTCTCGCGCGCGATCGCGGCGGAGTCGGGCGGGAACCCGTCGTAGAGCGCCCGGCGCGGGTCGCGGGACTCGGTGAAGAGGGTCGCGTCGGCTCTGCCTCCGCGCGCGACGATCACCAGCGCGGCGTCCGGCTCGAGGAATCCGGTGAGATAGCGGAACGCCGGGAGCTGCGTGGGCCGGACCGGCGTCACCGGGTTGCGGGCGCCGAAGGCCAGCACCACGCCGCTGTCGATCCGCGCGGCGAGGGAGTCGCGCCGGGCGGCGTACTCGGCGGGCGCGATCGTCTGCCCCCGGGCCAGGGCCGGGGCCATGAGGAAGGCAAGCGGGAGCAGAACGGCGAAGCGCATGAGCGGATCCTGAGAGTCGGTGCGGTGAAACTAAGGCCGGTCGCCGCCGGGCTCCACCCGGATCTCGCCGGTGATGTCGGCCGCCGCGATGCTCCGGGCCGCGGCGGGCTCGGCGTCGCCGCCTCCGGCGGCCTCCGCGGCCTCCGCGGGCGCCCGGGTGAGCGGCAGGACCACGAGCACCAGGAGCGCCGCGATCCAGAACGGCACACCTACGCCGAACCGGTCGATCAGGAGCCCCGCGGCCACCGGGAACACTACCCGCGACACGCCCCCGAAGGTGTGCTGCACCCCCATGTAGAGCCCCCGCTGCCGAGCCGAGACCACGCGTGACAGGAGGCCGGTCACGCACGGAAAGAGGAACGCGGTGCCGAGGGGCATCAGGGTGAAGCCCGCCGCCAGCACCACGCCTTCCCGGGCGAGCCCGGTGGCCGCCAGCCCCGCCGCGAGCAGCACGATGCCCAGCCGGGAGAGCCGTGCCTCGCCCAGCCGGTCCACCACTCGCCCCAGCAGCAGCGCCCGCGCGATCACCCCCATGCCGCCGAGGTACATCACGAAGTAGCCCACGTTCTGCGGGGTGACGCCGAACCGCTCCGACAGCAGCAGCGGCACGGTCTGAATGGTTCCGTAGAAGGCGCCGATGCCGATCGCGTAGATCCAGATGAGGCGCGAGGCCGGCTCGTCCCACCTGGCGAACACCCGCGCGATGGCGGCCCGGCTGGTGGTGCGTCCCGCGCCCGGGTGGCTGGTGGTGGTGGTCAGGCGCGACTCGCCGAGGTACCGCCACGCGAAGAGGGCCACCACCAGGGCGAGCACCGCGGCGCCGATGCCCGGCCCCTGGCGGCCGCCCAGTGCCGCCATCGCCGAGCCGAAGGCCGGTCCCACCACCGCACCGAGGCTGGTGACGGCCGAGAGCCAGCCGAGGCTCTTGGTACGTTGCTCGGGCGCGGAGGCGTCGGCCACGTAGGCCTGCACCACGCCGATGGTGCCGCCCCCCAGCCCCTGAACGATCCGGGCCGCGAGCAGGGTCGCCACCGATCCCGCCACCGCGAAGAGCCCGTACGCCGCCGCGGTCACCAGCAGTCCGGCCAGAATGGCCGGGCGGCGTCCATAGCTGTCGGAGAAACGGCCCCAGAGCGGGGCCACGGCGAGCTGCGCCAGGGAGAACGCCGAGATCAGCAGCCCCACCACCAGCGCGCTCGCGCCGTGCTCGGTGGCGTAGTAGGGCAGCAGCGGGACGATCATGGCGAGTCCCACCATGTCCACGAACGCGGTCACGAACAGCACCAAGAGTCGTGGCATCGCTCACCGGGCCGGCTGCAAGGCCGGCTCGAGGCCCGCGGGCGGGTGGGACAGCAGATCGTCGAGCGCCGCGCCCAGCGCCTCCTGCTCCGCCAGCATGGCGCGGCGCCAGCGTCCGCCGAACCTGAGCAGCAGCCAGCGGCGCGCCTGGTGCAGGCGCCGGCCCCATGCCTGCTGTACGGCAAGACCGGCGAATCCGATCACCGGCAGCAGGCCCACTGCGGCCGCGGCCGCGAAGCCGCCGCCGGCCGCGCCGATCGCGATGACGAGCACCGTCCACCACAGCACCACCAGCGCCGCACCGAGATACAGGTGGCGCGAGGCGCGGCTCTCCTGGCCGTACGCGCGGCCCCGCGTCATCAGGTCGGCCAGGATCATCGGCCCGCTCACCAGCAGCAGCCCCATCAGTGCCATCGCGCCGGCGGTGAGCAGCGGGAGCTGGCGCCCGGTCCAGCGGAGCGCGGTCGCGAGGTCGCTCGACTCCCGGAGATCGGCGGGCGTGAGACCGAGCCGGGCCAGGGCGCGGCCGTGGGTCCGGAGGGCGGCCGCGAGCGGCGGGTAGCGCGGGTCCTCGCTCGCGCGGAGCGCACGAAGCCACCGGGTCGCGAGCCAGAGCCGCCGCACCCGCTCCGCGGGGTCGGGCGGCACCGGATGCGTCACCGCGTAGATCGCCTCGGCGGTCGTGACCAGCGGCTCGTCCGCCCAGGCGTCGAGATTGACGGTGACCGCCTCGAGCGACGCCGTGATCCGGCCGGTGAGCTGGCGCACCGCCTCGGCGGTCGGCTGGGAGCCTCGCAGGTCGTCCCACACCAGGGGCGCTCCGAGCACCACCAGCGCTTCGGAGCGCGCCCGGTCTCGGTCGGCGAGGACCAGGCCCACCGGCACCACGGCGATAGGAACGCCCGCTGCCGCCGCGCCGAGCGCGAGGCGGGCGGCGCCGGTCTTGAGCGGCGCCAGCGCCGGCGCGTCGTGGCTGGTTCCCTCGGGGAAGATCACGATGGCGGCGCCCTCCCCGAGCGCCGCGGTGACAGCGGCGAAGGTCGCCTCGTTCCGCGCGGTCTGGGAGGGCCCGTCGCTGCGGCGATAGATCGGCAGGCAGCCGGCCGCCCGGAGCACCGCGCCCACGAGCGGCACGCCGAAGAGCGGGGCCTTGGCCAGGAATCGAACCGGCCGCTGGACGGCCGCGGCCACCAGGAGCGGATCGAAGACCTCGTTGGGATGATTGGCGACGAGGAGCAGCGGGCCCTGAGCGGGCACCGGCCGGCCCGCGATGGTGACCCGGTAGTAGGCGTGGGTGATCAGCCGGGCGAAGGGTCCTACGAGCGGCAGCAGCGCAGGCGGGCCTGAGGACACGCGGCGGCGGCTCGCCCCGTCAGGCGCCGCGCGCGGCGGCCGCCTGCACCCGCCGCACGAACTGCAGCCGGGCAAGCTCGCCCAGGGCGAGGATCCGGTCCTCGTCGTCCGGGGAGCGTCCCCGGCCGGCGCGCCACAGCCACCCCTCGGTGGCGCACCGCACCAGCGCGGCGGCGGTCTCGACCGCGGTCTCCTCCGCCAGTCGCTCCAGGTCGAGGGTGCAGGTGCCGGTGATCCGGGAGTAATGGCCGTGAGCACTCGGCTGTCGGGCCAGGAAGATGCCCAGCACGTGGCGGCGCAGCCGGCTCAGGCGGCCCGGCGCCACCTCCTGCAAGAGCACGAGCGCCGCCTCGAGCTTGGCCCGGATGGCCGGTCCCGCACCGGGGCCGCGCAGGACGGGGATCCCGCCCACCCGCGGGAGGCCTCCGAGGGCCAAACCCGAGATCCCCGACATGAGGGTGTGCAGGGTCGTGGTCACCATCAACGCCACCTGCCGCCCCACGCTAATCGGGTCCCCGCGGGGTGAGTGGGCGTGGTTGGTTCCTGGTGCCATCCCGCGCTCCCGGAAAGGGTCGAGGTCGTGCTACCAACTTATCGACCTTTCTGCGGAGCCGTCAGGCGCGACCGGCCATCCGGTGGGAGGAGGCGTAGGCTCCCGTGCAGCCGGGGAAGCCGGTGTGCACCGGCCGCGCCCCGGCCGGCCGGCCGGGGGACCCGAGAGGCGGATGGGATTCATTGACAACGGGTTACGTGGGACGACGTCGGCAACCCCGCGGCTCGCTACTCGTCGCGCAGGACCACGGCGGGATCCACTCGCATGGCCCGGAGCGCCGGCAGCAGGTTGGCCGCCAGGGCGGTGCACCCGAGGATGAGCGCCACGCTGAGGAAGGTGACCGGGTCGCTCGCCGGCACGCCGAAGAGCTGGCTGCGGATCAGCCGGGTGAGTCCGAAGGCCGCGCCCACCCCGATGACGATCCCCAGCGCCGCGAGCGTCATCCCCTGGCCCAGCACCAGCCGCAGCACGTCGGCCCGGCCGGCGCCCAGGGCGATGCGCACGCCCAGCTCGCGGGAGCGCTGGGTGACCGAATAGCTCATCACCCCGTAGATCCCGATCGAGGCGAGCAGCAGCGCGATCCCCGAGAACAGGCTCAGCAGCATCATGGAGAGTCGTCGCTGTCCCACCGACAGGGAGATCAGCTCGTCCATGGTGCGCACGTTCGAGATGGGCAGGTCGGGATCGATCCCGCGCAGCGCCTGGCGCAGTCCGTTCAGGTACCGCTCAGGGGCGCCCGCCGTGCGGACCGCCACCGCCATGAACGGCACCGGCATCTGCCGGTAGGAGAGATAGAGCTGCAGCCGGGCGTCGGCGTCGAGGCCTTCGTGCTTGGTGTGGCCGACCACGCCGACGATCTCGATCCATTCCCGGGCGGTGGTGTCCGCCGCGCCGTCCGGCGGGCCGAAGGTGAAGCGCTTGCCGATAGGGTTTTCGTTGGGCCAGTACCGGCGCACGAACTCCTCGTCGATCACCGCGACGGGCGGAGCGCCCTCGCGGTCCTGCTCGGTGAGCAGCCGGCCGCGGAGGATCGGCACCCGGAGGGTCTCGAGGAACCCGGGGCTTACGATCCGCACGTCGCCCCAGGGGCCGGGCTGGTTCTCCGGCACCTGGTGGCCCTCGATCTCGAAGCTCGCGGTGGCCCAGCTGCCGCCGAACGGCATCACCGTCGTCCCCCCGGCCGCGTGCACGCCCGGCACCGCAGCCAGCGCCGGGAACACCCGGTTGAACAGCGCCGCCTGCTCGGCGCCGGTGGCGTACCGCGCGGGAGGCAGGGCGAGGTTGAACGTGAGCAGGTTCTCCGCGACGAACCCGGGATCGACCCCCTGAAGCCGCGCGAAGCTCCGGATCAGCAGCCCCGCCCCGGTGAGCAGCGTGAGGGCCAGCGCGGTCTGCGCCACCACGAGCGTGCGCCGGACCGCCCGGCTGCCCCGGTCGCCGGCCGCGCCCCGGGCGCCCTCCTTGAGCGTGGCCTGCAGGTCGGGACGGGCGGCGTGCAGTGCCGGCGCGAGGCCGAACAGGAGCCCCGCCACGAGCGACACGCCCAGGGTGAACAGGGCGACCACGCCGTCCACCCGGATCTCCTCCGCGCGGGGCAGATTGCCGGCATTGATGGCGGTGAGGGAGCGCACCCCCCAGTACGCCAGCACGAGACCGACCACGCCGCCGGCCAGGGCGAGGAGGGCGCTCTCGGTGAGGAGCTGGCGCACCAGCCGGTCGCGCGAGGCGCCCAGGGCGCTCCGGACGGCGATCTCCCTGCCGCGCGCCGCGGCGCGCGAGAGCAGCAGGTTGGCCACGTTGGCGCAGGCGATCAGCAGCACGAAGCCGACTGCGCCGAGCAGCACCAGCAGCGCGGGTCGAATGTTGCTCGTGGCCTCGTCGCTCAGCCGCGTGACACCCAGACTCCAGCCTTCGGGGTAGAAATCGCTGTACTCCCGCTTGAGCTGCTCCGCCAGCGACCGCATCTCCGACTGGGCGTCGGCCAGCGCCACGCCCTCCCGCATCCGGGCGACCAGATTGAGGAACTCGTGGGTGCGCTGCTGGTCGGCGAGCTGGTCCGTCCGCAGCACGAGCGGCGCCCAGAGCTCGACGTTCCGGTCGAAGAAGTCGCGGAAGTCGCGGGGCATCACGCCCACCACCTCGTAGCTCTCGCCGTTGAGCGACAGCGTGCGGCCGAGCACGCCGGGGTCCGCGCCGAAGCGCCGCTGCCAGAGCCCGTGGCTCAGCACCGCCACGCGGTCGCGGCCGGGCGAGTCCTCCCCGGGCTGCAGCGTCCGGCCCACCAGCGCCGGAACCCCGAGCGTGCTGAAGAAGCGGCCGGTGACTCGCGACCCCTGCAGCCGCACCGGCTCGCCCGTTCCGGTCAGGTTCGCCGCCCACCCGGTCTCCACCGCCATGGACTCGAACGCGCGGCCGCGGGCCGCATAGTCCCGGAACCCGGGCGGGGACACCGGGGCCTCGAGGTCCAGCGACGGATAGAGGTGCTCGATGGTGACCAGGCGCTCGGGGTCGCCATAGGGCAGCGGGCGCAGCAGGATCGCGTTCACGGCGCTGAAGATGGCCGTGTTGGCGCCGATCCCGAGCGCGAGGGTGAGGACCACGATGGCGCTGAAGGCGGGGCTCTTGGCCAGACGCCGGAGGCTGTATCGCAGGTCCTGCAGCAGTGTGTCCATGGCAGGCTCGAGAGGGGGCGGCCAAAAATCGATCCCTCTTCGACGAGTGAGCCCGCGGAAAGGTTGCAGCGCCTCCCTCACCCCCAGGCGCCGAGGAGCCTCCGGACCAGGATGAGCTGTCCCACGTGGTAGGCGTTGTGGTCGGCTACGAGAAGCAGCTCGCGGAGATAGGTCTGCCCGTCGCCGTGGGGGATGGGAGCGAACGGGTCGGTGCCCTGGTCCCGCGCCAGCGCCTGGAGCGCTTCCCGGTCGCGCCGGAACGCCGCGACGCTCTCGTCCCACGCGGCGGCGGATGGCGGCTCCGCCGCCGCCGGCCAGTAGTCCTCGGGCCAGCGCATCTCCCGGTAGTCGGGGTTCCGGCAGAAGTCGAGGATGTCGTGCTGGGCGAGGCGCAGGTGCTCCAGCAGCTGCCACGGCGAGTAGGGCAGGCCCTCGGGGGTGCGACCGCGCAGCGCGGGCGGAAGGCCCTCGACCGCCGCCTCGAAGTCCGCATGCGCGTCCCGCCAGTCGAGCACTGCCGCGAGCTGCGCTCTCAGCGGCTCCAGATCTGCCACCATGACCGTGATCCTCCCGACTCGAGCGCCGCGGCGAACGCCGCGGCGGTGGTGAAGCGCTCCCCCGGTGTTTTGGCGAGCGCGCGGCGAATCGCCGCATCCAGCCCGGCCGCCACCTCCGGCACGCGCCGGCGGACCGAGGGGATGGGGTCCTTGAGGTGCCGGGCGAGGACCACCTGCGGCGTGGGCGCGGCGTAGGGCGGCTCGCCCGCGAGCATCTCGTACAGCACGCAGCCGAGCCCGTAGACGTCGGTCCGGCCGTCCAGCCCGCGCTCGCCCACCGCCTGCTCCGGGCTCATGTAGGCCGGGGTGCCGACGAGGACCCCGCTCCGGGTGAGGGTGTCCTCCAGCCCGGAGGCGTCGAACACCCGGCCGATGCCGAAGTCGCCCACTCGCACCGAGCCGCCCGGCTCGAGCAGCAGGTTTTCCGGCTTCACGTCGCGGTGGATGACCCCGCGGCGGTGGGCGTACTCGAGGGCGTCGGCCACCTCGCGCGCGATGCGCACCGCCTCCGCCGGGGGCAGGCGCCCCTCGAGGCGCAGCCGGACGCGGAGTGTGCCGCCGGCCACGTATGGCATGCTGTACCACAGGCCGTAGTCGCCCTCGCCGGATTCGTACAGCGGCAGGATGCCGGGGTGCCGCAGCCGGGCCGCCAGGCGGATCTCCCGGCGGAACCGCTCGCCGCCGAGCAGGGCGGTGAGCCCGGGGTGCAGCAGCTTCACGGCGACCGGCCCGTCCGGCCCCTCCGCCAGGTACACCACCGCCATCCCGCCGCGCCCCACTTCCCGGACGATGGTGTACGGGCCGACCCGGTCACCCGCCGCAAGTCCTCGCGGGGGCGGCCCCAGCGTGGCCACCGGGTCGCGCTCCAGGATCCCCTCGGGCACCGCGTGGGCCGCGAGCAGCGCGCTGACCTCCTGATGGAGGCCGGCGTCCGCGCCGCAGGCCGCCGCCAGAAATGCGGCGCGCTCGTCGGCCGGGCGCTCCAGCGCGGCCTCGAAGACCCGTTCGATCTCCCGGCGGCGTTCAGGCGTCACGGGTGCGCCCGGTCCTCGCTCGGCCTCACCGCGCGACGGCCCCGCGCTCCCGCAGGATGCGGACGACCTCCGCTCCCGGGAGCGCCTCGACGGTATTGCCGTTGGCCCGCTCCGTCGTAGCGGTGAGCAGCGAATTGTAGATCGCCTCTTCGGTCGCCTCGACCACGCCCTGGAAGAGCGGGGAGAGCGCGTCGTTCCCGAGCTCGGCCATCGGGAGGCGGGCCGCGCCCGCCGCCCGCCGCACGTCCGGGTGCACGGAGAATGCGATCACGTAGTCGCCCGACCCGTTATCCGCCACCGACCCGGTGCGTCCCACGCCGAGCATGGCGCGGGCGGCCAGGCGCCGGAGGTTGCGGGGGGACAGCGGCGCGTCCGTGGCCACCACGATCATGATCGAGCCCTTGGGGCCCTGCGACTCGGCGGCTCGGGTCACGCCCCGGCGCCCGAGCGCCCGACCCACCGGCACGCCGAGGATGTGCAGGTCGCCCCCGAAGTTGGACTGGACCAGCACGCCCACCGTCCAGGTGGCGCCGCCGGCCTCCGCCCGTCTCGACGCGGTGCCGATCCCGCCTTTCCACCCGAACGCCACGGTGCCGGTGCCCGCCCCGACGCTCCCCTCCTCCACCGGCCCGTCCCGCGCGGAGGCGAGCGCCCGGGCCACGTGCGCCGGCGCGATGGGCCGGGACCGGATCGCGTTCAGGGCGTAGCCGTCGTTGGTCTCGCCGACGACCGGATTGATGGAGCGGACCTCCTCCATCCCCGGGCGGGCGAGCAGCTGGGCCACCAGTGCATCCGCCGCGCGCCACACGCACAGCGTGCAGGTGAGCAGCACCGGGGTCTCCAACTCGCCCAGCTCTTCCACTTGGGTCACGCCGAGCAGCTTGCCGAATCCGTTGCCGACGTGCACCGCGGCCGGGACGCGGTCGCGGAAGAGGTTGCCGGCATGCGGGAGGATCGCGGTCACGCCGGTGCGGACCGAGTCGCCCTCGCGCACGGTGGCGTGTCCGACCCGGACTCCGCTCACGTCGGTGATCGCGTTGTGACGGCCGGTGGGCAGGAGCCCCGGCGCGATGCCGAGGTCGCGGGCGCGCTGCTGCGCGGCACTCCCCTCCCCCGCGAGGGCCGCGCAGAGGAGGAGCGGGAGCAGGGGACCGCGCACCGCGGCTTATCCCTCGCCCTGCGCGTCCCCGGTGGGTGGCAGCTCGGGCGAGAGGCCTCCGGTGTCGCGGATGGGGATCGGCGTGCTCGCCGGAGGGACGCCGAGGACGATGGTGTTTCCCGGCTGCTGCCCCAGCACCTGAAGCAGCCGGAGCTGCATCAGCTCCGGGCTGCGCTGCATGAGCTGCGCGGCATTGGCCAGGTTCCGAAGGGCGGCCGTCTCGCCCCGCGCCTTCTCCAGCGCCGCGAGGCCCTCCTGCCGCGCCTTCACCACCTGGCTGAAGATCTTCTTGAGCTCGCCGGGAAAGGTGAGGTCGCGGATCGCGGCCTCCTGCAGCTCGATGCCGATGGCGGCCAGCCGCTCGGCGGCGGCCGCCTTGAGCCGGCCCGACAGCTCCGCCCGCCGGGCGAGCAGCTCCTCCACTGGCAGCGCAGCCACCACGCCCCGGAGGACGAGCTGGACCTCGGTGTACACCGCCGTGGGGTAGTGCGCCGTGCCGAGCACCGCGCGCTCGGGGTCGGCTACCCGGCTCGTCACCGCGACGCTGGCCTTCACCGCCACACCGTCGGCGCTCAGCACCTCCTGCCCGGCCACCGCCACCTGGGTGGGCCGGATGTCCACCTTCTGAATCCGGGTGTAGGGGGCGAGATGGCGGTAGATGCCGGGCCCGAGCACCCCCGTGAAGCGGCCGCGGGAGAACCGCAGCCCGCGCTCGAACTCGAACACGGTCGTACTGGTGACGACCCGCCCGAGGAGCACGGCGAGCAGGAGCAGGGCCAGGAGGCCGAGAAGCGCAACGGCGTTCATGGACGCGTCGGGAAGAGGGGTGTCCCACCCTGGAGAGCCACGGTCGTCTCGCGGGGGTCTGAACCCGCAGAGCGAGACGCCCGCTGCGTTGCCGCGGGCCCTCCGGGGCGGAACGGATCGGGAGTCGAACCCGTAGGTGTTGGCCTAGAGGGGAACGGCAACGCGCAGAGACGACCCGGCTACGCCGGGCGCCTGCTTCCGGCTCCCGCCTAAGCCTATCGCTCGACCCTTCCGGCCGGAAGTCCGATCTTCCGGCTCGTGGTGCTAGCTTGCAGCAGGAGGATGATCCATATGCACCGATCGACGATACTCGCCGGGGCCCTCGGCCTCGTGGCGCTTTCCGCGCCGCCGGTGACGCCGGCGCCGGACCTCAAGGAGTGGCCGGTACCCTGGGATGGCACCCGTCCCCGTGATCCGTTCGTGGACGCGAAGGGACGGGTGTGGTTCGTGGGCCAGCAGGGCAACTACGTGGCCTATCTGGAGCCGGGGAGCGGCCGCTTCGAGCGCTACGAGGTGGACCCCGGCACCCACCCGCACAACCTCGTGGTGGACGGCAAGGGCATGGTCTGGTTCACCGGCAACCGCAACGCGCGGCTGGTCCGGCTCGACCCCGCCACCCGCAAGCTCACCAGCTATCCGATGCCCGACCCTGACGTCGGCGACCCGCACACGATGATCTTCGATCGCGAGGGCATCGCCTGGTTCACCGCGCAGCAGTCGGGGGCGGTCGGCCGCCTGGATCCGGGCACCGGCAAGATCCGGCTGTGGCGTATGGGGGACGGGACCCGTCCCTACGGCATCATCGCCGACGGCCGCGGCCGGATCTGGTTCGACCTGTTCGGCACCAACGAGCTGGGCATGATCGACCCCGCATCGATGGAGGTCACGCGCCACCCGCTGCCGGAGGGCGCCCGCCCCCGCCGGGTCGACGTCACCTCCGACGGCGCCGTGTGGTACACCGATTATGCCCGCGGCTACCTCGGCCGGCTCGACCCGGCCACGGGCGCCGTGCGGGAGTTCGTCCTGCCGGGCGGTGCGCGCTCCCTGCCCTACGCCATGGCGGTGGACGGCCGCGACCGGATCTGGGTGGCGGAAACCGGCCTCCAACCCAACCGTCTGGTGGCCTTCGACCCCGCCACCCGAGCGTTCACCGACACCGTGGCCACCGAAGGGGGCGCGGAGCCCAATACGATCCGGCACATGGTGTATCACGCGGGTGGCCGGGAGATCTGGTACGGAACCGACCGCAACACCATCGGGCGGCTCAAGCTCTGATCCGGCGGGGGTGACTGCGCTCACTGCCGAATACGCGCGTTCGGATCAAGGCTGACGCAGCGGTGAATCGAGACGACGACCGGCGCCGCGTGGTGCGCGGCGCCGTCTTGAGGAGGTTCGGATGCTGTTCGGAATCGGTTCCAGGACTCGGACCACGAAGCGCGGCGGGCTCCTCGGCGGCGGCACCTGGCGCAACGCGGCCCTGGCGGGAGCGGGCATGCTGGCGCTGCGGTGGTGGCGCAATCGGCGGAATCCGCACCCGGCCACCGGTGCGGAGCCCCGCGGTCAGGGACGCAACCCGGTGCACGGCTGGCAGTAGCCGCCGGGCGCCGCCTCAGTCGAGTGGGATCTCGCTGGCGTGGCGGGCCAGCCAGCCCCGGAAGTCGAGCAGCTCGGGGTTGAGCGAGCGGGAGAACTCCAGCGGGCGGGCCCCGGTGAAGTAGTCGTTGAAG
>DASUSR010000196.1:0-5052 GCA_036375015.1 Gemmatimonadales bacterium
ACCAGCGGCAGGGACACGCCGGCCCGTGCGGCCAGCCCGGCGAGAAGCCAGGTCGCGATCACGAAGAGGGTCCCGATGGCCATGTGGAGCGGGAGCAGCGCGTGGGCGTGTCCGGTCCAGAAGAGGACCCCCAGGATCACCTGGGTGGCGCCGGTCAGGCGCACGATCCACTGGGTCAGGGTCGCTGCAGTTGGCATATCGCGCTCGCTCACTTGTCGGGATCGGTGTTCCGGCTCCGGGCCGCCGAGGCGACCCAGGCCAGGTAGGGGCGGGTGAGCCGGGACCGGGGCGGCGGGCGCATCAGGAAGTGGTAGAGCCCGAGGCCCCAGACCGCGGCGAGCGCCAGACGCGCCCGCTCGAGCGCCGTCTCGCCGCCCAGCGCCTCGGCCAGCGCAGCCTCGACCTGTTCCGTCCCCCGCACCAGCATGGCACGCAGCGCGGGCTCGCCGTCGGCCTCCACGAGGAGCCCGACGAACATCCGCATGTGCTCGAGGTCCGCCACGGCCGCCGCCAGCCGGTCGAGCGGGAGTGAGGAACCCGAGCCGCCTGACACGCCCATGGCCTGGCGCACCCGCGCGGCGATGCCCTCCACCGCGCGGGATGTGACGGCGTCGAGCAAGTCGTCCCTGCTGGGGAAGTAGTAGGTGAGATGGGACTGCCGGACTCCCGTCCGCTCGGCGACCTCCACCTGGGTGAGGCGCTGGAGCCCCGACTCCCTCAGGATCGCGATGGCAGCGTCGAGCAGTCGGTCCCGCACGCCGCGGGCGGCAGCGGCGGTGTCGGTCGGACGGGTGGGCCGGACTCGGGGCACCGCACGCCTCGAAGGGTTCTGGTAGAATTACCAAGATCGCTTGGTAAAACTACCAAACCCGCCGGGCGGGGCGCAAGGGGTGTCAGCGCGTCCCGCCGCCCTCCCCGCCCAGCGCGCCGGGCCTCTCCGGCCGCTCGCCCCGCGGTCTCGGCCGGTGGGCCGACGCGTCCGCCGCGGCCAGCGGCTCGGCGGGCACCGGCTCCCCGCGGAGGGCGGCCTGGCCGAGCCGGGCGTAGTTGACCGCGTTGCCGAGGATACGGACCGCCTCCTGGTCGGCGTGGAAGCCCATCGAATTTTCGGCCTCGACGAAGTCGGTGAAGAACTGGGCCGCGCGCTGGTACCGCTGCGCTGTCCGCACCGCCGGGGCCGCGCTGTCGGCCCGGCGCTGCTCCAGGCCCCGCACCAGATCCAGCACGGCGTCGATGGCGATGTTGCGCATCTCGAACGTGCGGTCCTGGATGGTGTAGACCCGCTGCCGGATCTCATCCTCCGAGAGCTTGTGGCAGGTCTGGCAGGCCTGGCTGATGTTGAGCAGCGGACTGCGCACGTGGTGGTCGCTGATCTTGAGCGCACCGACCCGCTCGTAGGGCATGTGGCAGTCGGCGCAGGCCACGCCGCTGCGGGCGTGGATGCCCTGGTTGTACATCTCGAACTCGGGGTGCTGCGCCTTGAGCACCGGCGCCCCCGAGCGGGCGTGGGTCCAGTCCTTGTGCCCGTTGCTCTCGTAGTAGGCGAAGATGCTGTCCACCAGGAGCCCCCGCTCCCAGGGGTAGGTGAGCCGCTTCTCCGTCCCCTTGAAATAGTACTCCACGTGGCACTGGCCGCAGACGTAGGTCCGCATCTCCTGGCGGGTCGCGTCCCGGTTGACGTCGTAGTCGCCGACGTTTTGCGACGCCTTGAGCGCGCGAATCCCCTCGAGGAATCCGGGCCGGGTGACCCGGAGCTCCATGGTCTCCGGATCGTGGCAGTCGATGCACGCCACCGGATGACTCACCAGCTTCCGCGCCTCGGCGTACGGCATCGGATTGAGCGTCTCGAACCCCTTGATCAGGTCACCGCCGCCGGCCCGCATGTACGGCACGTACATCGAGGCATGGCAGTGGAGGCATGTCCCCGGCTGCTGCGCGACCCGCTGGCGCTCGGTGAAGACCTGATCGTCGAGCATGTAGGCATGCCCCCGCTCCTCCCGGAAGTCCTGGGCGAAGGCGTACCCGGCCCACAGCTCCCGGAGCCGCGGGTCCTCCTCCAGCCGGGACTCGGCCACCACGGCGCGAGGGTCCACCGCCGTCGGGGTGCGCGGCACCGCCTCGCTGCCGCCGTAGCGGGTGTAGACCTGGTCCACGGTCTTCAGGTAGGCGTCGTACTGGAGCGGGAAGTTCTTCCCCCACACCTCAGGATCGCTGATGGTGTCGGTCAGCTCGACGACGCGATAGAACGGGTTCCGCGCTTCCTGCTTCCGCTCGAAGACCGTGGTGAGGAGCGCCGCCACCCCGACGGCGAGGAGGGCGGCCCCGGCGGTCGCGAGCGCCACCCAACGGATGGCTCGGCGGCGGGATGCGACTGGCGGCTCGGTCATGACGGCTCCAAGGCGGGGCGCTCAGCGCACCCAGTGCCCCACGTAGGTGTGACAGAAGGTACAGGAGAACTCCTCGCCGGTGGCACCGAGGCCGTCGTGGAGCTGGGGACGGTTGCCGGTCGGAGTGCCGCCGGCCCCGGCGCGGACCCGCGGCGGGGGGCCTTCGCCCGCGTCGATCGCCGCGGTGACGGCCTCGTGGCAGTCCCGACAGGCACGCTCCACGATCGCGCGGTTGTGCGGCTTGATCAGGAGCGGGTCGGGGAACCGGCCGGTGGTGAACGCGACCGAGTGCCAGAAGCCGTTGGATGCCTTGGCGGCGTACTTCCCGATGAGATCGTGGGGCATGTGGCAGTCGGCGCAGCCCGCCACGGCGCGATGGCTGGAGCGCTGCCAGGCCGCGAAGTGCTCGCCCATGATGTGGCAGTTGGCGCAGACCGCCGGATCGGTGCTGAGATACGAGGCGCCCTTGGCGTAGATAAAGGTGTAGGCGCCGAGTCCCAGCGCCGCGCCGATCACGGCGGCCGCGAGCACGACGAGCCTCACCGGCCGCTCGGTCGGGGACGCGCGTCCCGCTGAGTCGCTCGGTGGCGTGGCACGGCGAGGGAGATCGGAGCGGCCCGAGCTGAGGGTGAGACCAGTAGCGGGTTGAGGCGGCGTCTGCTCACGCCGACCTGACCCTAGGGTAGACTCCGCCATTCCGGGGGGCAAGTGCTCGCGGGCCCCTGGTGGCATCCCCGTCTGCGGGCACCTTTTCTCCTGCGTCCGCGCTGCATTCTCGCTCCATCGTTTCCCCGGCCCGGCGTGGCGCTCGCCGGCATGGAACCCCCGATCCGGTACGGCGTAGTGCCTGGAGGGGCCGAGCAGGTCATGGTCCCGCCGCCGCTGCGCTCGGGCAGCCACCATGTCGTCCGCGTCTACCGCTGAGGGGGAGGATGATGGCAGCACCTGCTCGAGGGCAGGGGAACTCGTCCTTCGGCCGTAGCCTCGGTACCGGTGTCGCACTGGCGGCGGTGGTCAGCGCCGCCGGCGGAGTCACCTGGAGCCACTCGCACGGCCTCCTCCCGCCCGCCGCCGAAGCGCCGAGGCTCACCTACCTGGCGAACGAGGGAGTGACGCTCGAGGGATCGGGCGGCCTGGTGCTCGTCGATGCGCTCTTCGGGGACGGGTTGCCGCAATACACCGCGGTGCCGCCCGGACTGCGGGACTCGCTGGAGCTGGCGAGGCCGGGGTTCGACGGTCCCGCGCTCGTACTGACCACTCACGCGCACCGCGACCACCATGACGCCGCTGCCCTCGGCCGCTATCTCACGAGCAACCCGAAGGCGCGCAGCCTGGGTCCACCCGACCCCGGCGCGCCGCCCGACTCGGTGGATCTCGGCTGGGTACGGGTGCGGGCTCTGGCGCTGCCCCACGGCCGCACCGTACGGCCGGTAGGGCATGCGGCCTGGCTGGTGACGCTCGACGGCATCACGGCGCTCCACATCGGCGACACAATGAGCGAGCCGGACTCCTGGCCCGCTTTCGGACTGCCCGCCGCCGGCGTGGACCTCGCGCTGGTGCCCTACTGGTACGCGCTGGAGGAGGCGCGCTTCGCCAGGGTGCTGGCGGTCACGCGCGCCCGCGCGGTGGTGGTGCTCCACGCGCCGCTCGGCCCCGAGGGCGATAGCCTGGCGTCTCGCGGCGGGTGGGAGGCATGGAGTCGCGACCTCCGCCGCCGATATCCCCAGGTGCGGGCGCCCTCGCGTCCGGGAACGGCCGTCGACTACACTCGCTAGCGCGTGCGGCGGGGGGGAGGCGCCTCGATGCCTGCCTCAGCGCCGCAACTCGACTTCCAGATAGGCCAGCCGGCCGTTGCCGGCGCCGGGATAGATCGAGCGGATCACGTCGCCGTCCAGCGCCAGCGCGGCGTATGCCTCCACGGTGACCCAGGCGGCGGGCGTCACGGCCACCGAAAGGTCCGCGATGGTCGCGAGCCCGCGCGCTCCTCCGCCGGGTCGCCCGCTGTAGCCGAAGGTCTCGTCCTCGAACGGCCCTCCGCCGACGTACCACAGGTCCTCCGGCTCCGAGAGCCGGACTCCGTGCGCGCCGGCGCGGACGGTCACCCGATCGTGCGGGCGCAGGGTGAGGTCGGTGAACACCTCGGTGGTGTTGTTGAAGTCGTAGAACGGGAACCGCGCGTAGGGCCGCGGCGTCGGCAGGACCTGGAAGAAGGTATCGTGATCGCCATCCAGCGGGTCCCCGTCGCCGCTCCCGCGGAAGAGGCCGAGGCGGAGCCAGGGGCGGAGCGCCCCGATCCGCGGCTGGATCCCGATCTCGAGCGCGCCCGCGATCGCCCCGTGGTCCAGCGCTCCCCAGGCGCCGGTCTGCACCGCTCCCCAGAGCAGCAGGTCGACCGGTCCCGACGGCGTCGGGATGACTTGGAGGAGGTGGCCGCCCAGCGTGGTCACCCGCACCGGATCGGTGTCGGCGTCCCGCGCGGGCGACGGCCTGTTGTCGGTCTTGGCCAGGTCGCGGGTGTCCTCGTACCACAGCGCGAACAGCCGGGCCTCCCCCGCGTCCCCGCCCAGCCTCAAGGGAAAGGTGAGCGCGCCGTAGAGCACGCTCACGTCGTCCACCCAGCCCCAGCCGTCGGTGTCGAAGACGCCCGTGGTGGGGCGCACCGCCA
>DASUSR010000197.1:0-12444 GCA_036375015.1 Gemmatimonadales bacterium
TACTCCGGGGCCCGGACCCGCTCCAGCTCGGCCCGCGCGTGCTCCAGCCGGGCCGGAACGCCCAGGCGCCGCGCCTCGTCCCGGTGCCCGGGGCTCGCCAGGAACTCCCCCAGACTCCGCACGTGCCGCTCCCACAGCGCGACGTCCCGCTGCTGCTTGACGGTGAGGCGCTCCCGGTACCAGTCGCTGGCGAGCATCGCCTCGCGGGTGAACATCGTCCGGATCTCCGGGGCAGCGGCGTCCTTTCCCTCATAGTGCCCGTGCGCCATGATGTGGACCAGCGCCTGGAGCGGCGGGCAGAGATCGTCGATCGTGCCGTCCTCGAAGTACGCCAGCGCCACCCGCCGCTGCGCCTCGACGATGTTGTGCACCCCGTCGGCGAAGACCGCCGGGTCCTGAAGCTCCGGCTTGAGGATGTCCTCGGTGAACACCGCCGTGGGGTTGTCGAACACCCGGCCGAAGTAGGTGTGCACGAACCGTGCGGTGATGCGGTACCCCAGCCGGCTCGCGTGCACCGTCCTCCCCTCGTACTCGTAATCCTCCAGCTTCTCCAGGTGGCCCGCGGAGATCAGGTGCTTCGGGTCGCGCTCGTGGGGGAAGAGGCGGCACCAGACCTCCGGGACCAGCAGGCTGATGTCGTGGTCCACCCGGTAGCGCGGCCCGATGAACCCGGCGGCCGAGCTGAAGCCGGCGTACCCGGTGAGCAGGAACGAGACCAGCGCGTTGTTGAGGTCCGCGGTGGCCGCGAGCGCGTTGAACGGCCCCTTGGTGAGCGCGCCCTCGGAGCCGGCGCCTGTCGTGCTCGGTGACGTCCCGGTGAGCGAGCAGACGTAGTCCATGAACAGCTCGGGCAGCTCCTGGTAGTGGATCGGCCCGTACACGCAGAGCGGCCGGATGCCCGGCTCGGGCGGGTTGTTCCGCCGGCCCGAGAGCACGCTGATGACCGGGAAGAGCACCGGCTGGTGGAACGGCAGCCGCCGGCTGAGCCGCGCGCCCATCTCGGCGACGTAGCGGTCGCGCGGCCGCGCGAGGTCGGGCCGGAGCTGGAGATAGCGGGGGTTCTTGGTCGGCCTGCCGCCCACGATGCGCGGCCGGGCGGAGCAGACCGACCACCCCTCCTCCTCGCGGGCGACGTTCCGGGCCACGTGCTCCCGCATCGGACGGGTGAAGGCGTCGTGGGTCGCGACGTCCTCCACGATGCCCTGCAGGTCCTCGCGCCGGAGCGGCTGGAAGTTGGAGCAGAAGAGCCCGGGGCCCGCCATGTCCTCCTCGGTCTGGCGGTCGAGCCCCGGGTGGATGGCGTCGTCGGGCCGCTGGAACAGCCGGAATTCGCAGTTCTGCGCGATCTTGAGACTCGGGTGCCCGTCGTACTCGCCGGGAAGCCCGACCAAGCGGCGGGCGGGGACGACCACCGAGGCGGTGATATCGTCCTCCATCTGCACCTTGTCGGCCGCCACGAAGTCCTGCCGCAGCTTGTACGTCCGCCAGGCGCCCTGCCCGTCGCGTCCGATCCGGAGGTAGTTGGCCACCAGCCGCCGGCCCTCGTACTTGAGCTCGTGCCCGGGCGCCCCGTTGATGATGTCCACGCTGAAGTGGCGCAGCCAGTCGTCGCCCCACTCCGGCCGGTGGAAGCGCTTGATCACGAACACCTGCGCCCGCACGTGATTGGGGATGCTCTCGAGCCAGCGGTTGTACTCGGGGCTGAATTCGGCGGGGTTGGGCGTGAGCAGCTTGATCACCGAGCCGAGCGAGCGGTCGGGATGCAGCAGCGGGCGCACCGGCCCCCGTCCCACCTGGGCGTCGTCGTAGCTCCGGTCGAGGATCTCCTGCACCAGCCGCATGTCCTCGTCGAACCGCTGGACGAAGAACGAGCCGGGGAGCACCGCGTCGGTGAGGCTCTTGCTGATCTCGGACTTTCCTCCGCCGGAGACGGTACACGGCTTGTGGCAGAAGGCGCCCTCCGGCACCGTCCCCACCAGCCGCCACGACGGCGCCGCGTGGTGCTTGGCCATGCGGATTTTGTAGCCGCTCGGGTGGATGTAGATCCGTCCCGGCAGGAGCTTCAGGTGCTGGATCTCGCCGTCCCGGGTCCAGGTGATGTCCTGGCGGTGGATGTCGATCTCCATGTCCTCGGGCATGTAGTGGATCTCGGGGTAGCGCACGTCGGTGGCGTAGCCCGACGGGTGCCGCTGAGCCCGGTCGCCCAGCAGCTTCACCACCTCGGTGAAGCGGTGACCCGCGGTCACGATCCGCACCTGGTCGGGGGTGAAGCGGTCGCCCAGGTTGAAGGCCGGAAACGCCAGCGCTCCGCCCGCGTGCTCCTCCTCCGCCAGCCCGAAGAGGTTGGCGCTGTAGCCGATCTGGGTCTTCACTTCCTTCTTGCAGTACCCGAAGTAGTTGTCGGCGATGAGGGTGACCATCACCCCCCGGCTGCCCCGCGAGGTCACCTTGAAGGGCCGGCCCTCGTTGTAGACCTCGCTTTCCTCCCGCCAGCACATCCCCGCGGCCCGCTCGTGCTCGCTCGCCTCGGACTCGTGGGGCAGCCCGAGGTCCACCTTGCGCACCCGGGTGAGGTGCGGCGCGAGGATGACGCAGCCGCTGTGCCCGGTCCAGCCGTCCACGTCGAGCGCGGCGTCGTTGGCCGGCAGGTAGGGGTCGCCCGCGTTGCCGAAGATGCTCTCCACGAAGTCGAGGTTGGACACCAGCCCGCCGGGCACGAAGAAGCGCACTTCCATCCGCTTCTCCGCCGTCACCTTCGGCACCGCGGGGCAGACCAGCGGGCGGAGCAGCAGGCTCACCATGCTCTCGACCGGACGGCGCCAGCCGGCCGTGAACGGCAGCCGCCGGAGCTCGGCCGGCGGGCGGAGCGCCTCCTCGAGCAGCCGGAGGAAGGCGCCGAGCGGTACTCGCACCTTGTCGGCCGGAATCGGGAGCCCGCCGTCGGCTACGTGGAAGACGCCTTGCGTGGTGCGGCGGTCGTTCACCGGGTTGTGGAGCACGCCGTTGTCCAGCCGATAGCTCGAGACCAGCTCGTTCTCGTAGCGATCGCCGCCGAGCGGGAGGCTCAGCTCACGGGCCAGGCCGTACTGGTCGAGGATGAGCGTCTCGCCGGGGAGCCGGAGCGCGGACGCTGCGCCCGCCGAGGCGAGGAGCTCGTCGAGGTAGTGCTGGATCCGCCGGTCGGCGGGGCAGAGGTGGTCGGCCAGGAGCCGGGCCTGCTCCCGGTAGCGGGCAAAGAGGTTCCCGGCGAGCTGGAAGACGTCCTCGTCGCCGGCCGCCTCGGCCGGGACCTCGACGCCCATGGCGGCGAGCTTGAGGAGGATGGCCCCGACGGCCGTGCGGCGCTCGGGCAGCCATACCGACCCGTCCGGCCGCAGACCTACGGTTCGCTCCAACTCCATCGCTTGTCTCCGGAGAACCCGTTGATTGGGGGGATCAGCCTCAACGTCTCACCCGGAGAGTCGTCCGTCAACCGGCGACGTTCCACGGAGGCGTGCAAGGCTGATATGGTGGACTGGGGGGCGCGGCGTGACCCTAGTCGGCGGGGTGGCCCTCAGCGATCCCGCTCCTGCAGACTCACCAGCCGGAGACTCGAGCCGATGATGGCGTAGACCGCCTGGATCTCGTGGGTAAGGGGGTGCCCCACCTGCCACCCGCGGCTGATCACCAGCAGCCGGGTCGGCATCATCACGGCGTCGAGTCGGGCGGCCGGGGCGACGGACCGGGTGGCGCGGCCGCCCATCACGGCCTCGACGTCGTCGCCACCGGATGGGGGCGCGCCGCGTGGCGCCCCCAGGCGCAGCTCGGCGTAGCTGAGGAACCGCTCGCCGCTCTCGCGGCGCTGGACGAGATTGCGGGCTCCGGCCTCACCGAGGGCAGGGAGCGAGGCCAGCACCGGCTCGGGCGCGGAGTTCACGTTCACCGCGCCGTCGCCGGACACCGTGACATAGGGCGCCACCGCGAGCGCCAGGGCCGGGTCCACCCCCGGAATGGCCGACAGCTCGCCCAGCCGCGCGAGCGGCGCCTCCCGGATGGCGGTGGCGATCGCCGCGGCCCGGGACTCGCCCGTGAACCGGGCGAAGAGGTTCCGGAGCGTCGTCGTGTCGCTGTGGTTGAGGTCGAGCCGGGCGTTGAGGTCCGCGACCGTCACCCCGAAGCGGGCGTCGCCCAGCGCCACCTCGCGAAGCGGCGCCAGCCAGGGCTCGCGGTCGTTGAGCAGGGCGATGCGGTCGGGGGCCGAGGCCACCGAGTCGAGCAGGGTGCGGAGCCGCTGCTCGGCCAGCGCGATGCCGCTCTCCGCGGCGTACCGTCCGACGGTGCGCGCGCGCAGGCTGGCGACGGTGTGCGCCTCCAGCCGGACGGCCCGCACCACCTCGCCGGCCACCGTGCCGAGCACGATGAGCAGCCCCAGCACGATGACCAGGGCGACGCCGCTACGAGTCCTTCCCGTCATGTCGACACCCCCAATGTATGCTTCACGCCCGGGTCGCGCTCACCGCCCCCGCAGGTCCACGTGGGACTCGATCCAGTCCATGATCCGCTCGGCGATCTGCTCGTTGTTCCGGTCCAGCATCATCATGTGGCTGTTGCCGTAGATGCCGTGCTCGGGCAGGTAGTCCACGGTGAGGTTCTCGTGGGTCTGCGCCACCTGCCTGCAGTTCTCGATCCCGAAGGGCGGCGGCACGCCCGGATAGATCGGGTCGCCCGACATCGCGAGGATGGGGACCGTGGTCGGGTAGCCGGGGGTGATCGCGGTGCAGGAGCCGAGGGCCTCCACCGCCACGTAGGCGAGGAAGAGATCGGGACGCGCCGCGAGCGTCGGATACACGCTGAGGCCGCCCTGCGAGTGCGCCAGCACCACCGAGGGCCCGATCTTCTCGAGCAGCGCGATGAGGGCGGCCATGTTGGGCCCGGGCCCGTTGTAGACGCTGAAGAACCAGTCCGGCACCAGTTGGGCCAGGTACTGCTCCATGGCCTCTTCCGGGAAGTTGGAGCCCCGGAGCCGGAACCCGGGCGTCGCGTCCACCGCCAGCTCCTTGTCGCAGGTGAGCAGGTTCGGCAGCGTAGCGGGCGCGGCCGCCCCCTGGCGCACGGCATTGATGCTCTGCGCGCTGATCGGCGAGCGGCCCCGGTAGGTCGCGTCCACCACGTACACGGAGTAACCCGCCCGCACGAAGATCTGATCCCATCCCTCGCGCCCGTCCGGCGTGGTCTCGAAGCTGGTGCCGACGTGGCAGCCGCCGGACCAGAGCACGATCGAGGGCTTCGGCCGGTTGGTCGCCGGGATCATGTAGCGCACGTACATGGCACCGTCCCAGATGGTGCCCGGCCGGGTGCCGCCGAAGGCGGAGTGCTCGATCTCGGTGAGCTCTCCGCCCGCGAAGAAGCTGCCCTGGGCCTTGAGCACGAGGGTCTTGGAGTCGGCGGCGGGGTCCCACTGCTGGGCGGCGAGCGGGAGGGGCGCCGCCGCCGCGACCGCCGCGAGGGCGAGGCCCCGGATCCTGGGGGAAGGCATGAGCAGCTCCTGCGAGGAGGGACGTGAGATCACTGGACGGCGACAACATGGGACGGCCCGCGATCCACGCGCCAACAGATTGTCGTTGCGGCTCGCACAAGCGCTGGTTGTGGTGGGAAGGGGAGGAGACGGAGGGGGATGGGATCGATTCTAGTCGCGTGGGACGTGCCGGGGCCCGGAGGCGCGGCAAGCCGCGATGAAGCGGTGGACCGGCTCGGACGCCTCGTCCCTTCGCCAGACCACCCACTGGGGAATGGGGATCGGCGGGTCGTCGAAGCCGCGGACGACGGCCCCCGGTTCCGGGGGACACTCGCCCGGGATGAGCGCCCAGGCGCCGGTGATCGCCACCAGGGCGCCGCTGGTCCGCGACACGCGGAAGCTGGCGAACCCCGGACGGATGCCCCGGTCGGCCAGTGCGGTGAGGATGGACTGGTAGGGCTCGCGCGGCGACCAGAGCATGGGCGAGGACTCCAGGTCGGCCAGACGGAGCGGCTCCCGGTCCGCGAACGGGTGACCCGCGGGCACCACCACGTGATCGAACGTCAGCACCCACGCCACCGCCTTGGTGAGGCGCTCGCTGTCCGGCTCGACGAAGGTGAGCGCCACGTCGATCTCGTGGTCCTCCAGGGCGCGGTGCTGCACGTCGCACTTCATGGGATCGCACTGCACCACCATGCGGGGAAACGCGGTGGCGAACCGCCGCAGCAGGCAGGCGAGGTGCTCCTCGGTGCGCCCGGCCGGGGTGTAGGCCACCCGGACCGACTCCTGGGCTTCCTCGCTCATGCCGCGCACCCGGATCAGCGCACGGTCGGTGTGCGCCAGCGTGAGCCGGGCATCCTCCACGAACGCCGCTCCGCGGGCGGTGAGCCGCGCCCCCCGGGCGTGACGCTCGAAGAGCCGCGCCCCGATCTCGTGCTCCAGATCGGCGATTTGGCGGGAGAGGGCCTGCTGGGCTACGTGGAGGCGAACCGCCGCACGGGAGAAGCTGCCTTCGTCGGCGATCGCCACGAGGTAACGCAAGTGGCGGAGTTCCACTGGAGTCTCGCTGGTTGTACCCTGGCATAGACAAGATTGTCTCTCGAGTCCGCGCGGTCCAGCCCCCGCCGTGTGTGACCCGTCACTCTCGCCCGGGAGGATTCATGGCCTTTCGCGCCGCCGAGCCCCTGACCCTCGAGCGCCGCGGCGCGTTCTTCGTGAACCACCGTCACGGCACCCGCGATGGCGGCGGTACCATCACCGTGGGGCAGATGTACGTGGAGTACGAGATCCCGCCGCGAGCGGGGCGCCGCAGCCGTCCGGTCGTGCTCCTGCCGGGCGGATGCCACACGGTCGCCACCTTCGACGAGACGCCCGACGGGCGCGAAGGTTGGCGCACGTACTTTCTCCGGCGCGGCTTCCCGGTGTATCTGGCGGAATGGGTGGGGCGCGGCGCCTCGGGCTTCGATCCCTCGCGCATTCACCGGGCGCGGGAGGAGGGGGACCCCGCCCTGCTGCCCCGATTCCTCCATCTCTCCCAGGAGGAAGTCTGGACCATCTTCCGGTTCGGGCCCGCCCCGGGCGTGCCGCACCCCGGGCTGCGCTTTCCGCTCCACGCGGTCGAGCACTACTATGCGCAGCTCCTGCCCAACACCGAGGCCGTGCTGGAAGAGCCCGAGCTCGCCACCACCGAGGCGCTCATCGCCCTGCTGGAGCGCATCGGCCCATCGGTGGTGATCGGGCACTCGCGGGCGGGCAACGCCCTGCTGCCGGCCGCGGTCCGGCGTCCCGAGCTCTTCGCGGCGCTGGTCGAGCTGGAGCCGATCGGCTGCCGCGCCTACTACCGGGAGGAGGATCTGCCGTCACTGGCCCGCCTCCCCTTTCTCGGCGTTTACGGCGATTACCTCGAGGGCACCGTCTGGGCACCGTACGCGGAGGAATCCCGGGAATTTGCCGGGAAGCTGACGGCGGCCGGCGGCATGGCGCGCCACCTCGTGCTGCCGGACACCGGCGTCACCGGCAACAGCCACATGCTGTTCATGGAGGACAACAGCGACGAGATCGCCGACCTGCTCATCCGATGGCTCGACGACCAGGGGTGCTGCCCGCCCGAGCCGTGAGCCACAAGCGGCGATTGTAGCACCCCATCCGAATAGTTGTTGGCATTTTTGCAGGGACTTTCCCACCGTGTACGCACGTCATCCGGCTTTTGCACGGTTACATGCGATGAGCCGCGGAGTCGATCTGCGGATGTCGGCAACTCCCATGTGTGCCGCCGTCCCGCAGCCATGCGCGAGCCTCCACCGCTCAGCGAGCACAATACCCATCGAGGCTGCATGAAGTACGGTGACGAGCTGGACCGGGTCCCGGCTGCCGAGCTCTCGCGGCGCCAGTTCCTCTCCTCTGGCGGGCGTCGCGCGGCACGGATCGCCACCGGCGTACTCCTGCCAGGAGCGAAGCGCCCTACCGACGCCTCCCCGGACGCGCCGGTGTCGGACGACTCCGAATAGCCACCGGATAGACGCGAAGGTCGAACCTCATCCCTGCAATCGCCGGCGCGGGACCGATCCTGCCGTAGCCAGGAGCCGAGCCCCCGCACGCCGGTCTTCGCCCCCGGACCAGTCCGGAGAGAGGTTTACCATGGACGACAGCAGCGCAGACAATGCTGGTGCCGGAAACGGCAAGTCGCGCCGGGATTTTCTGAAGTCGGGTGCGGCGGGAATCGCGGCCGCGGCCGTCGGCCCCGGCCTGCTCGCCGCCGAGGAGGCGGTCGGTGCGCGGGAGGCGGTACCCCGCGTGGAGGTGCAGGACGGCCTCCGCCGGGTACTGCGGGGAGGCGTGGTGCTGAGCCTCGACCCGAACGTCGGCGACTTCGAGAAGGCCGACGTGCTCATCGAGGGGAAGAAGATCGTCGCAGTCGGGCCGGATCTGGGCCGGGTGGCCGGCCGGCAGCTCGACTGCACCGGCAGCATCGTGATGCCCGGCTTCATCAGCACCCACAATCACCAGTACGAGATCCTCCAGCGCAGCGTCCTCGCCGACGGTCTGATCGTGTTCCCCGGCGACCCGGAACAGCAGCCCAACACCTGGCCCCACGAGTCGTACGGGACCGTGGTGCAGAACATCTGGACGGCGGGTCGCCAGCCCGACCCTGCGAATCCCGGAAGCTTCCTCTGGGACATCGGGCGGCCGCCCTACGATCCCGAGGACTGCTACATCGCCGAGCTCGTGGCCGCACTGGGTCAGATCACCCAGGGCATCACCATGAGCACCGATACCTCGCAGTCCTCCCACACCCCCGAGCACACCGACGCGATGATCCAGGCGCTCATGGATTCCGGCCATCGCGTGCTCTACGACTACTCCGGCGGGGTCAACCGGTCGGCTCAATTCCCCAACCAGCCGTTCGAATACCCCGGGGCCATCGGCGAGACCTCCTACGGCGTCGGCCGGCTGGCGACGACCTATTTCAACTCCAGCGACCAGCTGGTGACGCTGGGCCTCGCGGCCGGGCCGACCCCTGTGGTGGATCCCAAGACCGGCGAGACCCGGGACTACACGGGATGGCAGCTCGCCCGGGAGTTCGGCGCCTGGATCAACAATCACAACGTCGGTGGGATCCAGACCGTGCTCAACGCCGCGGCGGATCCGCGGAACGGCACCGACTGGTCGGACGTCACGCTGGTCCACTGTGTCCGCTGGCAGGACCAGCCGGTGGCGCAGATCGGCGTGGACAACGTGACCTCGCAGGCCTGGGAGGTCTTCTCAGAGCGGGGCGGGCACGTCTCGATTGCCCCGATCATCGAGCAGCAGATGCGCCACGGCATGCCGCCGTTCCAGCTCTGCCTCAACTACGGCATCCTGCCGAGTCTCAGTCCCGACGTCGAGACCAACATGACGCCGGAACCGTTCTCCATGATGCGGGGCGCCTTCTGTCTCCAGCGCGCCCTGGCGAACGACCTGGCCTTCCCCATCAGCGATCCCAACGGGCTGGTCGCCCCGCAGCTCGTGACCACCCGGCAGGTGATCGAGATGATGACGATCGCCGGCGCGGCCGGCAGCGGGGTGCTCGACAAGGTGGGGACGCTGACCCCGGGCAAGGAGGCCGACATCGTGGTCCTCGACGCCCGGAACCTCAACATCTCGCCGATGAACAACGCGCCCGGCTCGGTCGTGACCATGATGAACCAGGCCCACGTGAAGCACGTGTTCATCGCCGGCAAGTTCATGGTCCGGGACGGTAGGCTCCTCAACTGGAACGTGGAGCGGCTGCTGCAGAAGGTGGAGCGGGCGCGCGAGCGGGTCCTGGCCCGGATCAACGGTCCCTCGCTCACCGGCCCGCTGCCCAAGGGGCTCAACAGCGAGGCCAACCCGTACCGGCCCAACTTCCTCGGCTCCTGCTGCCACATCGGAATGAACACCGTGGCGCCGGAGTACAACCTCAGGCCCTAGCCCCGGTCGGGCGGGTCGCACCGTGAAGGCACTGGGATGCCGTTCCCCGAATGGCATCCCAGTGCCGCGTTACGGCGGCGCTCTTGCGATCCTCGGCCCGAGCGAACATGCTGATGCTGGAGGAGAAGATGACCTCGACAACCACCCCGGAGCTCGCCCTCGACCCCGTCGCCGAACTGGCCCGGAAGGGCGGCACCGAGTACCTCTTTCCGACCCCGATCTTCTGGCACAAGTTCGAGCAGGTCGACGCGCTCAACGCCGAGCTACGCGAGCTGATCCTGGCGCAGGAGCGCGCGACCCCCTCGGCGGTGAAGAGCAACGCCGGCGGCTGGCAGTCGCCGACCGACGTGTTCCGCTGGGAGGCCCCCGCCGTGGCCACGCTGCGCCGGCTCGCCGCCGCCGCGGTGGAGGTGGCGACCTCGCGCCTGCCGCTGCCGCAGGGCTTCCGGGGCGAATTCCACCTGTCGGGCTGGGCCGCGGTCAACCGCGCCGGCCACTACAACACGGTGCACGTGCACCCGATGGCGACCTGGTCCGGGGTGTACTACGTGGATCCCGGTGACGAGTCGGCCGACGCCGGTGGCGGCCTGCTCGAGTTCTGCCATCCGATCACCGCCGCCGCCATGACGTTCTTCCCCGGAGCGCTCCCCTCGGCGCGACTGGTCCGGCCGGAGGCCGGCCTCGTCATTCTCTTCCCCAGCTACCTGCAGCACAGCGTCCGGCTCTATCACGGCCAGCGGCCGCGAATCTGCGTGCCCTTCAACGCCCACCTGCGGGCCACATGACCAGCCTCAAGCCCTCGGAGCCGTGGTACGTCGCCCGGGGGCGGCGCGGGCAGGAGCTGCTCGACCAGGGCCGCATTCCCGAGGCGGTCGAGACCTTCGCAGCGGTGCTGGAGAGCCTGGGCAGCGAGGCCGGCTACGGTCGCGCGGTGGTGCTCGAGCGGCTGGGCCGGGCGCTCCTCCTGGCCGGCGACCACGACGGGGCCTTCGCCCGCCTGCGCGAGGCGCTGGACGTGGCTGGACGCATCGCGCCGAGCGACACCGTGCGCCGGCTGCGCTGCACCCTCCGCTCCGATCTGGGAGACGCGCTCCGCTCGGTCGGGCGCCCGGAAGAGGCCCGCCGGGCGTACCTCGCCGCGCTGGAGCTCGGGCGCGAGCTGCGGGACCGCCGGAGCGAGGGTGTGGACCAGGCCCGGCTCGGCGCGCTCGCGCTGGCGCAGGGTGACACCGGGGAGGCGCTCGAGCGCTACCGCGGCTCGCTCGACGCGCTCCGCCGACTCAAGGAGCCGGCCGTCGAGGCGGTGGCCTGGGACGAGCTGGGCCGGCTCTACCGGGAACTGGGGGACTGGCCCCAGGCCGCCCGCCACCTCCGCGAGGCCGTGGAATGCGAGCGGAGGTGCGGTCCCTCGCTGCGCCTCGCGCGGCGGCTTCTCGCGCTGGCCGGGGTGCTGCGGGAGGTGCCGGCCGGCCTGGAGGAGGCGCGGGAGGCGGCGGAGCAGGCGCTCGCCGTGGCGCAGGGGGTCAGCCCCCTGGCCGCGGAGGTCTGGGCAGCCTACGGCTTGCTGGGAGAGATCCTTCCCGAGCGCGGCGACCTCCGCGAGCTCGCCCGCCGGGCGCCGCTCATCGTGGAGGTCGCGGAGCGGCTCGGGCCCTCGCCCAGCCTCGGCCGGGCGGTGATCCTCGGCCGGCTCGGCCGCTGCGCCGCCGCCGGCGGACGCCCCGACCTCGCGGCGACCTCGCTCCGCGAGGCCCTGCGCGTGGCCGAGCGGCTCCCCGAAAGCGAGGGGCAGTCCGACCTCTCCGAGATGTTGAGGGGGGAGCTCGGGGCCGTGGAGGCTCTGCTCGCCCCGGCCTCGAGTCCCCGGGTGACCGTCGGCTTCGGGGATGCCAGCGCCCCGGAGCCCCGAGGCCTCGAGGCCGCCCTGGGCGACGACGGCGACTCGACCGCGATCACAATCCTGGAGCGGACCGACACCGACTACGCGTTCGAGCCCAACCTGCTGCTGGACGGGCCCCGTACCCGCCGAGTGGTGTCGCCGGCCGACCACCCGACCCCGCCGGCCGAGGACATCCGGCCGGTGCTCGTTCCCGGCACCAGAACGTGGCTCGATGCCGAGGGCCGGATCCGTCTTGTCCCACCGGCCGGCGAGCCACGGGTCCGGGTCGAGGGCGAGTGCACCGTCCTCCGACGCACTTCCAGAGAGGTGACCCTGGCCGGCGGGAACGGCCTGGTCTGGCGGCTGCTGGCCGCGATGGATGGTCGGGCGCCGTGGGGAGCGATCTTGGCCGCCCTTTCCGAGTCCGAGCGCGTCGAGGCCAACCGCGTCATTTCCGTGCTCGCGGGCGCGGGTGTGGTGGACCTCTCCGGACGCCCGCTGGGCCGGTTCATCCACTGGACCACCAGGAAGGGCGTCATTCCCGCCGGTGGTCTCGAGGGGGACGAGGTCCTCCGCCTGGCCTCCGATCGGCAGACCCACGGCGCAGGGCGCCTGATTCCGC
>DASUSR010000198.1:0-2518 GCA_036375015.1 Gemmatimonadales bacterium
GGGCTGGTATTACGGCAAGCGGCTCTGGCAGGCACGGGGGCTGCTCGACCGGCTGGTCGGCGGGCCCGGGCTCCGCCGCGGCCGCCGCGATCCCGAATCGCTCGCCCCGGGCGACACCCTCGACTTCTGGCGGGTCGAGGCGGTGGAGCCGGATCGCCTGCTGCGGCTCGCCGCCGAGATGCGGCTGCCAGGGCGCGCCTGGCTGCAGTTCGAGGTCACGCCCGACCGTGGCGGCACCACGATCCGCCAGACCGCGCTGTTCGACCCGGTGGGTGTCTCGGGCCTGATGTACTGGTATTCCCTGTGGCTGCTGCACCAGCTGGTATTCCGCGGCATGCTGCGGAACCTCGCCCGGGCGGCGGCGGCGTGATCGACGACCTCCGCCTCCATGCCGGCCGGGAGCCGGGGCCGCGCCACGGGGGCGAGCTGGTGCTCTACTGGATCCAGACCACCCACCGCGCCCACGACAGTCCCGCGCTCGACTTCGCGGTCGGGCAGGCCAACGCGCTCGGCCTCCCCCTGCTCGTCTACCACGGGCTGCGCCCCGACTATCCCTGGGCCAGCGACCGGCTCCACACCTTCATCCTGGAGTCCGTGGCCGACCTGTACCTGGAGTTCGAGCGGCGCGGAATCCAGTACGCTTTCCACCTCGAGCGCGCGCGGGCGCCGGACTCGGCGGCGCCGTTGGTCACTCTCGCGGACCGCGCCGCCCTGGTGGTGACCGACTGGTTTCCCACCTTCATCGTTCCCCGCCAGGTGCGCGCCTTGCGGGAGCGGACCGAGACCCCGGTGATCGCGGTGGACGGCTGCACCATCGTCCCGCTGCGCTATCACGAGAAGGAGTTCGTCTCCGCGGCCGCCTTCCGGCCGAAGATCATGGCCGCGCTGCCCCGATTCCTCGAGTCCCGCCGCGCCCCCGACCTTCGCGTCCGGCGCTCCGTGGAGCTGCCCTTCGACCCGGCGGTTCCCGGCGCCACGCCGATTCCCGATCTGGTCGCCGCCTGCGACATCGACCACTCGGTGCCGCCGTCGCCGCTCTTCCGCGGGGGTCCGGCGGCCGCGCGCGAACGGCTCGGCCGGTTTCTCGAGAGCGGGCTTCCCCGCTACGCCGAGGAGCGTAGCGACCCCAACGCCGGCGCCACCAGCATGCTGTCGCCCTACCTCCACTTCGGCAATCTCTCGCCCCGCGAGGTCCTGCTGGCGGCGCGAGAGGCGGGTCCGGCGGAGCCGTTCGCGCGCTTTCAGGACGAGCTGGTGACCTGGCGGGAGCTGTCGTTCAACTTCGTGCAATGGACCCGGCGCCACCGCACCGTGGACGCGATTCCGGCGTGGGCGCGGGAGGAGCTGAGCCGGGGCGAGGCCGACCCTCGCCCCGCGCTGTACGGCGACGGGGAGCTGGAGCACGCTCGCACCGCCGACGAGCTGTGGAACGCGGCCCAGCGTGCCTACCTCCGCGACGGCTGGATGCACAACACGCTGCGGATGCTGTGGGGGAAGGCCGTCCTCCAGTGGACGCCGACCGCCGCGGAGGCCCTCCGGGTGCTGGAGCACCTCAACAACAAGTACGCTCTCGACGGCCGGGACCCCAACACGTATGCGGGGATCCATTGGGTCTTCGGGAAGTTCGATCGCCCGTTCTACCGCCGGCCGATTTACGGGACGGTACGGTATCAGTCGCTCCGGGCGGCAGGCGGCAAATTCGACGTCCCGGCCTACGTGAGGCGTTATAATACAACACCTTGAAGACCTCCCTCTCGCCCGAGTCCCGGCTCGCCTTTCTGTGGCAGGCCAGCCACGCACTCAGCTCGTCGCTCGACTACGAGACCACCCTGCGCACGGTCGCCCGGCTCATGGTGCCGACGCTGGCCGATTGGGCGGCGGTGGACCTCGCCGACGAGAGCGGCCGGCTCGACCGGCTCGCCCTGGTCCATGTGGACCCGGAGCGGGAAAGCTGGGGGTGGGAGCTCTCCCGCCGTTACCCACCGGATCCTGAGGAGCCGCGGGGCGTGCTCAGCGTCTACCTCACCGGCGCTCCGTTGCTCGTGCCCGAGGTGACCGAGGAGATGCTGCTCCAGACCGCCCGCGATCCGGAGCACCTGCGGCTGCTCCGGCAGATGGGACCGACCAGCGCGCTCGTGGTCCCGCTGACCGCCCACGACCGGCGGCTCGGCGCCATCTCACTCGTGACCGCCGAGTCGGGGCGACGGTACGGCAAGGAGGAGTTGACGCTGGTCGAGGAGCTGGCGGGGCGCGCCGCGCTCGCGGTGGAGCACGCCCGGCTCTATCTGGCCGAGCAGCGCGCGCGCGCGGCCGCCGAGGCTGCCGCCGAGCGCTCGGCCCGGCTGGTCGCGCTCACCTCCGCGCTGGCCGCGGACCTCACCGCCCGGGAAGTCGCGGCCACGACGCTCGCCCAGGCGCTCCCCGCCCTCGGCGCATGGGCCGGCTCCTTCTTCCTGGTGTCGGCCGGCAGTGATGCCCTCGAGATGGTGCAGTGCGAGGGGTACCCCGCGGACGTCGT
>DASUSR010000199.1:0-9556 GCA_036375015.1 Gemmatimonadales bacterium
GAGGACCACGATCGGACCCGCAGCCGCACGGAGTACGAGACCGCGCTGCTCGACGACCTGGACTGGCTCGGCCTGGTTCCCGACCTGGGATTGAGACCCGACCCCCACGGCTCGGCTTCAGCCTATCGGCAGAGTGATTGCGGCGACATGTACCATGCGGCGCTGGAGCGGCTGGCATCCGCCGGGCTCGTGTTCGGGTGCGACTGCAGCCGCCGCGAGATCGATGCCGAGGTGGGCGCGGCGCTCAACCGGGAGACCCGCTATCCCGGCCGTTGTCGCGGGCGCGGGCTGCCGCTGGACACGGCCGGTGTTCGGCTGCGGGTCGACCCGGGCGAGGAGTGCTTCCTCGACGGTCGGCTCGGCGAGCGCTGCCAGGACCCGTCGGCTCAGTGCGGCGACATGCTCCTTCGCGACCGGCTGGGCAACTGGACCTACCAGTTCGCGGTGGTGGTGGACGACCTTCGGCATGGGGTGGACCTCGTGGTGCGCGGCGAGGATCTGCTGACCAGCACGGGGCGCCAGATCCGCCTGGCCCGGCTGCTCGGGCGCGAGTACCCTCCGGTCTTCCTCCATCACCCGTTGGTGCACGGGCCCGACGGGGCCAAGCTGAGCAAGGCCCGCGGCGACACCGGCGTCAGGGAGCTGAGGGCCGCCGGCGTCGCCGCCGCCGAGGTGCTGGGGCGCGCCGCCGTCGCGGGCGGGCTGCTGCCGTCGTTCCGACCGGTGGGGCCCGCCGGCCTCGCCGATCTGTTCCTCCTTCCCCGGGACCGCACATGAAGCGACACGTTCTCCTGCTCGTTGCCGTCTTCACGGCGGCCTGGCTGACCCGCGGCATCGCCGCCGCCCAGGCGCTGCCCCGAGTCGTGATCCAGACCGAGCTGGGCGAGATCGAGGTGGAGGTCGACTCGATCCACGCGCCGCAGACTGCCGCCAACTTCCTCCGCTACGTGGACCTCGGCTTCTATCGGTTCGGCCGCTTTCACCGGACGGTCCGGCAGGACAACCAGCCGGCGAGCAAGGTGAAGATCGCGGTGATCCAGGCGGGGCTCGACAGCCTGAGGGTCCGCGACTTTCCGCCCATCCCCCTGGAGCGCACCCGCACCACCGGGCTCTCGCACCGCGACGGGACGATCTCCATGGCCCGCGACGGTCCCGACACCGCCACGTCGGACTTCTTCATCTGTCTCGGAGACCAGCCGGCGCTCGATTTCGGCGGGAAGCGCAATCCCGACGGGCAGGGGTTCGCGGCCTTCGGGCGGGTGGTGCTCGGGATGGACGTCGTGGCGAAGATCCAGCAGGCCCCGTCCGACGGGCAGGAGCTCACGCCGCCGGTGAGGATCAGCAACATCGTGCGGAAGCGCTGACCGCCCGCCCGGTCGCTACTGCCCTCCGGTGGTCCCGCGCAGGATCCCGGTCCGGATGCGCGCCGCCTTGGGCGATGCCCCGGGATCGGCCACGAGGGTGGTATCGACCCGCTCGCCCAGGCGCACTTTCCCGGGCAGCGTGATCGTCTCGGGGCCCCGGCGTACGCGGATCGGAAGCGAGTCGCCCTCGCTCTTGCCGAAGCGCGCGCGGAAAGCCGAGCCGAAGTCGGGATTGTCCACCGCGACGTCCCCCAGGGCCAGCAGCACGTCGCCCGCTTTCACCCCCGCCTCTTCCGCCACGCTTCCCGGCATGACCTCCTGAATCACGATCGCACCGCTGCTGTCCAGCGAGGAGGCGACGCCCAGCCGCGGCTCGCGCAGGGTATCCGTCTGGAGGCGCATCCCGGCGAGCGGCAGCACCTCCACCCAGGGGAGCGGCTCCCGCCCGTCCACGTACCGGTTATGGAAGTCCTCGAACGACCTGCCCCCGGCCAGCCGGCTGGCGGTGCGCCACCAGTCCGCCGAGGTGAACCCGCGCCCCCGCGTGTAGCTCGCCCGATAGACCTCGCGCATCAGGTCGTCGAGCGACCGGCGGTTGTCGCTGCGGTCCCGGATGAGAATGTCGAGAATGAAGCCCGCCAGCGACCCCTTTGAGTAGTAGAGGTAGCGGGTCCCGTCGGCGGGATCGATCCAGGTGCTGAGCGAGGCATCCTCGAGCGCCGTGGGAGGGGCCCCCATCACCTGGGTGATCTTGGCCGTCGTGAGTCCCATGAACTGCGCCGAATCCACGATACCGGCCCGCACCAGGGCGAGGTCGGCATAGTAGTCGGTGATGCCCTCGCTCACCCAAAGCCACGGGGTTTCCTGCGGCTCGTCGTAGTCGTAGGGCCAGAGATCGGCCGGCCGCATCCGCTTGACGTTCCAGGCGTGGAAGATCTCGTGCGCGGTGATCGAGGCCAGCAGGGGATTGCCGATGAAGCCGGGATTGTAGATCCCGACATGCGAGTTGCCGTGCTCCAGCGCGCTGCCGCCGCCGAGCTCCGGATTGAACACCAGCAGCGTGGTGTAGGTGTCCCAGGGGGTCTCCTGGAACACCGCGGCCATCGGCGGCATCATCCGCGCGATCTGGTCCCACAGGAGGGACCGGGCAGGCCCGGTCATGGCGCCCGCGGGATAGGTGGCCAGCCGGTTCCACTTGCCGTCCACCTGCTGGCTGTCCACGTCCATCCGGCCGATGAAGAACGGCTTGTCCACCAGGTCGTGATAGTTCCCTTCCCGATAGCTGCCGGGCGCCGGGGCCGAGCTCATGCCGGTCGCCACCAGCCAGCCGGGCTGGGTCTTGACCGTGACGGTGGCCGGGAAGTTGAAGCCCCGCCCCTCGGCATAGGGGAGGACGTTGGTGCCGTTGAAGAACACGAAGTCGGGACGGGACCAGGCCATCGCGTTGTCGAGGGTGTCGGCCCGATAGTCGTAGCGGACCGCGATCGATCGCGCGCCTCCCGGATTCAGCCGATAGGTGTCGTAGTCCAGCTTGTCCCAATCCAGCGCCTTGTCGCCTGCCGTCGCCTCGAAGCCGGAGATCCAGCGGGCGAAGTTGGTGATCTCGTACGCGCCCGGAGTCCACGCGGGGAACGACAGCAGCACCGGACCGGGTCCGGTCACGTCGAAGGCGACCGTCACCTTCATGGTCCGTTGCGCGGCGCTGGCGGAATCGAAGGCGATCTCGTACCGCAGATTGGCCAGCGGCGCCGAGCGCGGGGCCGCCGGTGCGGTCTGCGCGGCAACCTCCGGTGGCGGCGCGATCCCGAGCAGGCAGGCGAACGCCAGGCTCGGCAGGGACTTGCGGATCATGCAGTACTCCTCGGTCGTCGGATGCCGGGTCGCGGTGCTCCCCTTCGTACGCAGGGCCCGCGTGGGCGGTTCCGGAGCGGGCTACGAGGGGGTGAAGGGTGGAGGCGTTCCCCGGTAGATACAAGGCCGCCGGCGCGGGTAGATTGCCGCAACCTCAAACAGGCACCCCCATGGCCGAGTCGCCGCCCCGCCGCCGCATGGCGCTCCACACCAAGATCCTGATCGGTCTGGTGATCGGCGCCGTCGCCGGCGTCGCAAGCAACCTCTACGCCCGCGAGGCGCCGGCGCTCGAGTGGATCGTGGACAACGTCGCCCAGCCCGTTGGCCAGATCTTCCTCCGCCTGCTCTTCATGGTCGTCGTGCCCCTGGTCTTCGCCTCGGTGACCATGGGGGTCGCGTCGCTCGGCGACCTGCGGCGCATCGGGCGGATCGGGGTCAAGACGCTGCTGCTCTTCCTCGCCACCACGACGATCGCCGTCTGCATCGGCCTGGTCCTGGTCAACCTCATCCGGCCGGGTGAGGCGCTTGACCCCGCCATCCGCAACGCGCTCATGGCCGAGTACTCCTCCCAGGCCGGGGAGAAGGTGGTGCTCTCCGAGGAGAACCGCTTCGGCATCAACACGATCGTCAACATCGTGCCGCGCAACCCGGTGGCGGCCGCCGCGAACGGGGACATGCTGGGGCTGATCTTCTTCAGCCTGATGTTCGGCATCGCGCTCACGCTGATCGCGCGGGACGTGTCCGCGCCCGTGATCCGGGTGCTCGAAGGCCTCAATCAGGCCGTCATGGTGATCATCGGCTTCGCCATGCGGCTGGCCCCGCTCGGGGTCGCGGGGCTCATCTTCTCGGTGACGGCCAAGTTCGGCTTCGAGATCCTGCAGTCGCTCGCGCTGTACGTGGTGACGGTGCTGGCCGCGCTCGCCATCCATCAATTCGGGGTCATCGGGCTCATCGCCCGGGCGGTCGTGGGGATCGATTACCGGAGCTTCTACTCCCGCATCCGCGCCCTCATGATCACGGCGTTCTCCACCTCCAGCTCCAACGCCACCCTGCCGACCACGATCCGAACCGCGGAGGAGGGGTTCGGGGTGCCGCGCGAGGTCGCCGGCTTCGTGCTCCCGCTCGGGGCCACGATGAACATGAACGGCACCGCCATGTTCGAGGGCGTGACCGTGCTGTTCCTGGCCCAGGTCTTCGCGGTGAATCTCGACCTGCCGACCCAGGTGATCGTAATCATCATGTCCGTGGTCACCGCGATCGGCGTGGCGGGCGTGCCCAGCGGCTCCATTCCGCTGCTGGTGATGGTGCTGGGGATGGTGGGTGTCCCGGGGGAGGGAATCGCGCTGATCCTGGGGGTGGACCGGATCCTCGACATGGCCCGCACGGTGCCCAACGTCACGGGGGACCTGCTGACCTCGATGATCGTGGCCCGGAGCGAGCACCTGCCGATGGTGGCCGAGGAGCGGGAAAGCTCCGTGGCCTGAGTCAGCGGCGAGCGCCCGCCAGCGCACCGGCCTTGGCTTCGATCCCGGCCAGCAGCGAACGGTAGGACGCGGCGAACTTGGCCACCCCGTCGTGCTCCAGCTCCTCGGTGATGGCGCCGAGGTCGATGCCCGCACCGGCCAGCGCGCGGAGCTGGGCCGGCGCGGCGGCCATCCCGTCGTGGATCCGCACCGCGGGCCGGCCGTGGTCCCGGTACGCCGCGAAGGTCTCGGGCGGCAGGGTGTTCACGGTCCGCGGCGCCACCAGCGCCTCCACGTAGTACACGTCGGGATACCGGGGGTCCTTGGCGCTGGTCGAGGCCCAGAGCGGACGCTGCGGCGCGGCGCCCGCCTTCGCCAGCCGGGCCCACCGCGAGCTCCCCAGCGACCATTCGAACAGTCGGTAGGCCGCGCAGGCGTTGGCGACGGCGATCCTGCCGCGCAGCCCCTCGGGGTCGCCCCGTTCGTCGAGCAGCGGATCCACCCGGCCGTCCACCCGGCTCACGAAGAAGCTCGCGACCGACGCCAGCGCCCCGATCGGCTCGCCCGCCTGCAGCCGGCGCTCCAGCCCGTCCAGCCAGGCCTCGATGACCGCGGCGTAGCGCTCGACCGCGAACAGCAGGGTGACGTTGACGTTGATTCCCGCCGCGACGCAGTGGGTGATCGCCTCCAGCCCCGCCCGGGTGCCCGGGATCTTGATCATCGCGTTGGGCCGGTCCACCGCGGACCAGAGCCGCTCGGCCTCGTGGATCGTGCCGTCGCTGTCGTTGGCCAGGGCCGGCGAGACCTCCAGCGACACCAGCCCGTCGGTGCCGCCGCTGGCCCGGTGCAGCGCGGCGAACTCGTCGCAGGCGGCCCGCACGTCCGCCACGGCCAGCGCCTCGAAGATCTCCCCTGCGCTCCGGCCCGCCTCGCCCAGCCGGCGGATCTCGTCGTCGTAGAGGCGGCTGCCGGCGACGGCCTTCTCGAAGATCGTCGGGTTGGAGGTCATTCCCCGGAGCCCGTCCTCCTCGATCAGGCGGCGCAGCTCGCCCGAGATCACCAGGTCCCTGGTGATGTAGTCGTACCACGGGCTCTGGCCCAGCTCGCCCAGGCGGACCAGCGGGTTGGTCGTCATCGCGTCCTCCGCGCGAGGAGCCCCCGGACCAGCTCGGCCGCGCGCTCCGGGGTGAGCTTGAACTCCTGGAACAGGCGGTCGCCGGGGGCGGAGGCGCCGAACCCCTCCATGGCCAGCATGGCGCCGTCGTCGGTGAGCCACTGCCGCCAGCCGAACGGGGACGCGGCCTCGATGCCCAGCCTGACCCGGACCGAGGGTGGCAGCACTTCGTCGCGATACGCCTCCGGCTGGGCCGCGAACAGCTCCCAGGAGGGCATCGAGACCACCCGCACCCGCACCCGGTCGGCCTGGAGCAGCCGGGCCGCGGCCAGCGCCACGTGGACCTCCGAGCCGGTGGCGATGAGGATCGCCTGCGGTGCGCCGCCGGGGGGATCGAGCAGCACGTACGCGCCGCGCCGTACTCCGTCCGGCCGGCCCGGACCGCTGCGGTCCAGCACAGGCAGCTTCTGCCGGGTGAGCACCAGCATGGTCGGCCCGTCGAGCCGCTCCATCGCGACGCGCCAGCTCTCGATCGTCTCGGTCGCGTCGGCCGGTCGGAGCACGACCAGGTTGGGGATGGCCCGGAGCATCGCGAGGTGCTCCACGGGCTGGTGGGTGGGACCATCCTCGCCCACCCCGATCGAGTCGTGGGTCCCGATGTAGATCACCGGCAGCCGCATGATGGCCGCGAGCCGGATGGCCGGCTTCATGTAGTCCGAGAACACCAGGAAGGTGCTGCCGAACACCCGGACCCCGCCGTGGGCCGCCATGCCGTTGAGGCACGCCGCCATCCCGTGCTCCCGCACGCCCCAATGGAAGATGCGGCCGGTGCTGGTCGGGCCGAAGGTGCCGCCGTGCTTGAGCGTGGTGCCGGTGCTGCCGCCCAGATCCGCCGAGCCGCCCACCAGGTTGGGGACGGCGGCCGCGATGGCCTGGAGCGCGAGCCCCGACGCCTGCCGCGTGGCGAGGCCTCCGCCCGTGACATTCACCACCGGAAGCGCGGCCTCCCAGCCGGTTGGGAGGCCGCCGGAGAGCCACTGGTCCAGCTCCGCCGCGACCTCCGGATGGGCCGCGACATGGGCCGCCCGCCGGGCCCGCCACTCGGCCTCGAGCGCGGCACCCCGGTCGATCGAGGTGCGCCAATGCTCCAGCGCATCGTCCGGCACGAAGAACCGCGGCTCGACCGGCCAGCCCATGAGCTCCTTGGTCCGGCGCACCTCTTCCGCCCCGAGCGGCGCGCCGTGCGCCTCGGACGTATTGCGCTTGGTGGGAGCCGGGTCCGCGATGTAGGTCCGCAGCGCGATCAGGGTGGGCCGGACGGTCTCGGCCTGCGCGGCGTCGAGCGCGGCGGCGATGGCGGCCAGGTCGTTCCCGTCTCCGACCCGGACCACGTGCCAGCCGTAGGCCTCGAACCGACGCGGGACGTCCTCCGAGAAGGTGAGGGAGGTATCCCCGTCGATGGTGATGTGGTTGTCGTCGTAGATCAGGGTGAGCTTGCCCAGCCGCAGATGGCCGGCGATCGACGCGGCCTCGCTGGCGACGCCTTCCATCAGGTCGCCGTCGCTCACGAACGCCCAGGTCCGGTGGTCGATGATCGGATGGCCCGGTCGGTTGAACCGGTCCGCGAGCAGGCGCTCCGTGATCGCCATCCCCACCGCGTTGCCCACGCCCTGCCCGAGCGGCCCGGTCGTGGTCTCGACGCCGGGGGTATGCAGCCGCTCCGGGTGACCCGGCGTCTTCGAGCCCCACTGCCGGAAGGCGCGCACCTCCTCGATCGGCAGGTCGTACCCGCTGAGATGCAGCAGCGAATACAGCAGCATGGAGGCGTGGCCGCAGGAGAGCACGAACCGGTCGCGGTCGGGCCACTCCGGGTTGCGCGGGTTGTGCCGGAGGTAACGGGTCCAGAGCACGTAGGCCGCGGGGGCGAGCGCCATCGGCGTGCCGGGATGTCCCGACTGCGCTTCCTCCACGGCGTCCATGGAGAGCGCGCGGATGGCGTTGATGCTGCGCCAGACCGGATCGGAGTGGGAGCCTGGGTCGTGGGTCGGCGGGGCGTCGGCGCGCACGTGACGGGTGCGGGTGCTCTCGGTGGTCAGACCAGGACTCCTTTCGAGCGCGGGACCCGGCGGGGGTGAACTGCGGGGGAAGATAATGCGGCGGCCGGGCGGCCGGGCAGCGGGTCATGGATCTTCCCGCCCCTCGTGTGGTACCATGCATATCTGTCCGCGTTGCGCCGGTCACCTCCGCCCGCCCATGCCTGTGGAACACTCCGATCGGACATACGAGATCCACGAGGTGGCCGAGCTGACCGGACTCGCTCCGGCGCGGCTCCGGGCATGGGAGCGCCGCTACGACGCGATCCGGCCCCGCCGCCTGCCCAACGGCTACCGCGTGTATACCGGTGACCAGGTGGCACTGCTCCGCGCCTACGCCCGGCTGATCGAGGGCGGCCGGCGCATCGGCGACCTGATCGGACGCCCGCCGGAGGAGATCGTCTCCCAGGCGGAGACGCGCCGGCCGGAAGATTCCCCCCAGGCCGCACTCCTCGACGCGGTGAGGCAGTTCGACCGGGAGCGGCTGGAGGGGCTGATCGCGCAGCAGCTCGCGCTTCGCGGCCTCAAGGCCTTCGCCAGCGACGTCGTGATCCCGCTCGCCGAGGCGGTCGGGGACCTCTGGGCGCTGGGGCAGCTCCCGATCGCCGGCGAGCACATGGCGAGCGAGGTGGTGCTGCACGCGCTGAAGGGCGGGCTCCGGGTGGCGCGGGGCAGCGGGCCGCTGGTCGTGGCCGGCTGTCTCCCGGGGGAGCGGCACGAGTGGGGCGTGCTCGCCACCATGGCTATCCTGCAGGAGGACGGCTGGCGGGTCCACTACCTCGGGCCCGATCTTCCGGTGCAGGAGGTGGTCGAGGCCTCCTGGACGCTCTCCGCGGCCGCGATCGGTCTCAGCAGCCACGACCCGTCGATCGTGCGGGGCTGCCTGCCGGCGCTCTCGGCGCTGCCCGCCCGCCTCCCGCCCCGCACCCTCCCGGCTCTCGGTGGGGCGGGGATGGAGCCGCATACCCGGCTGCTGCGGGGCTATGGTTATCGCATCGGCATTGCCGCGTTCGAGGAGGTCCCCGGCCGATGACCGCCACCGCAGGACTTCGCCCCGGACACCCCCAGTCGCCCCCCGCGGCGGCAGACGATGGTCAGGCCCGTCACGTCGTGGTGATCGGCGCCGGCCTCGGCGGACTCGCCGCGGCCGTGCGGCTTCGGCACCGGGGGTTCCGGGTCACCGTGCTCGAGCGTCACGGCCACCCCGGCGGGCGCTGCGGGGTGTGGGAGTCCGAAGGCTTTCGCTTCGACACCGGTCCCACCCTGCTCCTGATGGTGGACTACCTTCGGGCGGTGTTCACCGACGTTGGCCGCGACCTCGACGATTACCTCGAGCTGCGCCAGCTCGACCCCAACTACCGGGTGCATTACTCCGACGGAACCACCCTGGACGTCACCAGCCGGCTCAATGAGATGCTGGAGGGGATGGAGCGGCTGGAGCCCGGGGTAAGCCCGCGCTTCCTGCGCTTCCTGTCCGAGACCGCTACGCTGTATCGCATCGGGCTGGACGGCTTCGTGGACCGGAACGTCCATCAGCGCGGGGATTTCTTCAATCTGAGGAATGCGGCGCTCCTGCTCCGCGGCCGCGCCATGGAGCGGCTGCAGCGGATGGTGGCCCGGTACTTCCGCACCGAGAAGCTGCGGCAGACCTTCAGCTTTCAGTCGCTCTAC
>DASUSR010000200.1:0-21314 GCA_036375015.1 Gemmatimonadales bacterium
CGAGGCCGCCCACTGGGACCCCGAGCTCAAGCTCTGGTTCATCGCCAACGTCAACGGCGGCCCCGCGGCCAAGGACAACAACGGTTACATCAGCCGGATCTCGTCGGACGGGACCATCGACTCGCTCAAGTTCATCGCCGGAGGGCGCAACCGGGTGACGCTCAACGCGCCCAAGGGGATGGTCATCGTGGGGGACACGCTCTGGGTGGCCGACATCGACATCGTGCGCGGCTTCAACCGGGAGACCGGAGCGAGCATTGCCACGATCCGGGTACCCGGCGCCAAATTCCTCAACGACATCGCGGTCGGCCCCGACGGCATCTACGTGACGGACACCGGCGTGGTCTTCGGCGCGGATGGGCAGACTACTCATCCGGGCCCGGACGCGGTCTACAAGATCAGCGGGCGCACCGTGACCACCGCGGTCAAATTCGACGGCAAGCCCGGGCCCAACGGGATCACCTGGGACTCGGCGGGCAAGCGCTTCGTGATCGTCCCCTTCCAGGACAAGTCGATCAGCGCCTGGGCGCCGGGTGACAGCGTGCCCCAGCAGATCGGCGAGGGGCCGGGGATGCAGGACGGCGTCGAGGAGTTCGGGGGCGGGCGGTTCCTGGTGACCTCCTGGGCCGACTCGAGCCTGTCGGTGCTGAGCGAGGGACGTATGACCAAGCTTGCCGGCAACCTGCCCGGCGCCGCCGACCTGGGCTACGATCCCGAGAGCGGCCGCGTGGCCGTCCCCCAGCTGACGGAGAACAAGGTGGAGATCTTCCAGGTGAACCCGGGACGGTGATATGACCAACATCAAGGCCCTGGCACTCGCCATGGCGCTGCTCGCGGCCGCCCCCGCGGCCGGCGCGGCGCAGGCGGGCCCCCGGATGAAGACCCAGAGCGAATGGGTCTATATAAAGAGGGGCGCGGATTCCATCCGCGCCTACGTGGCTTCGCCGGTGCGCAGCGCGCTGAGCCCCGCGATCATCGTGATCCACGAGATCTACGGCCTCACCGACTGGGAGCCGACCGTCGCGGACCGGCTGGCGCAGAACGGCTACATCGCGGTGGTCCCCGACCTCCTCTCCAGCAAGCACGGCAAGACCCCGGCCGACGAGGCCGAGGCCCGCGGGCTCGTGGGCGACCTCGAGCCCGAGCGGGTGACCGCCGATCTCGACGCCACCTACGCCTGGCTCAACCGGCAGCCGGCCGTGGACAAGGGGAACATCGGCACGATCGGGTTCTGCTGGGGCGGGGGGCAGAGCTTCCGCTACGCGACCAACAACCCCGACCTCCGCGCGGTCGTGGTCGCCTACGGCCCCGCCCCCGACACCGCGGACATGAAGCGGATCAAGGCCCCGGTGCTCGGGATCTACGGGGAGAACGACGCCCGGATCAACGCCGCGCTGCCGACGGTGAAAGCGGGGATGGACAAGGTGGGAAACACCTACACGGCCGAGGTGTTCCCCGGCACCGGCCATGGCTTCCTCAAGCCCGGGCGACAGGGGTACGACACGCCGGAGCGCGAGCGGGCCTGGAAGCGGATCCTGGAGTTCTATCGGGCGCGGCTGGGCAAGTAGCCGGGAGCGGCATCGCCCGGGCCGGACTGTCCGGGTGCGGTTTCGGGCGGTATAGTGGTGGGAAGAGGAGGTCACGATGACCGCCCACCAGGTGTCTGCCGCACCCGCCGTCCCCGATCGCAAGCCGCGCGACGACGAAATCGACATCTACGGTCTCACCCACCCCGGCCGGGTCCGTAGCGAGAACCAGGATCACTTCCTGGTGTGCGCCCTCCGCAAGGAAGCGGTGGTTCAGCTCACCAGCATCGCCGACACCGCCCAGCTCACCGCCGGCAGCGAGCGGGTCGCCCTCCTCCTGATGGTCGCCGACGGCGTGGGTGCGAGCACCAAGGGCGGGGAGGCGAGCCGCATCGCCCTCGAGGCAGTGACCCGCTACGTCTCCCGCTGCATGGCGTGCTACTATGCCGCCGGCACCGGCGACGACCGGGATTTCTTCCAGGCCCTCCAGCACGGCGCGCTCGAGTGTCACGCCGAGCTGCTGCGCCGGGGGGAAGCGGACCCGGACGACCGCGGTATGGCCACCACGCTCACCGTGTACCTGGGCCACTGGCCCAGGGCCTACCTGCTCCAGGTGGGCGACAGCCGCTGCTACCTGCTCCGCGGGGACGAGCTGACCCAGGTGACGCGCGACCAGACCATGGCGCAGGAGCTGATCGATCTCGGCGTCATGAGCCGGGCCGACGCCGAGGGCAGCAGGCTCTCCTACACCCTCTCCAGCTCGATCGGCGGCCAGCAGACGGCGCCGGTCGTCACCCGGCTCGACCTCACCTGGGACACCGTGGTGCTCCTTTGCAGCGACGGTCTCACCCGCCATGTGTCCGACGAGCGCATCCGGGACCGGCTCCGGTCGATGACCTCCTCCCGCCAGGTCTGCGAGGACCTGCTTCAGGACGCCCTGGACGGCGGCGGCAGCGACAACATTACGGTGCTGGTCCGCCGCGCCATCCCAGCCGGCTGAGCCGGGTCAGGAGACCGTGATCCGCTTGATCATGCCGTGGTGGTAGTGGCCCTTGCCGTCCTTCATGTCGGGCACGAAGCAGATGAGACCGTAATCCCCGGGCTCGAGGTCCACCTCGAGGAAGGCCTCGGCGCCGGGCATGATCGCGCTCACCCCGCCGTGGATCGTCGCCGGCGAGGGCCCCACCGGCCGCTCGCCCCACTCGGCGAACTCCATCGGCTCCTTCCCTTCCACCAGCCGCACGATCGCCACCTCGTGCGGCTGGGGGCCTGCGTTCTCCACCTTGATGGTGTGGCGCCCCGCCGTCAGCGGCGCGGACAGCTCGAAGTCGTAATCCACCAGCTTCATGACTACGTCGGCCTGGGGTGCCGCCGCGGCGGCCCCGGTCGCCGGCGTCACGGTGAGCGGCCGGGCCATGCCCTTCATGACGTGGGGCACGCCGTCGGCCGAGGGGATGAAGCAGATCATGGCGTAGCTGCCCGGCTCGAGCGCCATCACGGTCGTCGTGGTGTCGCCCAGCTCGGCGGGATTGGGTCCGCCCGCCGGCGTGGCCCACTGCGGCGGCGGCCCGCCCGCCTTGAGCGCGGCGAACCAGTCGTCCATGGTCTTGCCTTCGGCGAGCTTAAAGAGCTGCACGTGGTGCAGGGAGGGGCCGCGATTCACGAGGCGCCAGGTCGCGAGCCCGGCGGGGATCTCCGCCGGCGCCTCGAAGGCGAAGTCGCTGGTGGTGACGGTGACCGTGACCGGGTCGGCAGGGGCTTCCCGGGCGGCGTCCGCCATGGGCTTGTCCGACCGGCACGAGGCCACGGCGAGGCCCCCCAGGCACAGCAAGGGGAGCGCGAAAGCGCGGCGATACATGAAACCTCCATGAGCATCGGGGGAGTTCGGCACGCCGAACCTCGCTCCCCGGACCGCGCCGGTCAAGTCGGCCGGCCGGGCTAGAGCTTCGTCCCGCAGCGCCGGCAGTAGCGGGCGTCGTGCTCGTGCGCGGCGAGCCCGCAGCCCGGGCAGGCCTGGGTCGAGACCGGCTGGGCGCTGGCCCGGGTGAGCTCGACGGTGACGATGCCGGTGGGCACCGCGATGATTCCGTAGCCCGTCAGCATGAGCAGCACCGAGAGCGCCCGGCCGAGCGTCGTGGCGGGTGCTAGGTCGCCGTAGCCCACCGTGGTGAGGGTCACCACCGCCCAGTAGATGCTGAGCGGGATGCTGGTGAAGCCGTGCGCCTCGCCCTCGATCACGTACATCAGCGAGCCCACGATCACCACGATCGTGACGACGGTCAGCAGGAAGACGAAGATCTTGCGGCGGCTCGCCCGCAGGGCCTGCAGCAGCGTGCGGGATTCCCGGAGGTATTCGGCCAGCTTCAGCACCCGGAAGACCCGGAGCAGGCGCAGCAGGCGGACCACGAGCAGGCTCTGCGCGCCGGGCAGGAGCACGCTGAGATAGGTCGGCAGGATGGCGACGAGGTCGATGAGCCCGAACAGGCTCCGGGCGTAGCGCAGCGGCTCCCGCACGCTCGCCAGCCGAAGCAGGTACTCGATCGTGAACAGGATCGTGAAGCCCCACTCCAGGGCGCGCAGCTCCGGGCCCACCCGCGCCCGCACCGACGCGACGCTGTCGAGCAGGACCACCACCACGCTGCTCAGGATGGCGACGAGCAGCAGGACGTCGAACAGCCGGCCCTCGGGGGTCTCGGCCTCGAAGATGATCGAGTGCAGACGGGCCCGGAGGCCCTGCGGGGATAGCGTCAGCGGCTTCGCTCCGCACCCGTGGCGCCCGGGGTGGGCGCAGGTATTCGGGCGCGGAAGGAAGCTACCGTGATCAGCTGACGGGTGCCACGAGCACCTGCTGATGCTGGACGATACTCCACACGCCGCCGCGCTTGATCAGGATGTTCTTCTCGAGCGCGCGCGCCAGCACCACCCCACCCGCTCCGGTCACCTGGGTGCTGATGTCGAGCACGGCGACGGTGCCGGTCAGGAAGGTCAGATGGCGGATGGTGGATTCACGAGTCGTGCCCGGGAAGAGGACCCCGATCACGAACTGGTAGAGCTGGGTGATCGCGGCCGGGTCCGTCAGGATCGTGCCGTCCGGACCCACCCATTCGGCGCCGGCGTATTGGGCCGCGTAACGGACCGGATCACCGTCGGTCCAGGCCTCGTCGAAGGTGGTCACGATCTCCTGGATGGCTGATCGGTCGCGGGGACCGCCGCTCACCACTGCTTCCGCAGATACCTCTGCGGAGGCAGGGCTCAGCGGTTCCTCGTCGCACGCGACTGTCGGCATGATCGCAAGCAGGGCCAGCGCAAAGCGTGATACGACTGTCGACATGGCTCGGTTCCTCCCTTGGAGTCTCAGAGATCCGGCGCTACCGGCGCCATGTGCTGTCGCAGGATTTGCCACGACCCGGCGCGCTTCACTACAACCCAGGTCTTGGTCGTGCGAAGGACGCCGGGCTCGGTCGGCGAGAGGCCCGGCGGCAGCCCGCCGTACCCGGTGAGTGCGGCATCCAGATGCGCCACCGCAATGGCCCCGGTCAGGAATCCGATCTGGGTGATCACCTGGGTCTCGCTGCTGGGCGCGAAGGGGCCGCTGAACAGGAAATCGTGTGCGGCACGAATTCCCTCTCGGCCATCGTACACATCGCCGATCGGGCCGAAGAACCGGGCATCGACGGCGTAGGTGGCGGCGAACGCGTCCGGGTCCTTGGCGCTCCAGGCGGCGAGCTGGGCATCGACCAGTGCCTGGATCGCCTCCGCGCCGCTGGCTACAACGGCCTGCCCGGCCCGCGGCTCGGCGGCCGGGCCGGCCGAGCCCTGGTCCACCGGGTCACTCTCGCAGGCGAAGAGGGCGGTTACGACGATCGCGAGCCCGGCGACTCGCGTGGGCAAATGGGGCATCATGCGGGGCGCTCCTCGGTAAGGGATGGTGCTTGCTCCTTGGTAGCGCAGAGGGGGTGGCAAACGGCTCACGGGAGAGGGCTGGAGCGCCTAGTCGAGTCCCCGAGCGACGGTTATAGTAGGGAGGCCCGCTCCAACCCAGGCCGACGGTGAACGCTCTTCCAGCCGAAGGAACCGTGTCGTCCGCCCCTTCAGACATTACCGGGCTCCTCCAGCGCTGGGGTGCAGGCGACGCCGACGCGCTGGACCAACTCATGCCGATCGTATACGAGCGTCTGCGCCGGCTCGCTCACCAGCGGCTGCGTGCGGAGAGGAGCGCCTGCTCTCTGGATACGACGGGGCTGGTGCACGAGGCCTATCTCAAGCTGGTGGACAGCCCCAGTCCGAGCCTGCGTGACCGGGGTCATTTCCTCGGGCTCGCCTCGCGGGTCATGCGGCACCTGCTCGTGGACCACGCCCGCGCGCGCAAGGCGGCCAAGCGGGGAGGGGGTGTGCCGCCGGCCGAGTTGGAGCCGCTGATGTGGATCCCCCAGGCCGATCTCGATACCGTCGCCGAGGTGGATGAGGCGCTGCGTCGGCTCGAAGCGCTCGACGCACGGCAGTGCCGGATACTCGAGCAGCGCTACTTCGGCGGCCTGTCTCTGGAGGAGACGGCGAGCGCGCTGGGGGTCTCGCTCGCGACCGTGAAACGGGAGCTGCGCTCGGCGCGGGCCTGGCTCGCCCTCGAGCTGCGCGGCGGCGCCAATCCCTGAACGGCGTCGAAGCCTCAGCGCTTCGCTTGGTCCACGCTCCGGCCCAGAAGGCCTTGCCAGGCCTGCGCCGTCCCCCGCGAAGGAAACCAGCTGTCCTCGCGCCCGTCGTCGCCGTAGGCGGCGAACGGCGCGATGCCGGCCCCCCCGCATCCCGTGAGCGCACTCGCTACCGTTGCCGCCTGCCGCACCGATCTCCGATATCCCATGCCGGCTCCGATATTTGGTCGGACAGCGCCTGTCCACGGCGGAGGGCGGTGCGCGCACCTGGTTGAATTGCGGCGGCGGCCGTGGGCGTTATAGTAGGGAACCCCGCCCGCCGGTCGCGTGACCGTTCCCGCCCCTCCATGCCCCTATCGCGGAATCCGGAGGCCGAACGGCTCACCGGTTAGGGCGACCTCTTGGCCCCCATGACATGGACGCCCAGCGCTGGCGTGAGATCCGGTCCGCGTTCGACGAGCTGGTAGAGCTGGACCCGGATCGGCGGCCGGAACGGCTCGCCGCCCTCGGGGCCGGCGACCCGGAGCTGCGGCACGTGGTGGAAGCCCTCCTTACTGCCGATGCCGACGTGGACGCGCGCCTGGCCTCGGTCGGGGCCGTCCTCCTTCCTCCGGGGCAGGGTTCGGTCTCGGCTCCCCCGGTCCACGATGCGCTCGGCCTGGTCGGGCGAACCGTCGCCCACTTCCGCATTCTCGCGCCGCTCGGGGCGGGCGGTATGGGCGCCGTGTACGTGGCCGAGGATATCCGGATGGGCCGACAAGTCGCGCTCAAGCTGCCTCTGCCCGGTCACCGCCTGGACTCCTCCGCCAATTCGCGCTTCCTCCAGGAGGCCCGGGCTGCCGGCGCGCTCGACCACCCGAGCCTCTGCAGTGTCTACGAGGTCGGCGAGAGCGAGGATGGGCTGCTCTTCCTGGCGATGGCGCTGTATCGGGGCGAGACCCTCAAGGCGCGCCTGGAGCGGGAGGGCGCGCTCCCGGTGCCGCAGGCCCTGACCATCTCCCGCCGCATCGCGCAGGGACTTGCCGCCGCGCACGAGGCCGGCATCGTGCACCGTGACCTGAAGCCGGCCAACGTGATGCTGCTGCCGGACGGGACAGTCAGGATTCTGGACTTCGGTCTCGCCAAGGTGCACGATCTCAGCCTCACTGTGCCAGGTACGCTTCTGGGCACGGCGGCGTACATGTCGCCGGAGCAGATTCGGGGCGGGAACGTGGACGGCCGGTCCGATCTGTGGGCGCTGGGAGTGGTGCTCTACGAGATGCTGACGGGAAGGCAGCCGTTCGGGGGTGCCAACGAGGTCTCGGTCGCGCACGCGATCGTGCACGATGAGCCGGTCCGGCCATCGGTGCTCCGCACCGGGATCCCGCGCCCGGTCGAGGATCTGACGCTGACCCTGTTGGACAAAGACGCCGCGGGGCGCCCGGCCACCGCTGGTGAGGTGGATGGCGCGCTCGCCGAGGTGGAGCAGGGACGCTCCCACCGGGGGTCGGTGGCGCCGCGCCGGCTGCGTGCCCGCGTGGGCCTGGCGGCGGTGGGCGTTCTGCTGCTTGGGAGCGTCGGCTTGGCGGCGTATGGCGCCCTGCGGCCGCGGCCGATCAGGTTCGAGCCGAATCTCCTCGCTGTAGCCCCGTTCGAGGTCGCCGACACCTCACTCCGGCTGTGGCGTGAGGGTCTGGTGGATATCCTGTCACTCGACCTCGACGGTGCCGGGCCACTCCGGACCGTACCTCAGACCACGGTGATCAAGCGGTGGTCGGGCCGCGCCGACCGCACCTCGGCGGCGGAGCTGGGCCGGCGGACCGGCGCGGAGCTGGTGGTGTTCGGCCACGTGGTGCGTCGGAGTGGAGATTCGGTCGGTCTGCGCGTGGCCGTACTGGATCGCTCCCGCAACGTGATCGAGCGAGACGTGGAGGTAATCGGGGAGGAGCGTCGGATGGGCGAGCTGGCAGACTCGCTCGGCATCAGAATCCTGCGCACGCTGGGCCGCAGCCGCGCGATCAGCGTGCACCGCCACCAGTCCATCGGCTCGCGGTCCCTGCCGGCGCTCAAGGAGTTCCTCCAGGCCGAGCAGTTCTACCGGCTCGGGCGCTACGACTCGGCGTTCACACGGTACGAGCGGTCGCTCACGGTCGACAGCACGTTCGTGCTCGCGCTCCGCCGCCTGGACCGGGTACGGGCCTGGCTCCCGGCCAGCTCGGCATCGCCGCCGACCCAGGTGGACTACCTCAGGCGCGCCGTGGCCCTGAACCGTGGCCTCTCGCCCCGCGACAGCGCGCTGCTCACCGCGGACTCATTCCGTCTGGCGGCGATCGATGCTCGCACTGCCGACGAGTTGGTCGCGAACGTCTCCGCCCGGGTCCGGGTCCTGGAGCAGCTGGCCAGGCGCTACCCCGACGACCCGGAGATCTGGTATCTCCTTGGCGATCTCCGGATGCATGGAACTCCGCCCCTCGGGGGCATGGCGGCACCGGCGCTGGAGGCGTTCGACCGGGCCATCGCGCTCGATTCCGGCTTCGCTCCGGCATACGAGCACGTCCTGGAGCTCGCCCTCGAGCTGGGGCGGACGGAGCGCGCGGCCGAGTACGCCCGGGCCTACCCCGCACCGTACGCGGCCGGACTCGATGCGGCATCCGTGCGCCTCGTGCGGATGATCTTCGACTCGGGCGGCGTTCGCTCCCCGGCGGTCGCACGGGCGGTGCGGACCGCAACCGCCAGCACGTTGATGACCGCGGGCACTGAGCATCTCCGCTGGTGGCCGGACTCGGCCGAATCCGCAGTCGTGCTGCTGCGCGAGCTGCTGCGGGGCGACCACGACGTGTCGGACGCGCCTCCGCCCGCCGCCGATTCCCTGATGTGGCGGCAGCACCTCGCCTCGGCGCTGGCGTTTCGCGGCCGTCTCCGCGCCGCCGCCGAGGTGCACGGCCGCCTGCTCACGGACCCCACCGCCTCGCGGTTCAGCGCGATGAGCGATCCGTTCCACGACCTGGCGCTGTTGGGCCGCATCGCCGACTCCCTGGTTCGGCGGACGTACGCGGCTGGCCTCGGACCCGAGAGCGATTGGGACGCGGGCGGGTCATTCCTCGGGTTGACCCCGCGCTACCTGGGGGGGCTGCTCTGGTGGCAGTCGCGAGGGGACACGGCCTCGATCAAGCGCTTCGCCCGCCGTGCAGGGGAGGCCACACGATCCACCCATCCGCGGGCGGTGCTCCATGGCCGCTACTTCGCCGCCGCCGCCGCGGCCTACCTGGTGCTGGCACGCGGTGACTCGGCGGGCGCGGAGCGGCTCTTCCAGGCCCTCCCGGACATGCTGTGCCTGACTGGCGGATGCTTTCCCGAGAAGCTCACCCTCGCCCGGCTCCTCGCGGCGCGCGGTGAGGACCGCGGTGCTGCGACGATCCTCGGCCAGTGGAGTACGCTCGGTGGCAGCCGTCCCGCGGCAGTGCTCGCCGCGCTGGAGCGGGGGCGCATTGCCGAGCGTCTGGGTGAGCGAGCCACGGCGCTGGAGCGGTACCGGTTCGTTATCGAGGCCTGGCGTCACGCCGACCCCGAGCTCGAGGTCTATGTGACCGAGGCGCGCGCCGCGCTCACCCGACTCGGGCCGTAGCGGGGACGCCGCTCACTTGGACCCTCGCGCGAAGAACTCGCGCTGCAGCCGCCGGAGCAGCGGGATCGAGAGCAGGACGGCCAGGAGATTGGGAATCGCCATGAGGCCGTTCAGGGTGTCGGCGATATCCCAGATGAGGTGTAGGGAGCCGACCGCGCCGAGATAGATGAACACCAGCCACACGAGCCGGTAGGGGATCGCGGCCCGGCTGCCGAGCAGGTAGACGATGCCGGTCTCGCCGTAGTAGCTCCACCCGATGATGGTCGAGAAGGCGAAGAGCACCAGCCCACCGCTCACCACGAGGTCGCCCCACACCCCGGGCAGCCCGATCTCGAACGCCCGGCCGGTGAGCGCCGCCCCGGTCTCGCCGGTCTCCCAGACCCCGGTCACCAGGATCACCAGCCCGGTCGTGGTGCAGATGAGCAGGGTATCCACGAACACCTCGAAGATGCCGTACATCCCCTGGCGCACCGGGTGGTCGGTGCTCGCGGTGGCGTGCACCAGCGGTGCGCTGCCCAGGCCCGCCTCGTTGGAGAAGAGCCCGCGGGCGATGCCGTAGCGCAGGGCGAGCATCACGGTGCTGCCCGCGAAGCCGCCGACCGCGGCGGTGCCGCTGAAGGCGCCCTCGAACACCTGCCCAAGCGCCGCCGGCAGCATGCCGGCGTGGAGCACCAGCACCACCAGGCCACCCAGCAGGTAGACCAGGCTCATGAAGGGCACCAGGATCTCGGCGAAGGCGGCGATCCGGCGGATGCCGCCCAGGATCACGGCGCCGGCCAGCACGACGAGCACGAGCCCGGTGATCGGCGGGGCGAAGCCGAAGCTGCTCTGGAGGGACTGGGCCACCGAGTTGGCCTGCACCATGTTGCCGATGCCGAAGGCCGCGAGCGCGGTGAGCAGGGCGAAGACGCCGCCCAGCCAGGGGAGCCCGAGCCGGCGGAGGGTGTACATGGCCCCCCCGCGCATGGTGCCCGACGCGTCGCGCTCCCGGTAGTGCAGGGCGACAACGATCTCGGAGAACTTGGTCGCCATGCCGAACAGGCCCGAGACCCAGAGCCAGAACAGCGCGCCCGGCCCCCCCAGGGCGATCGCCGTCGCCACCCCGGCGATGTTCCCCACCCCGACGGTGGAGGCGAGCGCCGTCGCCACCGCCTGGAAGGGAGTGACGCTCCCCTCGCCGGCGGTCGGGCGGCGCAGTTTGCCGAGCACCTCGGCCAGGGCGGTGCCGAGCCGGCGGAACTGCACCCCGCCGGTGAGGATCGTGAGGAGCACGCCGGTGCCGACCAGCAGCACCAGCATCGGCGGGCCCCAGACGAGGCCGTTCAGCCAGGCGTTCGCGCGGGCGAGAAGGTCGAGCATGCCGTCGAGCCTTTCGGAGCTGATCGTGATGGGGGGAGGGAGCGCTCCAAAGGTGGCGCTGTCGGGCGAGTAGCGGGAGGCCGCACCCGGCGGCGCACCCGATTGCTTGTCCCGGACCGCCACCCGCCTCGATATTCCAGTCACCATGCCCGACATCGAGTGCCCGCGGTGCGGCGCCCATGCCCTGGGCGTCGCCACCCGTTGTCCCCGCTGCGGCGAGGCGTTCCCGGCGGAGCTGGTCCAGCGGCCGCCGCTGCGCCCGGTGCGCGGCTGGGGCCGGCCGCTGCTGGTGCTCGCCGGCGCGGCGGCGGTGCTGCTGGCGTTCCTCGCGGTGATGAGGGAGCGGGACGGCTCCGGGGAGCCCACGGCGGAGCCCACGCCCCGAGTCGAGGAGACGGCGGAGCCTGCCGGCGCCACGGTCCCGCCGGCGGACAGCGTCCCCGCGGAGCCGCAGGCGTCCCCGCCGCCAGCGCCGTCCGCGACCCCATCCCCGCAGACCGCCCCGCCGGCCGCCGCCCCGCCGGCCGCGACGCCGAGCGCCGGCGCATCGCTCCGGCGCTATGCGACCACCTGGGTCCACCTGCGGGCCGGCCGCAGCATGGACGCGCCGGTGGTCCGGGTGCTCGACCCGGGCGAGCCGGTGGCGGCGGACTCGCTGCGCCGCGGGTGGTATCGCGTCGTGGCGACCGACAGCACGGTCGGCTACGTGCACCGCCGCTACCTCGCGGTGTCGCCGTGAGCCGCCCGATTTCCCGACGCCATCTGATCGGTCGGGCTGCGGCCGCCGCGGCCGGGTGCGTGCTGCCGAGGCTGCCGGAGGCCGCCGGCCCGGACCCCGACCGGGAGCGGCTGTCCGCCTGGAGCGCGGCGCTCCGCGGCGAGGGGCTGTGCCGCGCAGACCGGCCGCTGGGCCGCGCGGCGGTCCGCGTCGGCGAGCTCGCGGCCGGCTCGCCCTACCAGGCGCACACGCTCGAGGCGTACCTTCGCGCCGGGGGCAGCCCGGCGGGCGAACCGCTCATCCTGTCGCTCACCCGGTTCGACTGCGTGACGCTGGTGGAGGCGTGCCTTGCGGTGGCACGCGTCGCCGCGTCGCCGGGGGCGCCGACCTGGGAGCGGTTCGGCCGCGAGGTCGAGCGGATGCGCTACCGGGGCGGCGCGCGGCGGGGGTACGCCTCGCGGCTGCACTACTTCAGCGAGTGGATGGCCGACGGCGAGCGCCGGGGCCTGCTGCGGGACCTCGGCGCCGAGCTGGGGGGCACCGAAGACGCCCGTCCGCTCCGGTTCATGACCGAGCACCGATCCAGCTACCCGGCGCTGACGGACGATGAGGTGCGGGAAGAGATCGCCGCGCTCGAGCGGGCGCTCGACGGCCGGCCGCGCCGGGTGGTGCCGACCAAGCGGATACCCCAGGTGTCCGACCGGATCGAGACCGGCGACGTGCTCGCGTTCGCGACCGAGATCCCCGGACTCGACGTGACCCACTCGGCGCTCGCCTACCGCGATGCCGGCGGCGTGCTCCGGGTGCTGCACGCGCCGCTCTCGGGCGGGGTGGTGGAGGTGACCCGCGCGACCCTGCCGGAATACGTCGCCGCGATCCGGCGGGCGACGGGCATCCTAGTCGCGCGGCCCGCTAGAGGTCCACGATCGTCCTGAAGCCCCCGTACACCATCCGCTTCCCGTCGAACGGCATCTTCTGGTGCTCCATCATCCGGGTTATCCGCGGGTCCTTGAGCACCCGGGCGTTCACCTGGTCGCGGTGCGCGCGGGACTTGTAGACGATCCAGGAGAACAGCACCGTCTCCCCCGGCTTCGGCCTGATCTGGCGGGGAAAGGTCTTGACCCCCTTGATGTCCAGGTCGTCGCCCACGCACTCCCGGTACTCGAGCGCGCCGTGCTCCTTCCAGATCTTCCCGGATTTGAGCGCCATCCGGCGGTACGCGGCCAGGTTCCGTTTCGGGACCGGGATCACGAATCCATCGACGTACGGCATGAGGCTCTCCTTGATCGGGTGGGCGTCTCGGGCAGCTCCGGGCCCGGGCTGCACTACAGTCGAGCAGGTGGAGCGGAAATCGACACCCGTCCGCCTATCTTCCCTCCATGATCCTCCCACTGCTCCTGCTGGTCCAGGGCGCCGCGCCTCCGCCGCCGGCCGTCCACACCGCCAGACACTACGAGATCACCCTCGTCCCCGCCGACACCGGCACCCACCTCCTGGCCGAGGCCCAGACCACCTGGACCGTGCGCTCCGCCGAGCCGGTGGGCGTGCTGCTCGACTCCGCGATGCGGGTGGTGCGGGTGCTGGTGGACGGGCGGCCCAATACCCGCCTCTCCCGCACGATGTACGGCCGCTCGGGACAGGACGTGGTGGTGCCGCACCAGAAGCAGCCGGGAGATTCGATCAGCACCCGGATCCGCTACCACGGCCCGGCAGGCGGCGACGCCTGGCTGGGCGAGGACGGCGGCGCCCGGGCGTTCGTCGCCGGCGGGTGGCGGGGCTCGCGCCGCTGGCTGCCGGTGCCACCTGGGCCGCCCCAACGGGCGAGCGCGCTGTTCCATGTTCAGGCGCCGCTCGCGGCGCAGGTGCTCGCCAACGGCGAGCTCATCGGCATGGACACGCTTCCCTACGGCGACGCGACATGGCACTACCGGCTCGACTCGGCGGCCCCGGTTTCCGCGCTCGCGGTGGTGGTGGGGCGTTATGCGGTGAGCATGCCGGCGCCCGGGGTGCAGGTGTGGACCCGTCCCGCCGACAGCGCCCGGGCTGTGGCCGGGCCTTTCCGCCGGGCGGGGGCGATGGTGGAGCACCTGCGCGCCATGCTGGGCCCGCTGCCGTACCCCCGGCTGGTGCACGTCGCCGCGCCGGGTCCGCCGGCGCCGGTCTCGGGCGGCGGGCTGGCGCTCTATCCGGCGGCGGACTTCGCCGAGGAAGGGCCGGACGAGGCCGCGGTGGCCCGGGCCACGGCCCGCCAGTGGTTCGACGGCGCGGACAGCGTGCTCGCCGGCGAGATCGCGAGCTGGCTCGCCAGCGAGTGGCTCACCGGAAAGCCGCCGGGAGAGCCGCGCCGCATCGGCGGGCTGCACGCGCGGCTGGGGGAGGCTGCCTTCCGCCAGGGGCTCCGCGCGTTCGCGCAGGCGCAACGGGACGGCCGAGGCACCGTGGAGGACTTCGCCTCGGCGATGCAGCCGTCGCGGTGAGGCCGGCGGCCGGGGTCCTGCTGCTCGGGCTCGCGGGCTGCCAGGGCATGCTCCCGCCGCTCCGGGGCGAGATCGAGCCCGGCAGGGACCCGTTCGTGGTGTTCGTCGGCGGGAAGGCGCGGGCGGGTGGAGACCTGTTCGCGGTGCCGGCCGCCGGCGGTACGGCGCTGCCGATTACCTACAGCGGGGTGGGGGAGATGCGACCCGCGCTCGCGCCCGACGGAAGCGCGCTGGCGTTCCTCAGGGGTGCCTCGCTGCGGGACTCCGCCCCGGGCACGATCTGGGTCATGAACCTCCTGAGCGGCAACGAGCGCCAGCTCCGGCTGCCCCGCGGCTCGCCCGGTCCCGAGGAGGTGGCCTGGATGGACGGGGGAGGGTCGATCGTGGTGCGGGCCGGCGACGGACTCTACCGCTTCAAGGCGCCGCCCGCCTCCGGCCCGGCGGAGCCGGTCCCGCCGCCGGAGCGCGCCCAGGCGGAGTCGGCCCTGGCCGTGCTTCTGGGCGCCCCGGCGTTCGCGCGGGCCACCCCGTGCCACGACGCCGAGGACCTGTGCGTGGTGGCCGACAGCGGCGCGCCCGCCCTGCTGGCGCGGGGCGCGCGGGACGCGGCGCGCTGGGGTGATGACAGCGTGGCCTACGTCGTGGGCGAGGTCATCCTGGTCCGGCCGCTCGGCCCGGGGCGCGAGCGGCGGGTGCCGGTGAGCGGGGGCCCCGCCTCGCCCCGGCAGATCACGGTGTTTCCCGGCAAGCGATAGGGTCGGCTATCCCGCCGCAATGGCATCCCAGGCCGCATCCAGGGTGAGGCCGACGTAGGGACTGTCCGGTTCCCACTCCCGCGCGCTGAGGCGCTCGGCGGCAAAGCCCACCAGTGCCAGCCAGAGATCGCTCCACAGCTCCGCCGGCCCCTCCCGCACCTGGCCCGCCTGCCGTCCTTCCGCCACGATCTCCTGGAGCGCCCCGCGGAACTCGCGCGAGGCCTCGCGGCTCCGCTCGTCGAGGTGCTGCTCCTCCCGGCTGCGGAGCAGCATCCGCGCGAGCGACGGGTCCTCGACCGCGACCTCGAGGATCCGGCGTCCGAGGGCGCGCAGCCGCTCGGCCGCGGCGAGCGGGCGCTCGCCTTCGGGCTCGCGCACCAGCTCGGCGCCCCACCGCTGGGCGCTCCGGTAGACCTCGTTCAGCAGGTGCTCCTTCCCGCTGAAATGGCGGTAGATGGTGCCTTCCGCAACGCCCGCCCGCGCCGCGATGGCCGGCGTGGTGGTGGCACGGAAGCCGATGGTGGTATACAGCTCGAGTGCTGCTCTCAGCAGCCGCTGACGGGTCGCTTCACCGTCACGGCGCGTATGCGTGGGTGTGGGCATGCAAGCAAACTAAGGAATGAAGCGCGACTGCGCCCGGTTGAAGGCGCGATCGGGCGCGGCTATACTCCGGGGCTTTGTTCCCGATACTTGGCCGCGGAGTAGACGATGAAGATGATGGTCCTCGGCGCCGGGCTCCAGGGGAGCGCCTGCGCCTACGATCTCCTGCAGAGTCCCTCGGTGACCCAGGTCACGCTGGCGGACCACCGTCCGGGAGCGCTGCCGTCCTTCCTGGCGGCCGACTGGGGCGATCGGTTGAGGACCCTGCGGCTCGACGTCGAGGATGCGCGGGCGGTGGCCGAGGCGCTGCGGGGGCAGGACGCGGTGATGAGCGCCATTCCCTACTACTACAACGGCCCGATGGCGCGGGCCGCGGTGGAGTCGGGCTGCCACTTCTGCGATCTGGGCGGCAACACCGAGATCGTGCTGGAGCAGAAGAAGCTGCACGAGGCGGCGGTGGCCAAGGGCGTCTCGGTGATCCCCGACTGCGGGCTCGCGCCGGGGATGGTCAACATCCTGGCGGCGGAGGGGATCCGCCGGCTGGACGTGGCCGACAAGGTGAAGATCTACGTCGGTGGGCTGCCGCAGCAGCCGGAGCCGCCGCTCAACTATCAGATCGTGTACTCGCTCGAGGGAGCGCTCGACTACTACACGACGCCGTCCTGGGTCCTCCGGGGCGGCCGGCCCACCCAGGTGGACGCCCTGAGCGAGGTGGAGCCGGTGGACTTCCCGCCGCCGGTCGGGCGGCTGGAGGCGTTCCACACCGGCGGCGGGATCAGCACGCTACCCTTTGCCTATGAGGGCAAGGTGGACGTGATGGAGTACAAGACCCTCCGCTATCCCGGCCACGCCGCCATCATGCGCCCCATCAGGGAGCTGGGCCTGCTGGATCTCGCGCCGCTCGACGTGAAGGGCCAGACGGTGGTCCCGCGCGACGTCTTCATCGCCGCGGTGAGCCCCAGGCTGCACAAGCCGCAGGGCCGGGACCTCGTCGCGCTGCAGGTGCAGGTGAGCGGCCGCAAGGACGGCGCCGACGCGGCGGTGACCTTCCGGCTGATCGACCGCTACGACTGCGAGCACGGCATCAGCGCGATGATGCGCACCACCGGCTACTCGCTTTCCATCACCGGGCAGATGCAGGCGGACGGCCGGATCGAGAAGAAAGGCGTGTACACGCCCGACGAGGCGGTGCCGTTCCGCGCCTACGTGACCGAGCTGGCGAAGCGCGGGGTCAAGATCGAAGAGCTCTGACGAACGCGGTCACCCGAGCGAGGCGAAGGGGGCGTGACTCCGGTCGCGCCCCCTTTCACTCAGCCGGGAGAGAGGTACGGCAGGAGAACGGATGCTGGATTTCAGGAGCTTGTGGGAGTCGGCCATCACCTTCGACGAGTTCGTGACGGCGAGCGGCAATCATCGCGCCCTCTGGGAGGGGATCTACCGGATCGCGCGGCTGCCGGAGTGGTCCACCGCAGCGGTCCTGCCGGGCGCCCGGCGGCTGCTGGTGATCGCGGAGGACTGGTGCGGCGACGCGGTGAACACCGTGCCGATCCTCGCCAAGCTGGCCGATGCCACCGACGGGCTCGAGCTGCGGATCATCCTCCGCGACGCCAACCCGCAGGTCATGGATCAGTATCTCACCAACGGCAGCCGCTCCATTCCGGTGGTCATCGCGCTGGACGAGGACTTCCGCGAGCTGGGCCACTGGGGCCCCCGGCCGACGGAGCTGCAGGCCTGGGTGATGGCCAACCGCGGCAGCATGTCCAAGCAGGAGCTGTACCCCAAGGTGCGGACCTGGTACGCGAGAGATCGGGGGGAGACGACGTTGAGGGAAGTGATGACGGTCGCCGGCGCGACCATCGGGGGGCAGGCGGACGGCGGGGCAGGGGGGCGGTAGCGGTCGGCCCCGCTGCCCGCCTGCCCTGCTTCTCCTCAGAACATCCAGCCCGAGCCCACCTCGAAGTTGAACCCGTCCGGCCCGCCCGCGAAGTTGAAGGTGAAGATGGTGGAGCGCAGGATGCGGAGCGCGACGCCGCCGCCGCCGCCGACGGCCATGTCCTCGGTGGTGAGGCGGAACGATTCGCTCTCGAACACGCGGCCCGCGTCCACGAAGGCGATGAGGGTCACGGCCCCCAGGTCGCCGAAGGGAAGCAGGTCGTGGCGCACCTCGAGATTGCCGAACAGGGTGCCCTTGCCCGCGTAGCGGCCGGCGTCGAGGGACCGGTGGCTCTGGACCCCGCCGAGGACGGAGAGCTGGTCCTCCCACGCCGGGAGGTCGAACCGGGCGTTGAGCGTGGGGGTGCCGCCCATGCCGGAGCCGGCGAGCCGCGCGGCCACCGTGGTTCCTTCCCTGACCGTGAGGTAGCCCCGCAGCACCGTGTAGAGCCGGGTGTAGCCGCCGCCGCCACTGCCGACCTGGGCGCCGGCCTCCAGCAGCAGGCCCCGGTGGGTGTTGTACTCGACGTCTCGGGTGTCGTAGACGAGCGCGATCCGGCCCGCGGCGTCGTCCTGGTGGAGCTCCTCGCCGAAATCGCCGTCGAACAGCGACGGCCCCGGGAGCGTGGTGAAGCGCACCGACTCGAAGTCGCCCAGTAGCGCGACGTGCAGCGGTCCCCGGATCCGGCGGGTCACCTCCACCGTGCCTTCGTAGCGGGTGCGTCGCACCCGGTACAGGAACGGCGTCGCGTCGGTCACGAGGTCGTCGTCCTTCTCCGTCTCGTTCCCCAGTCCGAAGTACCCGAACCGCACCTGCCGCTCCGCGATGGCCCCGGCCAGGATCCGCCATCCCTCGACCAGCTGCGGCCCGCTGAAGCGGGCCGCGACGTAGCGGCTCCCGCGCAGGGTGACTCCCGCCGCCGCGTCGAAGGCGCCGTCGGCGGTCACCCGGTCTTCGTATTCCGCCGGGCGCCAGTAGCGCAGGCGGGCGGAGATGACCGGCCCGTCGTTGACGCCGCCGCTCAGGTAGGGGAAGTAGCTGAGCCGCCACGGCGGCTGCGGCTCGGCATCCTCGTCCCGCCCCTGGGCGGAGAGCGTGGTGGCGCAGACGAGCAGCAGCGCGAGGAGCGGCCAGTGGGGACGGAACACCCGCATCACTGGGGCCTCTGGTAGAGATGGGCGGTGTCTCGCAAGGCGGCGTCCCTTCCGTCGTGGGCCGCGTAGCGCGCCGGGTAGAACGACGCCGCGCCGAACTCCCCGCGCTTGTTGACCGCGTAATAGGTGAGCCCGAAGCGGGGCCGGCGGTCGGGATACAGCAGGCGCGGCGGGGTCTGGCGCAGCACCCGTTTGAGCGTCTCGAGACAGGCGTCGGTGGGGGACATGCCGCGGCGCATGTGCTCCACCGTGAGAAAGCCGCCGCAGGCCATGATGTTGGCCTCGCCGCGGCCGGTGGAGCCCGCGGCTCCCACGTCGTTGTCGGTGTACTGGCCGGCGCCGACGATGGGAGAGTCGCCGGCGCGGCCGGGGATCTTCCACGCCAGTCCGCTCGTGGTGGTCACCGAGGAGAGATCGCCCCGGGCATCCACCACATCGAGATTGATCGTGCCCGTGGGGCGCGCCACCATCGGCTCGCGCTCGGGCACGTCGAGCCAGTCGTCGTCCTGGCCCCGGTTGGCCCGCCACTCGAGCCAGCGCTGGCGGGATGCCGGCGTGAGCAGGTCTTCCTCCCGGAAGCCGTAGGATAGCGCGAAGCGCCGGGCCCCTTCGCCCACGAGCAGGATGTGATCGGTGTACTTGAGTACCAGGCGGGCGACCTCGCTCGGCGTCTTGATCCCCTCCAGCGCGGCCACCCCGCCGGCCCGCCGCGTGGGGCCGTGCATGCAGGAGGCGTCGAGCTGCACCACGCCGTCCTCGTTGGGGAGCCCGCCGTAGCCGACCGAATCGTCCTCGGGATCCAGCTCCTGGATCTTGACGCCCTCGACCGCGGCGTCGAGCGTGTCGCTGCCGTCCAGCACCAGCTCCATGGCGCGCGCGACGGCGCGCAGGCCGTTGGAGGAGCTGACCGCGGCGGGTCGGGCCACGGAGAGCCGCCGGGGAGGCGGAGGCGTCGCGGGCAGCGCCGCGGCAACGGCCGTGCCGCCGGTCACACCGAGGAACGCTCGGCGGGAAAGGCCATCCCGCATCTCTGACGCCTCCGGAGGTGAAGAGAAGGGCCGGCGGACTGCCGGGATTTAGGGCGGGCCGGGGGAGAAGTCAATCGGCGCGCGGTTGCTGCGGCCCGCCGCGGAAGGTAGCTTCCTCCGACCTTGCTGCTGCCCTCCTCTCTGCGCGACGCGCTCGATCGGGTGAACGGCTCGGCGGAGGAGCCGCTCCGCCTCGTGCGGCTCACCGCCGGCGTCCTGCTTCTCTTCGGAACCCTGGTGGCCATCGGGCTCGCGCTCAGCGGCATCGAGCGACGCGCGCTCCAGCTGGTGGCCGTGTTCTGGGCCATCTACGGGTTCGTGGTGGGGCTCACCAGCGGCGTGCTGGAGCCGGTGATCGAGGGTCTCGCGCACGCGCTGCAGAACTTCGGGCTGGTGCGCGCGGGTGGCGGCTACTCGGCCATCGAGACCCTGGTGGCGCGCGGCCACCTGGAGGCGGCGGCCGAGGCGTACCGGGAGCGGGCGCGACAACCGCGCGAGCGGGTCGAGGCCGCCATCCGCCGGGCGGCGCTGCTGTCCGGCCCGATGGACCAGCCGGAGACGGCCGTGACGGAGCTGGAAAGCCTGCAGCGCAGCGCGCTCTCGCCCCGGGAGGATCTCCGGGTCGGGCTCGCGCTGGTGGATCTGTACGACCGGCGTCTGGCCGATCCGGGCCGCGCGATGGCGGCGCTGCGCCGGCTGATCGACCGGCACCCCGAGGACCCCGGCGTACGCCGCCTCCGCCACTGGCTCGCCGCCCTCAAGGCGGAGCGCTTCGACTCTTGACTCCCAGCCATCGAGGGCGGACCCTCGACTGTGGACTCCATACAGCTTCCCGTCCCCAAGAGGACTCCCCATGACCCGTCTCGTATTCTGGGACGTCGATACCCAGCGCGATTTCCTGCACCCCGACGGACGACTGTACGTGCCCGGCGGCGAAGAGATCATCCCCGTGCTCCAGGCCCTCACCGAGTACGCCCACGAGCACCGGATCCCCATCGTGGCCGAGGCGGACAACCACGAGCCGACCGACGCGGAAATCAGCGACGCGCCCGATTGGCGCACCACCTACCCGCCGCACTGCATGCGGGGCACGCCCGGCCAGCTCAAGATCGCCGAGACCGCCCTGCGCGACCCGCTGATCATCGAGCCGGATCTCCAGGACCCCGGCGCGCTCGCGCACCGGATCCTCGGCCACCGGGGCGACTTCCTGCTGCACAAGCAGACCGTGGACGTGTTCAGCAACGCCAACGTGCCGACGCTCCTCCGGGCGCTGGAGCCGCAGGCCATCGTGCTCTACGGCGTGGCGACGGACGTCTGCAACAAGCACGCGATCGAGGGGCTGCTGCGCCAGCTTCAGCGCATCGAGGTGTATCTGGTGCTCGACGCGATCCGCGCCATCGACGAGGCGGAGGGCGCGCGGCTCCTGGCCGAGTGGGAGCAGCGCGGCGTGCGCATGGTCACTTCCGCCAAGATCCTGCATCAGGGCCTGCTCGAGCCGTATCTCCCCGCCG
>DASUSR010000201.1:0-5596 GCA_036375015.1 Gemmatimonadales bacterium
GATGGTCGGTTCGTGCCGAAGGTAACCGCTCAGGAAGCGCGACGCACCCTCCACCGGACCACGCCGGTGAGGACCCCGGCCACATAGGCGAGATGTCCGCCCGCCGCCCGGGGCTCGCGCCCGAGCCGCTTGGCCGCCAGCCACAGGTGCCGCCGCAGCAGCCGCGCGAGACGGCCCAGCATGTAGCGGTCGCGCACCCGCATGTGCTTGGCGTAGTACGCCCCCTGCCCCACCCCGTAGCGCCAGCGCAGCGGGATGTACTCCTCCGGCCCGCGCCAGGCGCGGTGATGGATCACCGCCCGCGGCTCGTAGCGGATGCGGCACCCGGCGGCCAGCAGCCGCAGTCCCATGTCGTTGTCCTCCCCGGCGGGGAAGGCGGTACCGGGCCCGAGCGCAGGATCGAACCCTCCGAGCTCGAGCAGCGTGGAGCGGAAGGCCGCCATGTTCCCCGCCTCGAGCACGTCCCGGGCGATCCGGCCCTCGTAGGTGGCGGGCTCCTCGTCGTGCACCAGGGCCGGCGCCCACCCACCGGGCGTCTCATCGCTGGTGGCGAGGACCCTTCCGGTCACCACGCCGCGGGGGCCGAGCTCGGCGAGCGAGGCAAGCATCGCCTCGAGCCAGGCCGGGTCCACGAGCACGTCGTCGTCCGTGAAGAGCACGACCTCCGTCTCCGACTCCTCGAGGCCCCGGTTGCGGGCCCGGCTCACCCCCCGGGCCCGGTCCCAGAGGTAGTACACCTCGCAGCCGTTGACCGTGCCGAGCCCGGCGAGCCCCTCATGCGGCAGGTCGCTCTGATCCACCACCACGATCCGCTGCGGGACGACGCGTCCCCGCAGGACCGACTCCACCGCCTCCTGGAGCAGCGCCGGACGGTTACGGGAGCAGACGATGACGGAGGCGGTCGGCGGCGTCATGACAGGCGGAACCCGTAGACGAGGCCGGTGGCGCACCCCTGGAGTGCCTGGACGCGCTGCCGAACGGTGAACCAGTCCCGCCGCACGACCGAGCGCGCCAAGCTGCCACCGTGGTCGGCCACGTACCCGAGGAGCAGGCGTGCGGCATAGAGATCGCCGCGTCGGAGATAGAGGGCGCACAGCGCGCCGATGCCGTGGCCGTAGCCGCGGCGGCTGGCCAGCCGCTGCGCCGCGGTCTGCCGCTCGTGATAGACCACCGAGGCCGGCTCGTAACGCAGTCGTGCGCCCGCCCGAAGCAGCCGGTACAGCAGGTCCGCGTCCTCCGCCGCCCGGCCGGGGGATCCGGCGCCCAGCCGCTCGTCGAACCGGCCCACCCGCTCGAGCCACTCCCGGCGGGCGGCGAAGTTGCCGCCGGTGCCCACGGTCCACGGGACCGCCCGGCCGGCGTACTCCCGCCCTGCCGTCGAGGTCCGCGGCGAGACCACGTACGTCCCCGCTCGCTCCTCGCCTAGGGGCAGTACCCGGCCGGTCACGCCGGCGAGTCCGGGATCATCGGTCAACACCCGATGAACGGTGGCGATCCAGCCCGGATCGGGCACGCAGTCGTCGTCGGTGAATGCGATCACCGGCTGTGCGGCGCGCTCCAGTGCCGCGTTGCGGGAGGCCGACAGTCCGAGCCGCGGCATGCGGACGTACCGCACCGGCACCGCGAACGCCGCGGCGCCGAGCGCCGACCCCACCGAATCGTCGCGGCTCTGATCCACCACGATCACTTCGTCGGGGAGCAGCTCGCCGCCGAGGAGTCCCGCGAGACAGCGCAGCACCCCCTCGGGCCGATCGCACGCGGCGATGGCGGCGCTCACTCCCACGGGCGCACTCATGGCCGGCGCCGGCGTGCCACCCACCCGCGATGCACGCCGAGGGCGAACCGGGCCAGCGAATCGGTCCCCCGCACCTCCAAACGGCGCAGCAGGAGCGCGGGGACCGCGGGATCGTTCACCCCCGACCGACTGCAGCACGCGGCCTCGTACCCCGCCGCGGCGACGGCGGCGGTGACGGGCCCGCTCACCCTGCCGAACGGATAGGCGAAGGTCCGCACCTCGCGGCCCAGCCCGGCCTCGAGATCGCGCCGCGAGCCCCCGACCTCCTCTCCGAGCGCATTCTCCGGGAGCTCCGGAAGGGCCGGGTGGCTACGGGTGTGGGCGCCGATCTCCATCTCCGACGCGAGGAGCGAGCGGGCCTGATCCCAGGAGAGCATCGGCCGGCCGGCCAGCTCGCCGGCGCTATCCCACGAGTTCCGTCCGCCCAGGCACCCGCTGACCAGAAAGAACGTGGCCTTGAATCCGCGCGCGCGAAGCTCGGGCAGGGCGAGCTCCGCGTTGTCGGCATAGCCGTCGTCGAAGGTGATCACTACCGAGCGCGGGGGCGGCGGCCGGAAGTCGCGGCGGTAGGCCAGCAGCTCCTCGAGGCCGATCACCCGGTACCTCAGCCGCGTGAGCCACTGCAGCTGCCGGCGGAATCGCTCAATCGGGACGATATAGCATCCGGGTCGCTCACCCGGCCGCCCGATCGCGTGGTACATCAGCACGACCGGCGGTCGCGCGAGCGACCGCCACACCGGGTCGCCCCGCAAGGCGCGACGGGCCCCGCGCCAGAAGTGATACTCGTGCTGGAAGCGCAGCCAGCGCTCGCGCAGGCGGGGCGTCGGCAGGAGTCGTCCGAGCGCGGGCGGAATGACCGGTCCGCCCAGGGCGAGCAGCAACCGCCGCAGCCAGAGCGCCGGCGGCTGGCCGGATGCAAACCCGCCGAGCTCCAGCTGCGGCAGCAAAGCGCGATGCCGACGGTACAGCTCGACGCTCCCCCGCCCCGCGGCGAACCGCTCGCGAACCGCGCCCGCAGCGGTGGTGGGCGCCGCCCGGCGGCCGGCGGTGCCCTCGATCCATCGCGCCTCCACGCCCGAGCCGCGCAAACGGTGGATCAGGTCGACCTTGGCGCCCCAGGCCAGCCCCTCGGTGAAGCCGCCCGCCTCACGGAACACCGCTGCCGGCACCGAGAGGGTCTGACCGACGCAGCCCGGAAGGTCGCGCGCCTGTGCCTCGGGATCGGCGACCGGACCCAGGAGCGCGAGCGGGTGCGAGCCGCCGGTCGGGCGCACGCGCCCGAGACCGACCACGGGATCCGACCTTCCATGGATCGCGACGTGGCGCGCGAGGAGGTCCGCCACCGGCACGACGTCGGCGCGGAGAAAGAGCAGGATCTCGCCGGATGCCGCTTCGGCGCCGGCATTCCACGCGGTCGCCACGTCCCCGGTCCCGCGGCCGATCCAGCGGACCGCCAGCTCGTTCGGCACCGCGCCGGGCGGCCCGCCACCCTCCCCCACCACGAGGATCTCCGCGGCCGGGCCGGCCGTCGCGGCTGCCGCGAGCGCCTCGAGGCAGGCCGCGAGATCGTCATCGGGCCAGCCGCGCAACACGATGACGCTGATCTGCGGAGTCATGGCGCCGGATCGTCCAGCAGGCGGAACAGGTACCGCTGCGTGTCGGCCCAGTGGCCGGCCCGGAGCGTGGAGACGCGCACCTGCTTGAAGCGCTCGGGGGGGTACATGGCCCGGACGGCCTCCCCGTCGCTCGCTCTGGCGGGCACATAGGCGTAGCGAAAACCCTGGGCTCGCATGGTTGCCACGATCACGTCCGATTCCAAGGCCCCATCCACCACCGCGATCGCCCGCCCCTGGGATGGTCCGAGCAGCGGGTAGTCGCCCGCGTAGCTGCGGTGGGCGTAGCCGGTGTGGTAGAGCAGCCCCTCCTGCTCCGGCAGCGCGGCGACGAGGGAGTCCACTCCCCACTCCCGCTCGTAGAACTCGGCGCGGGCGGCCGGCGCGACCGCGAGCGGCCGCAACGCCTGGTCCACCGTGACCGCGGCCGAGAAGACGGCGGCACCCGCCAGCAGCAGCACCGCGAGGTGGCGGTGTGGCCGCGGCACCGCCTGCAGTGTCCAACCCAGACCGGCGAAACCGGCCCCGATCACGCCCAGCAGCAGCCGCGGCTCGTGCTGGGTGAGTCGCCACCACGCGACCACGCTGATCACCGTCACCAGTCCGAGCAGGGCCATAGAGGCGCGTCGGGCCCGCCACAGGGCTATCGCCATCCCGGGGAGCGCCCCCACGGTAAACAGGGCACCGAAGCCCGACATCTCGCCGTGCGTCTCGATGAGGGGGTACAGCGGCCAGGCCCAGGTGCCCGGCACGAACCAGGTGTCCTTGCGCAGGAAATCTCCCACGACATACCCGCGTCCCACCAGCGGCAGCGCCGCCGGGAAGATCGGATTGCCGTAGAGCGCCGCATTGCGGATCCACCATGGCGCGACCGCCGCGAGGAACAGGAGTCCGCACACCCCGGCCAGCGTGACCCGCTTCGCGGCCGGGAGCCGCACGGCGAGATAGAGCAGCACAGCCGCAGCGGCCGGCAGCACCGCGAGCTTGGTGGCCACGGCCATGCCGAGCGCGAGCCCGATGCCGGCGAAACGGGCCAGGGTCCAGAGGGCGGGCGGCGCGGCCGAGAGCGCCAGCGCGCACAGCAGCAGCGCCCCGGCCGCGAGATCGTTGAGCTGCATCCCCGCCTGGACGACCACCATGGGCGCCGCCAGAAATGCGAGGCCGCCCAGGACCGCCGCCGCGGCCGGGAGACCGCTCCGCCTCCCCAGCGCGTGGACGGCCGCCGCGCCCAGGAACGCGAGCGGCAACTGTCCCAGATTGGCGACCCGCTCTCCCGCGGCGATCCGCAGGAGCCCGAACCAGATCTCCGCGCTCCCCGGATGGGCCAGCGCCCAGGCCCAGACCTGGCGCTCGAGGTAGGACCCGAGATCGCCGTCCCGCCAGTAGTACACCGCCAGCGGTGCGTGGTAGGAGAGGGCGTCGTACCCGGTCGGAGGATGCGTGAGGGCGACGATCGAGGACCCGGCCAGCAGCGCGAGCGCGGTGACCGCCAGGAGCAGCGCCAGACCGGTGAGGCCTCGCGGCAGTCTCGGCACCCGGAGGAGCGGCAGGCCCCGGCCCCGCGCAGCCACGAGGATCAGGGCGGCCGGTACGGCCGTGAGGAGCGGCCCGAGGGGCGGCTGAAGGAGCCTGAGTCCCGCGACCCACCCCAGCAGCCCGACCCACGAGGCCGGCAGCACGACGAGCGCGAAGCCGAGGAGACCGAACGCCATCGCGCGCTCCGATATCAGTCCCCCGAGGCGGCCGGCGACCACGAGCGCGGCCCACCCCGCGAGCAGGAGCGCGAGCAGCGCCGCCGCGGCATCGAGCGGGCGGCCATAGGGCACCCAGCCGGAACAGAGGAAGTAGCAGGCGTCGGCCGTGCGACCGACCGCCTGCGCCGCCGCACCCAGCAGCGGCGAATGCGCCGCGGCATACCCCAGGAGCAGGGCCCCCATGGCGGGCAGCACCAGCCGGCGTCCGCTCATGGCCAGCGACGCTCCAGGAACCACGGCCCGGCGCGCTCGGCGATCACCTCCAGGAAACCCGCGTAGCGGTTCTCGACGCCGCTCGCTCCCGCCGGATCCGCCACGCTCGCGCGCTCCACCCGCTCGAGCGCCCGCTCGGCCCAGGTGGCGACGAGCAGCAGCGGCAGGAACGCGGATTCGATGTCGAGGGCGGCCGCGTAGCGGGCGATCTCCTCGTGCGC
>DASUSR010000202.1:0-14228 GCA_036375015.1 Gemmatimonadales bacterium
GTGCGGGAGTAGACCAGGCCGTCGAGCATGGTGACGGTCACGCAGACGGGCGCGCCGCTCTCGAGATGCGCCATCAGCCGGCTGTGGTGCGCGCCGTGAAGGTAGAGTCGTCCGGGCTCCGCCGGGTCGAACTGATAGGTCCTTGGGATGACGTAGGGCTGCCCGTCCACCGCGAAGCCGACGTGGGCCACGTAGCCGGCCGCCAGGATCGCGGCAGCTTCCTCGGTCGCCTCCCGCTCGGCGTGCACCCGCAGCGCGGCGCGCGGGGCCGGAGCGGTGGGAGCGTAGACGGTGGGGCTCATCGGTCGTTTCCTTGGTCGGTGACGGTCGTAGGATACCAGGATTCTGGCCCCGGAAAAGCTCCAGATTGCTTCTTTTGTTTGGTGCCAGAATATTGGAGCATGCGTGCCTCCCGACGAGCGCCTCAGGCGCTCCTGCTCCCGCTCGACCCCGAATCGGCGACCCCGCTCTACCGGCAGCTCTATGACTCACTGCGCGAGGCCATCCTGAGTGGCCGCATCGCCGCTGGAGCCCGGCTCCCGTCCTCCCGGCTGCTGGCGGCCGAGCTGAGGGTCTCGCGCAATACCGTGATGCTTGCGTTCGACCAGCTCGTTGCGGAGGGCTACCTGGAGGGTGCCCCACGCTCGGGTACCCGGGTGCCGCTGGAGCTGCCCGGTCGGCACCCGCGGGTCCGCCCGCGGTCCCGTTCTGCCGGACCCGGCCTGTCCGAGCGCGGGAGGCTCATCGCCGAGACGCCTGTACATATGCGCGCGGGCGGGACCGTGCCGCGGCCGTTCCGGGCCGGAGTGCCGGCGCTCGATCAATTTCCCCGCGCGCTGTGGGCTCGTCTCTGCGCGCGCCGCTGGCGCACGGCGAGCGCACTGGGCTACGGCGAGGTGGGGGGCTACGGCCCGCTGCGCGAGGCGATCGCCGACTACGTGCGCGCCGGCCGGGGGGCGCGCTGCAGCGTCGACCAGGTGATCGTCGTCAACGGATCTCAGCAGGGCGTGGATCTGGCGGCGCGGGTGCTGCTCGACCCGGGAGACGTCGTCTGGATGGAGGATCCGGGGTACAACGGGGCGCGCGTGGCTCTCCTCGCGGCGGGGGCCCGGCCCGTGCCGGTGCCCGTGGACTTCGAGGGGCTGGTCGTGGACCGCGGGCGGGAGCTGGCTCCACGCGCCCGGATGGCCTACGTGAGCCCGTCCCATCAGTTCCCGCTCGGCGTGACCATGGCGGCGGGGCGGCGGCTGGCCCTCCTGCGCTGGGCAGCGCAGGCCCACGCCTGGGTGCTCGAGGACGACTACGACAGCGAGTTCCGCTACGACGCGCGGCCCCTCGCCTGCCTCCAGGGCATGGACGAGGACGGGCGGGTGATCTACGTCGGGACCTTCAGCAAGACCCTGGCTCCCGCGCTCCGGCTGGGCTACCTGATCGTGCCGGAGCCGCTGATCGACGCCTTCCGTGCCGCGCGTGCAGCGGCGGACCGGCACTCGCCCACGATGGACCAGGCGGTGCTGGCGGATTTCCTGACTGAAGGGCACTTCGCCCGCCACGTCCGCCGGATGCGGCGCCTGTACGCCGAGCGGCAGGAGGCGCTGGTCGCGGCGGTCCGGGAGCGGCTGGATGGGGTGCTGGAGGTGCGTCCGAGCGCCGCCGGGATGCATCTCGTCGGCTGGCTGCCCGAGGGAGTGAGCGACGAGGAGGCAGCCGGTCGGGCGGCGGCGGCCGGCGTGGAGACCGCGGCGCTCTCCCGCTATGCGTTACACCCGCCCGCGCGGGGCGGGCTGCTGATGGGATGGGCGGGCTACGAGCCTGCCGAGATGAGGGAGGCCGTGGGGATCCTGGCCCGGGTGCTCAGGTGACCGACGGGGCCGGCGCGGGGGCCTCCTCCTCCGGCTCCTCGCCCGCGCTGCTGTTCCAGATGTCGGCGGACAGCTTCCAGGAGCCGTCCCGCTGGCGGCGCAGGCACATGACGTACTTGCCGGAGTCCGCCGGCTCCTCGGCGGTGGGTGGAAGCGCATACTGGCCAATAAGATAGCCCACGGATCCGTCCACCTCGACGCGCAGGGTCCTGACGGTGAGCCCGCTGTCGGTGCCCTGGCGCCAGAAGTGGCCGATGGCGTCCCGCCCCTCGATCAGGTCGTGGTCCGGCGGGAGGAGCACCGCGTCTTCGGTGTAGAGGGCCGTCAGCGTCTCCGCGTCCCCCTCGTTGGAGGCGGCAACATACCGGCTCACGGCGGCCTCGATGGCCCGGCGGGCCTCGGAATCGGTGGCGGACTCCGCCTCACGGCACCCCACAAGGAGGAGGGCCAGGACCAGCAGGGAACGCGGGAAGTGAGAGGTCGCTGTCATTTTGGCGCTTTTCTTGCTAGATTTCAGGCTCGTACGAAGACGTTCCGGATCTACCGGGCCGTCCACCACCTCAACCTGGATTCTTGTGGCACGCAGATCACGCAGACATTCCGCAGTTTCCGTCCCCAGTTTTCGCCGCTCCCCCGGTCGCTCCATGCAGTCGCACCGTGATTGGCTCCTGGCCCAGCATGGGTCGGTGTGTGCCTACTGCGGTACCGAGACCCCGCCGGAGGTCATCACGCTGGACCATGTCCGCCCCCGTCGAGGACAGACGGCATACGACCGTCCGGACAATCTGGTCCTGGCCTGCCGCGACTGCAACGCGGCCAAGGCGGACACGCCGCTGGTGGCGTTCCTGATGCAGAAGCGCGCGCGGGGGGTGTTTCTCCTGCACTACGGAGAGCATCTCTCGGAGCCGCTCAGGGAGCTGGCCCGACAGGCATCGGAGCGACCGCTCCTGCCGCGGGACTGAGGAAACGGAAACGAAGAGGGCGGCCCTGGGCCGCCCTCTCTGATTTTCATCCCTTGGCCTCTCCGGCCGCGGCCACGGTGTCCGGCACCTGGTCGCCTCCCCGCCGCCCCGTCCCCAGCGCCTCCCGCACGATCCGGGTCTGCTCGGCGACATGCGCCGCCGGGTATCCCTCGGCCGGACTCGCCCGATCGGGGCGACCCGCGTAGGACACCTCGACCCCCCGAGCGGCGAGCTCGCGCAGCTTGGGCTCGACGTAGCTCCACGCCCCCATGTTGCGGGGCTCTTCCTGGGCCCAGACCAGCTCCTCCAGCCGCGGGTAGCGACCCAGCACCTCCCGGCACTCCGCCCAGGGGAACGAATAGAGCTGCTCCAGGCGGATGATCGCGGGCCGGTCGCCGTCCATCTTCTCGGCTTCGCCGATCAGGTCGTAGTAGAGCTTTCCGCTGCAGAGCACGATCCGGGTGTGCTCCCGGCCCTGCTGCTCGGCGGCGGTGTCGTCGAGCACGGGACGCCACGACCCGTGGGCCAGGTCCTCGAGCCGGGAGCTCGCCTGCGGGAGCCGCAGCAGGCTCTTGGGTGTCATGATCACGAGCGGCCGCTGCCGGGTGCGCCGCGCCTGCCGGCGGAGCAGGTGGAAATACTGCGCCGGGGTGGTCGGGTTGGCGACGCGGATGTTGCCCTCGGCGGCGAGCTGGAGGAACCGCTCCAGCCGGGCGCTCGAATGCTCGGGCCCCTGACCCTCGTAGCCGTGGGGCAGGAGCAAGGTGAGCCGCGTGGTCAAACCCCACTTGGAGAGCCCCGACACCAGGAACTGGTCGATGATGACCTGGGCGCCGTTGATGAAGTCGCCGAACTGCGCCTCCCAGAGCACCAGGGCCTCCGGCGCCGCCGCGCTGTACCCGTACTCGAAGCCGAGGGTGGCCAGCTCGGAGAGCGGGCTGTTGTGCAGCTCCATCGGCGCCAGGGCGCCGGGGAGCCGCTGCAGCGGCGTCCAGGTCTTGCCGGTGCTCGCGTCGTGCAGCACCAGATGCCGCTGGCTGAAGGTCCCCCGCTCGGTGTCCTGGCCGGTAAGCCGGATCGGCACCGCGTCGGTGAGCAGAGACGCCAGGGCCAGCGTTTCGGCGTGGGCCCAGTCGATGCCTCCCTCCGGACCGAGGGCGGCCCGCCGGCGCTCGAGCTGCTTGCGCAGCTTGGGATGCACGGTGAACCCCTCGGGCCAGTTGAGCAGCTGCTCGTTGAGCGCGGTGAGGAACTCGGGCGACAGCGCGGTCTCCACCTCCTGGCCCGGACCGCCGAGGCGCACCGGATGCTCCTTGGTGCTGCCCTTGCCCATGCTCGCCTTGAACGCCTGCTGAATGGCGCTGAGCCGCTGATAGGCCTCGGCCGCCTCCTGCTCCGCCTGCTCCAGGGTGACGACGCCCGCCTCCACCAGCTGCCCGGCGTAGCGCTCGCGCACCGGCGGCAGGCTCTTGATCCGCTCGTACATGCGCGGCTGGGTGTAGGCAGGCTCGTCGCCTTCGTTGTGCCCGTGACGGCGGTAGCCCACCAGGTCGATCAGGATGTCCTGGTTGAACCGGTCGCGGTACGCCATCGCCAGCCGTACCGCGGAGAGGCAGGCCTCCGGGTCGTCGGCGTTGACGTGGATGATGGGGATGTCGAAGCCCTTGGCCAGGTCGGAGGCGTAGCGGGTGGATCGCGCGTCCTCCATGTCGGTGGTGAAGCCGACCTGGTTGTTGGTGATGATGTGCAGTGTCCCGCCGGTGCGGTACCCCTTGAGCGCGCCAAGGTTGAGGGTCTCGGCCACCACGCCCTGGCCGGCAAACGCGGCGTCGCCGTGGATGGCCACCGGGAGCGCGGCCGAGGGGTCGTGATGCGCCTCGCGGCCCCGGCGCTGGGTCTGCTTGGCCCGCGCCCGGCCATCCACTACCGGCGAGACGAACTCCAGATGGCTCGGATTGGGCGCGAGGCTCACCGTGATGGCCTTGCCCTGCTCCGTGACGTAGGCGCCCTCGGCGCCGTGGTGGTACTTCACGTCGCCGGTGCCACCCTCCGGCGTGAGCTGCCCGCCCTCCACCAGCCGCCCGCCCTCGAACTCGGCGAAGATGGTCTCGTAGGGCCGCCCGATGGTGTGTGCGAGTACGTTGAGCCGCCCCCGGTGGGCCATGCCGAGCACCACGTCCCGCGCGCCCGCGGCGGCGGCCGTCTCGATCGTGAGGTCGAGCATCGGCACCAGCATGTCCACACCTTCGATGGAGAAGCGCTTCTGGCCCAGATAGGCCTTGTGCAGGAACTTCTCCAGCGCCTCGACCTCGGTCAGCCGGCGCAGCAGGGCCCGCTGCTCGTCGGGCGAGAGCGGCTTCCGGTACGCGCCCGACTCGATCTTCTCCCGGAGCCAGACCCGCTCCTCATGGGTGGAGATGTGCTCGATCTCGTAGGCCATCGTCCCGCAGTAGGTGGCCTGCAGGTAGGGCAGCGATTCGGCCAGCGTGCGCCCCGGTACCGCGATGCGCAGCACCTTCGAGGGGATGGCGAGCATCACCTCGGGTGAGAGGCCCAGCGGTCCCGGGTCGAGCGCCGGGTCCCCGATCGGCGGGGTGCCGAGCGGATCGAGCTGCGCCGCCAGGTGGCCGTGCATCCGGAACGCCTTGACCAGCGCCATCGCCGCGGCCACGTGGTAGAGCATCTCGGGCGCGACCGGCCCCGCGGCCTCCTCGGCCTTGGTCGGCGGCGCGGACCGCACCAGCTGGTAGCTCTCGGCCGCGAGCTGTAGGCTCTCCTCGACCTGCTCGTAGAACCCCTGGTCGCCCTGGAGCAGGCGGTCCACGGTGGCCAGGAACGAGCCCGACTCCGCACCCTGGATGACGCGGTGGTCGTAGGTGCTCGTGATCGTCATGACCTTGCTGATGCCGAACTCGCGCAGCCGCTCCTCGGACACGCCGGAGAACTCCGCGGGGTACCCGATGGCGCCGACCGCGATGATGCTCCCCTGGCCCGCCATGAGCCGCGGCACCGAGGCCACCGTGCCGAGCCCGCCGGGGTTGGTGAGCGACATCGTGGCGCCCGCGAAATCGTCCGGCATCAGGCGGCTGGTCCGGGCCTTCTCCACCAGCGCCTCGTACGCCGCGTGGAAGGCGGCGAAGTCCATCGTCTCCGCCCGCTTGATGACCGGCACGACGAGGCCGCGGCTCCCGTCCTTCCGCTGCACGTCGACCGCGAGGCCGAGGGCGATGCCCTCCGGCTGCACCCGGTACGGGGTCCCGTCCCGCATCAGCAGGGTGTGCCCCATGACGGGATGCTGCCTGGTGGCGTGGACCAGCGCGAAGGCGATGAGGTGGGTGAAGGAGATCTTGCCCTGGCGTCCCGCGGCCTGCAGCTCCTGATTGATCCGTCGCCGCCGCTGCTCCAGCACCCCCACCGGCACCACCCGGAAGCTCGTGGCGGTGGGGACCGTGAGGCTTTCGGTCATGTTGGCGACCAGCTTGGCCGCGGGGCCCTTCAGCGGGGTGGAGCCGCTCGGCAGCGGGATCGTGACGCCGGCGGGCGGCGGGGCAGACTCCCCGGCCCCGGTGCCGTCGAGTGCTCCGCGCCCCGCTGCCCCGGCGACTTGCCCCGCGGCCCTGCCGGCCTCCTGCCCGGAGGCGGCGGCCCCATTCCCGGCCTCGGGCCTCTCCCCGACCAGCCCGCTCTCGAACAGCCTCCGCCACTCCGGGCCGACCGCCCCGGGGTCGCGGAGAAACTCCTCGTACATTGCCTGCGCGAAGCCGGCATTGGCCGTCTCGAACACGTTCGGATCCACGACGCTCCACCACTGCGACGGATGTGCACACGAAGATGGGTCCCCGGCAGCTCCGGCGACCCTCGAACGGATACCGCAAGATAACAGCCCGTACACTCCGGCGGGCCCCGGACGTCTCCTCTAGGAATGCGGAACGCTCATCATCAGCGCGGCCTCGGCCGCCCAGTGCGACTCGGCAGTGCCGTCCTCGTGGCCGGTCTGTTGGGGGCCTGCGGCGGCGACGGGACCGGGGCCCCCTCTCCCGATGCCCTCTCCATCGCGAAGCCTGCCGGCGCCAGCGGCGACCAGCAGGTCGGCATCGTGGGGACCGCTCTGCCGGAGGAGTTGCGGGTGGTGGTCAGCCGGGGGGAGGATCCGGCCCCCGGCGTCCCCGTCATCTGGGCCACGAACGAGGGGGTGCTTGAGCCGATCTCGGCCGTGACCGACGCCGACGGGGTCAGCCGCGCCCGCTGGACGCTCCAGTACCTCTTCGCCCAGCAGGTCTCCTTCGCCAGCATATCCGGGCCAACCGGTACGGCGACCGTCACTTTCACCGCGCTGGCCGGTCCCGATCCGGAAGCCTGGAATACGGTCCACGTGCTGAGCGACGGCAACCGCTTCGAGCCGGCGGAGATCACCGTCGCCGTCGGCGACACCGTGAACTGGTACTGGCCACCCGGCAGCGCGGGCCACAATATCGTAGCGGACGACGGAGACCTGCCCCCCCACTCGGGGGCGCCGGACGAGTACCCGCGGAGCCACACCTTCCGCTTCACCGCGCAGGGCGTATACCGCTATCACTGCTCGGTCCATGGCGCCGCGGGCGGCAGCGGCATGTCCGGCACCGTGACCGTAGTCCCGGGCGAGGCCGAGCCGCGCGTCGCCCGGGTCCCATGAGAGATCGGAGTACCGCCATGCGCCTTACTCTCCCGGGCCGCCTCGCCCTCGCGGCCGTCCTGCTCGCTCCGCTGACCCCTCTCGCCGGCTGTAACAGCGGCGGGGACGACGAGGTGGGACCGGCGGAGTCTCCGCTCGTGCTCGCCAAGACCTCGACCAAGAGCGGCGACGGACAGGATGGCGAGGTCGAGGGCGTGCTCCCCAATCCCTTGCGGGTGGTCGTCACCCGTGACGGCCTGCCGGTAGAGAACGTCGAGGTGGCATGGCAGGCAGGGAACGGCGGTTCGATGAGCCCGGAGGTCGCCATCTCCGACGTGGACGGCATCGCGCAGAGCGCCTGGGTACTGGGACCCGAGACGGGCACGCAGGAAGCCAGCGCGAGCGTTCCCGATGCACAGGGGTCACCGGTGCTGTTCACCGCCCTCGCCGGCGAGCCTATCCCGCCGGCAATCAAGGTGGTGCAGGTGCTGGGGCCCGCGGGCGGCAACCGCTTCGAGCCTGCGAACCTCACCGTGGTGGTCAATGAGCTGGTTCAATGGGAATGGCCGGAAGGCAGCCTCGGGCATAACGTGCAGCCGGATGACCGGAACATCCCGACCGGCAGCGGCGTCCCCGTCGACGGACCGCACACCTACCAGTACACCTTCACCGTGCCCGGGACCTACCGTTACTACTGCCAGGCGCACGGTGGGGAGGGCGGGGTCGGTATGTCGGGAGTCGTCACCGTGCTCGCCGAGGCGCCCTAGCTCCCCAACGCGCGGCGCACCCGCGCGCCGAGATCCCCGAGCCGCGCGACCGGCTCGTTGCTGAATACCAGTCGCACGAACCGGTCGCCGTTGGCCTCGCCCCAGTCCCGCATCGGTGTGGCCGCCACCCGGCCGTGCTCCAGCAGCCGGCGCGAGGCGGCGAACGAGTCCAGACCCATCTCCCCCACGTCGAGCAGCAGCGACCAGCCGCCGGCCGCGGCGCGCACCGGCAGGCCTTCCAGCTCCGCCATGACGGCGTCGCGCCGGCGCTCCCATTCCGCCACGGCCGCCCCGAGGTCCTCCGCCGGCGAGCGCAGCGCCGCCGCGGCGCCCGCCTGCGCGATGCCGGTCGGCGTCACCACGTTGTAGAGGTGCACCCGGGCGATGTCCGCCATGATGGCGGCGGGCCCCGCGACCCAGCCGATCCGCCATCCGATCATCCGGTACTCCTTCGACACCGAGCCGATGGTGATCGTCCGCTCCCCGAGCGGCTCGAGCGCTGCCGGATGGCTCGGTGCACGCCCGTCGAACAGGATCCGCTCCATCGCCGCGTTGTAGAGGAGCCAGCAATCGTGCTCCGCGCAGAGCGCCGCCACCGCGTCCCACTCGGCGGCGTCCAGCACCGCCCCGGAGGGCATGGACGGGTTCATCAGGAACACCGCCCGCGTGCGGCGCCCCGCCGCGGCCCGGAGCGCCGCGAGATCGAGCCGCCAGGCCCCCTCGCGCCACCGGAACGGCACCAGCCGCGGCCGCGCGCCGGCGAGCCGCACCCGGTTGGTCATCCCCGCGTATGTGGGGTCGGTGAGGATGACCTCGTCCCCCGGGTCGGTCGTGGCGAGCAGGGCGTCGAACATCCCTTCGGTGCCGCCGGCCGTGATGACCACCTCGCGGCGGGGGTCGTAGCGGCGCCCGGTGGCACGCGCCAGCCGCTCGGCCACGGCGGCGCACAGGTCGAGCTGCCCGGTGAACGGCAGGTAGCTGTTGGCGTCGTCGGAGCCCAGGGCGGCCCTGGTGGCGGCGAGGGCCGCCGGCGGTGGCGGAAGGTCGGTGTCCAGGTTCTCCATCCGGAGCACCGCGGGGTCGCCGCCGGCGCGGGCGGCCACCTCGTCGATCGCGAAGCCGGGAATGCCGGCCAGGCGCCGTACGGTCATCGCCGGGCGAATTCCTCGTAGCGGCGCGCCTCGGCCTCGATCCGCGCCTCGTCCCAGGCATGCTCTCGGGCCATGAGCTCGGCGACGCGGCGGGCCGCGGGGATGCCGCGCTCGGGATGCTCGTAGTAGAGGTGGAGCCGCCGCACCAGGACGTCCTCCACCGTCTGGGCCAGCTCCCGCCGCACGGCGTGCAGCACTTCGGCCTCGATCGCGGGATGCGGCGGCAGGAGTCGGCGCAGCAGGCGGCGGTCGCCGCCGCCCAGGTTGTAGATGCCGGCCGTCTCCGTGCCGTAGTGCCGGAGCAGGTGCTCCACGCTGTCCGGCATCACGCCGATCTCGAGCCCGCGTTCGCGGAAGGTGGTGAGATCGGCGGCCTCGCCGCCCGGGAGCGCCTCCTCGTCGGTCGGCGCCTCGGTGGGGCGCGGCCGGCCCTCCCGCAGCCGCAGCTCCCGCACGGCGCGGTTCACGACCTCGCGGGCCATGATGCGGTAGGTGGTGAGCTTGCCGCCGACCACGGTCACCATGCCGCCGGACCCCTGCACGATGGCGTGGTCGCGCGACCGGCTGGAGGCCGCGCGTCCCACCCGGTCCGCGAGCAGCGGCCGGAGGCCCGCCCAGCTGACGCGCACGTCCTCCAGCCCGAGCCGCGCGTGGGGGAATCGGGCATTGGCCGAGCGGAGCAGGTAGACGATCTCCTCCGCGGTGATGTCCAGCCGGTCGGGCGACTCGCCGGTGTCGGTGTCGGTCGTGCCGATGTACGACAGCTCGCCCCAGGGGAGGATGAACAGCACCCGGCCGTCGATGGGACTGGTGAAGATGATCCCCGCCCGATGGTCGATCCGGTCCCGGTCCACGATGACGTGGATCCCCTTGGTGGGCCGCAGCAGGGGCGTCGCGCCGGCGTCCTCCATGGTGCGGATCCGATCCGCCCAGGGGCCGGCGGCGTTGATCACGACGCTGGCCCGGATCACCGCCCGCCGGCCGGTGAGCCGGTCCTCCACCAGCGCGCCCACCACCCGCCCGGCGGTGCGCTCCAGGGAGAGCACGGCGGTGTAGCTCGCGACCAGGGCACCGTGGTGGATCGCCGAGCGCGCGGTGGCGAGTACCAGCCGGGCGTCGTCGCACTGCGCGTCGTAGAAGCGCGCGCCGCCCATCAGCCCGCGCTCGCGCAGCATCGGCTCAGCCTCGAGCATGGCGCGCTTGCCCAGCATGCGGTGTGGCTTCACATTGCGGAACAGGGCCAGCAGATCGTAGAGCCACATGCCCGCGGCGAGCCGCCACAGCGTCACCCGGTCGCCCCGGTGGACCGGGAAGACGAACGCCAGCGGCCAGACCAGGTGGGGCGCGATCCGGAGCAGCACGCGGCGCTCCGTGTTCGCCTCCTGCACCAGCCGCAGCTCGCCGGTCTCGAGATAGCGCAGGCCGCCGTGGATCAGCCGACTGGAGCGCGAGCTGGTACCCGATCCGAGGTCGTTCTGCTCCACCAGCACCGTGCGCAGCCCCCGCATCGCCGCGTCGCGCGCGACCCCCGCGCCGGTGATGCCGCCGCCGATCACCAGGAGGTCGGCCGGCTCCGCCGCGAGCTGGTCCAGCGTCGCCCGCTGCGAGGACCGCCGCCCTTGACCCTGTCCCCCGTCTCTCGCCTCCCACGACCCAGCACCTGGTTCTCCTGGTACGGTCACGTCATTGGCTCCGGCGCGCGGGTGCTCGACCTGGCCTGCGGGGAGGGACGCCACAGTCTCGCCGCCGCGCTGCTCGGCGCCGAGGTCGTGGCGGTGGACCGGGACGAGACCCGGCTCGCCACCGGCCGGGAGCTGGCGGCAGAGCATGGGCTGGAGGTGGACTGGCGGGTCGCGGACCTGGAGGGTCCCTGGCCCGACTTCGGCCGCTTTGATGCGGTTCTCGTGTTCAATTATCTTGACCGGGCCAGGATGCCTGCCGTGCGCGAGCTCATCGGGCCCGGAGGATTCCTGATGATGGAGACGTTCCTCACCGCCCAGCGCGAGCTCGGCTGGGGCCCCACTTCGGACGACCACCTGCTTCGACCGGGCGAGCTCGGCCGCCTCGCCGCGCCGCTCTCGGTGCTGCACGGCCGGGAAGTGCTCGAGGCGATCGATGCCGAACGCTGGCGAGCGGTGGCGAGCGTGATCGCCGTAAAGAAGTAAGAAGTGAGCGGCGGGAAGCGGAAGGGCTTCCGCCGCGGCTCCTACCCGCTGGAGACCGATGCCAGATACCCGGCCCGGCCGCCGCGCCGCCATCGTCGCCGGCCTGCGGACCCCGTTCGCCAAGAGCGCTACCGTCTTCCGCGACGTGCCGGCGGTGGCGCTGGCCCGACACGTCGCGCGCGAGCTCATCGTGCGCAGCGAGGTCGACGGCCGGGAGGTGGACGAGGTGATCTTCAGCCAGGTGGTCGCCTCGGTGCTGACGCCGAACGTGGCGCGCGAGGTGAGCCTGCTGCCGCAGCTCCTCCCCAGCATCCCGGCCTACACCATTAACCGGGCCTGCGCATCCGGGGCCCAGGCGGTCGCCAACGCGGCCGACCAGATCGCCCTGGGACACGCCGACACCGTCATCGCCGGGGGGGTGGAGTCGCTCTCCGACCTCCCGATCCTGCACTCGCGGCGCTTCAGCCGGATCCTGGTGGACGCCGGCAAGGCGCGGAGTCTGGGCGCACGGGTGGCCACGATCGGCCGGGTGCGGCCCCGGGACCTGATCCCGGTGTCGCCGGCCATCGCCGAGCCCTCCACCGGCGAAACCATGGGGCAGTCGGCCGAGAAGATGGCCAAGGAGAACGGCATCACCCGGGAGGCGCAGGACCGCCTCGCGCTCATGAGCCACCAGCGGGCCGCGGCGGGCACCGCCGACGGGCGGCTCACCGCCGAGATCGCGCCCTGGTTCAGCGGGCCGGAGATGGATCAGGTGGTGGCCGAGGACAACGGGATCCGGGCCGACACCTCGCTCGAGGCCCTGGCCAAGCTGCGTCCGGTGTTCGACCGTCGCTACGGGACCGTCACCGCCGGCAACTCCTCCCCGCTCACCGACGGCGCGGCCGCGGTGCTGCTCATGGCCGAAGAGAAAGCCCTGGCGCTGGGCTACCAGCCGCTGGCCTATGTCCGGAGCTACGCCGTAGCGGCGGTGGACCCGGGCTGGCAGCTCCTCATGGGCCCGGTCTACGCGGTGCCCAAGGCGCTCGAGCGCGCCGGCATCGGCTGGGAGGAGCTGGGTCTGGTCGAGATCCACGAGGCCTTCGCCGCCCAGGTGCTCTCCAACGCCCAGGCCTGGGGCTCTGAGGCCTGGGCCGAGCGGCTCGGGCTTCCCGGCCCGGTGGGCGAGGTGGACTGGGAGCGCGCCAACGTGATGGGAGGGTCCGTCGCCATCGGCCACCCCTTCGCCGCCACCGGCGCCCGGCTGGTCACCACGCTGGCCAACGAGATGCGGCGACGGGACGTGCAGTTCGGCCTGATCTCGATCTGCGCCCAGGGGGGAATGGGGTACGCGATGGTGTTGGAGCGCGAGTGATGTCCGCCTTCACTACCGAGCTCCTCGACTCCGTCGCCGTCATCACCTTCGACCTCCCGGGCGAGCCGGTCAACAAGCTCTCCAGCGCGGTCCGGGTGGAGTTCGAGGCGCTGCTGATCCGGCTCCGCGACGACGACGAGGTGAAGGCGGCCGTGCTCATCTCCGGCAAGCCCGACACCTTCATCGCCGGCGCCGACATCGAGGAGTTCACCGCGCTCACCACCCAGGCGGAGGCGGAGCGGCTGAGCTTCGAGGGCCAGGAGATGGTGAGCCGGGTCGAGACCCTCCCCAAGCCGGTCGTGGCCGCCATCAACGGCGCCTGTCTGGGCGGTGGCCTCGAGCTGGCCCTCGCCTGCCATTATCGTATCGCCAGCGACCACCACAAGACCCAGCTCGGCCTGCCCGAGGTGCAGCTCGGCCTGATCCCGGGCGCCGGGGGATGCCAGCGCCTGCCGCGCCTCATCGGCCTGCGCGCGGCGCTGGACATGATCCTGGCCGGCAAGAGCGAGCGCGGCGCCAAGGCGCTGCGCATCGGGCTGGTGGACGAGATGGTACCCCGCAGCATCCTCCGCCCGGTGGCCGTCGAGGCCGCCAGGCGTCTCATCCGCGAGGGGCTGCCCCGGCGGAAGCACCGGGGCGGGGTCCAGGGGCTCTTTCTCGACCGCACGCCGGCCGGCCGCCGCCTGGTCTACCGGCGAGCCCGCGCCCAGGTGCTCGAGAAGACCGGCGGCCACTATCCCGCGCCGCTCGCCGCGCTGGAGGCGGTGCGGGTGGGACTGGAGCACGGGGTCGCCGCCGGGCTGGCCGAGGAGCACCGCGCGTTCGGCCGCCTCGCCGTGAGCGACGTGTCGCGCAAGCTGGTGCAGATCTTCTTCGCCACGGCGGCGCTCAAGAAGGACGACGGCATCGCCCCCGGCAGCGCCGCGCCCCGCCAGATCCGCCGGCTCGGCATCGTGGGGGCCGGCTTCATGGGCGCCGGCATCGCGGGCACGGCCGTGCTCAACGTGGAGGTGGATACCCGGCTCCGCGACGCCGAGCTGGCGCGGGTGGGGAAGGGGCTCAAGGCGGCGACCGGCATTCTCGCCGATCGGCTCAAGCGCCGGCGGCTCACCCGGCCGCGGTACGAGCGGCTCACGGCCCTGCTCTCCGGCGGCAACGACTACGCCGGCTTCTCCCGGGCCGATCTGGTCATCGAGGCGGTGTTCGAGGACCTCGAGGTGAAGCGCCAGGTTCTCGCGGAGGTGGAGGCGTTCACCCGGCCCGACGCGATCTTCGCCAGCAACACCTCCACCATCCCGATCCGGGAGATCGCCGCC
>DASUSR010000203.1:0-25971 GCA_036375015.1 Gemmatimonadales bacterium
ACTTTCGCCGCCAGCTCCGGCGGCATGTCGGTGATCTGATGGACGGTGCGGGCATGCGCCGACGCCTGCTGGAGCACTTCGTCCTCGGTGTTTCCTCTGGCCTCGAAGTCACACTCCAGACCCACGTCGCGACAGCGGAGCTGCTTGGCCATCGATCCCTCCGGGTGGATAGTTACGGAATAGAATGATATGGTGCCGAAGCGAGGATGAGTCAACCGAAAGGAGTCATGATGCTTCCCACCCGTCGGCTCGGACGACAGGGGCTCGAGGTCTCCGCGCTGGGGCTCGGCTGCATGGGCATGAGCCAGTCCTACGGCACCGCCGACGAGCGCGAATCGGTCGCCACGCTGCACCGGGCCCTCGAGCTCGGCGTCACCTTCCTCGACACCGCCGAGGCGTACGGCCCGTTCGCCAACGAAGAGCTGCTCGGCCGCGCCCTGCGGGGCCGGCGAGACCAGGTCGTCCTCGCCACCAAGTTCGGCTTCCGCATCGACGGCGCCCGGCTCACCGGCACCGACAGCCGACCCGAGCACATCAAAGAGGTCGTGGAGGCGTCGCTGCGCCGTCTCCGCACGAGCCACATCGATCTTCTCTACCAGCACCGGGTGGACCCGGCCGTTCCCATCGAGGACGTCGTCGGTGCCATGGCCGGCCTGGTGGGGGAGGGCAAGGTGCGGTTCCTCGGGCTGTCGGAGGCGGGGGAAGCGACGCTGCGCCGGGGCCATGCCGTGCACCCCATCTCCGCGCTGCAGAGCGAGTACAGCCTCTGGGAACGGAACCTGGAGCGGGACATCCTTCCGGTTCTCCGCGAGCTCGGCGTCGGACTGGTGGCGTTCAGTCCGCTGGGCCGGGGATTCCTGACCGGGACGGCGAAGCGCGCGGAGGACTATCCGGAGGACGACTACCGGCGGCGCGACCCCCGCTTCCAGGGCGCCAACTTTGACGCCAACAGCCGGGCCGCCGCCGCGGTGCACGAGCTGGCCCGGCGGAAGGGCGCCACGGCGGCCCAGGTGGCGCTCGCATGGCTGCTGCACCAGGGCGAGGACATCGTGCCGATTCCGGGCACCAAGCGGCGGCGCTGGCTGGAGGAGAACGTGGGCGCCGCCACACTCGCGCTCGAGCCGGCCGAGGTCGCCGAGCTGGACCGGACGCTGCCGCCGGGAACGGTGGCGGGGCCCAGGTACGACGAGCACATGATGGCGTTCATCGACCGCTAGGCGCGCCGGGCTCGAACACCCACACGGCGTACCCGTCGCGCAGGCCGCGGAGCACGGTGTGGAAGATCCAACCCGGGATGGGAAACGCCCCCGCATCGCGCGCCCGGCCGGCGATGGAATGGCGCTCGCGGGGGACATAGCCGGCCGCCTCGATGACGTGGCGCGGGTGCCGCCGGCGGTGGGCGAACCTGGCCCCCAGCCGGGTCAGCTCGCGACGCAGGCTTCGGCTGAAGGTCCGGGCGAAGCCCGGGGTCATGAGGTCTGCGACCAGCGTGGCATTGGGGAGCGCGGCCCGCACGGTGGAGGTCAGAGTCGCCAGCGTCTTGTCGGCGAGGTACATGGTGACGCCTTCGACCACCACCAGGGCGGGATCGTCGCCGGCGAGCGGCGCGAGCGCCCGGGCGAGCTCGTCCTGCTCGAAGGCGACCGGAACCCGGGCGAGCGGGTTGGGCGCCTCACCCGCCGGCAGCCGCTGCTCCTTGAACGCGAGCAGCTCGGCCTCGTCGATCTCCCACCAGCGTCCGCCGTGCAGCCGGAAGGCCCGGGTGTCGAAACCCGCGCCCAGCACGAGCACCCGTCGATCCGGATCGCGCGCCAGCCGCGCGCGGATCAGGTCGTCGATCAGGCGGTGGCGGGCCACGTTGCTCACCTTGGGCCCGCGGAAGCGGAGCAGCGGCTCGAGCTCCCGGCGAATGCCGTCATCGAGAAACCGCGCCGCGAAGGCGTCGCCGCACACGGGGCGCGCGGCGGCGGCGTCGTCGGCGCGCAGCATGCAGCAGTAGAAGGCGGTGCGGGCGACCGGATGCGAGACCGTCATGCCGAATCCTCCCGGAAGAAGCCCCAGCTCTCCAGCTCCGGCGCCACCCGTACGTGCCCCACCGTCCGATACCCGAAATGGCGATACAGGGAGAGGTTCGCCGGGTCCTCGGTGCTCAGCGTCACGCCGACCGAGTCGGTCCGGGCCCAGGAGACGGCATGGACCCGGCCGAGCAGCACCCGGGCGATGCCGCGGCCCTGATGCCGCGGCGGAACGCCGAGCATGTTGAGGTGGAGGTGGGGACGGTCGATCGCGAACGGCTGGCAGGCCCGGCTGAACGCGTCGTAGCGCTCGCGGGCGCCGGCGCCAAGGGCCGCCCAGACCTCCTCGCGGGCGGCCTCGACCGCCGCCGGAGACACCGTATCCGGCAGGGTGACGAGGGCAATGCCGCTCGGCTCGGACTCCGCGAACGTGGCGAGCACGAGGTCGCCGCGGAGCAGGCGCGCGGTCACGAAGAACCCGATCAGCCGCGTGAGGCGCTCGCGGTAGTCGTCGCCCGGGCCGAGCACGTAGCGCATCACCGGGTAGTCCGCAAAGGCGTCGCAGAGCGTCGCGGTGACGGCGGTGAACGAATCCGGTCCCAGCTTCCGCAGGGGGCAGACCGCATAGCGATAGAAGAGGGTGTCGTGCCCCACGCGGGGAAAGTGCGGGGGAAGCCGGTCGGCGGGCACCGGAGTGAAGCCCCACTTCCGGTAGAACCGCTGGGCGGCCAGAAAGTGGTCCATCGTGCCGAGGAACACGTCGGTCATGCCGGCCCACTCCGCGTGGCGTAGACAGGTCCGGAGCAGCGCGGCGCCCACGCCGTGCGCCGCGCCCCGGTGGGTCGGCGCCACGAACATCTTGCGCAACGCGCCCTGGTCGTGCCCGATGTCGGGCAGCCCGACCGTGCCGACCACCGCATCGCCGGCGGCGGCCACCCAGAAACCGCCCAGGCCCCGCTGGTAACGGCCGGGCACGTCGCGCAGGTCCGGTTGCTCCTCGAGGGTGACGGGCACCGCGAACTCGTCCCGCTGGATCCCGAGCACCAGCCGCCGCACCTGCTCGGCATCATCGGGAGCGAAGGGGCGGACGGCGACGGGCGGGGTCATGATCGTCTCCGGCTCCTCATTGCGTACTATTCGGGCATGATCGTTCACGTTCTGGACGGCACCTACGAGTTGTTCCGCCACTTCTATGGACTGCGCCGTTTCAACAAGGGGCAGGACAAGCCCTACGGCGCGGTGGTCGGGGTGCTGCACACGGTCCTCGACATGATCGAGAAGGGCGGCACCCATCTCGGCGTCGCGACCGATCACGTCATCGAGTCCTTCCGCAACCGGCTCTGGCCGGACTACAAGACCGGCGACGGGATCGAGCCCGTGCTCCTCGCCCAGTTCCATCCGCTCGAGGACGCGCTCGCCGCCATGGGCGTCGCGGTCTGGCCGATGGTCGAGCTCGAGGCCGACGATGCGCTGGCCTCGGCGGCGCGGATCGCGGCGGAGGACGAGCGGGTGGACCAGGTGTGCATCTGGGCCAACGACAAGGATCTCGCGCAGTGCGTCCGGGGGAGCCGCGTGGTCCAGGTGGACCGCCGGGGCAAGGAGATCCGCGATGCCGAGGCCGTGAAGCGGAAGTTCGGGGTGGAACCCGCCCTCATCCCCGATTTCCTCGCGCTGGTCGGCGACGCCCAGGACGGATACCCGGGGATACCCGGCATCGGCAAGAGCACCGCGGCCAGACTGCTCGCCCGCCACGGCCCGATCGAGGCGTTCCCTCCCAACGTGCTGGGCGAAGCCCGCGATCGGGCCCTCCTGTTCAAGGACCTGGCGACGCTTCGGACCGACGCGCCGCTCTTCCGGAACGTGGACGAGCTGGAGTGGCTGGGGCCGGCGGGCGGATTCGCCGAGATCGCCCGGCGGGTGGGCGACGCCCGGCTGCTCGAGCGCTCTCTCAAGGCGGGAGCCGCCAAATGAGGTGGAGCGCGCGGGACCGGCTCGGCCTGACGCTGGGAGCGCTGCTCGCGCTCGCGCCGGCCGGCATCGCGTGCCAGCAGGAGGGCGCCGAGCGTTGGCGGAACGAGCGGGAGCGGATGGTCGCCGAGCAGATCGCCGCCCGGGGCATTCGCGATTCGGCGACCCTGGCCGCCATGCGCCGGGTGCCCCGGCACGAGTTCGTCCCCGAGGACGTCCGCGCCCACGCGTACGCCGACACGCCGCTCCCGATCGGACGGGACCAGACGATCTCCCAGCCCTACGTCGTGGCGCTCATGACCGAGCTGATCCGGCCGCGCCCGGGCGGGCGGGTGCTGGAGGTGGGGACCGGGTCGGGGTACCAGGCAGCGGTGCTGGCGGCGGCCGGGTGCCGGGTGTGGACCATCGAGATCTTCGCCGCCCTGGCGCGCGAGGCCGGCGCCCGACTCCGCCGGCTGGGCTATGACGCGATCGAGGTACGACACGGGGACGGCTACGCGGGATGGCCGGAGGAGGCGCCGTTCGACGCGATCGTCGTCACGGCCGGCGCCGACTCGGTGCCGCCCGCGCTCATCCGGCAGCTCGGCCCGGGCGGGCGGCTGGTGATGCCGGTGGGAGACCCGTTCGGCGATCAGCGTCTGGTGCTGCTGGAGAAGGACCGCGAGGGCCGCATCAGGCGCCGGGAGCTCGATCCGGTACGCTTCGTGCCGCTGCTCAGGGGCGAGCGTTGAGCGGACTGGTCGGGCTCAGCGGGTGAGCCAGCCGGCGATGGAGAGCCAGGTGTCGCTGCGGGTGACGGCGAAGCGCAGCGGCAGCGAGAGGATCAGCAGCAGGCCGCCCCACAGGAACGCCGGATGAATCCGGCCGTGGGACAGGCGGTCGTAGAGCATGCAGGACAGTACGAACAGGGAGGTCCCCGCGATCGCCACCGGCGGGCCGCCCGGACCGAAGTAGCGGAACCGGGCGAGCGCCGGCGTCAGCATGGCGATGGTGGCGAGCAACATCAGGCGCTTGTGTGTCTCGGGCCGGCGCCGCCGGGAGAGTCCCACGCCGGCCAGGATCCCGAAGGCCAGGATGGTTCCCATGGGTACCGCGAGAAATCGGAGCGGCGGCGGTCCGCCGGGCGGCGTCACTCCGAGCTTCGCCGCCGTGACGGCGGTCAGGAACCCCACCGCGACGAGGATCGGCGCCAAGAGCGCGCCGGCCGCGCCCAGGCGCCGGTGCAGGTCCACTCGCCTCGCGGAGACCAGCGCCGTCTGGGTGAAGAAGAGCAGCATCCACCCGGTGGAGAGCAGGCCGTGCAGGTGCACCAGCCGGGAGAGCGGCGGCGCGGCGGAGAAGCTCCTGAGGTAGTACGTCGGGGCGAAGCCGACGAACACCGTCACCGCCGCCGCGAGCGCCATGCCGGAAAAGAACCAGTGGTCCCGCTGCCGTGCCCGTACCTCCCCGGACACGAGGACCGCCTCGCCCCCGGCCCGGTACCGGATCGCCATGACTCGCTCCCGTGGTGGCCTGCAAGAGCTTGGACTCCGGACCCGGCTTCGTCAAGCAGGCCCCCGTCACCCGACGGCGAGTTCGAATCCCTCCTCCCGCCAGCCGCTCATCCCGCCGATCATCTTCTTGACCGGCCGCCCGAGCCGGGCCAGCCGCAGCGCCGCGCGGTCGGCGCCGTTGCAGTGCGGCCCCGAGCAGTAGACCACGAACAGCGTGTCGGTGGGATAGTGCGCCAGCGTCGTCTCGGCGATCCGGCGGTGGGGGAAGCTGACCGCGCCGGGCACGTGCCCGGCCGCGTACGCCTCCGGGCTCCGCACGTCGAGCAGCACGAACCCGGGCGTGCGCCGCGCGAGCGCCTGGTGGACGTCGTAACAGTCGGTCTCCAGCGCGAGCAGCCGCTCGAAGCGGGCGATGGCTGTGTCCGCGGCGGCGGGGGGGACCTCGGTGACGGCGTTGGCGGAGATGGCGGCGTGGGACACGAACGGCTCCTGGTGAGGGACACCCCGGAATCTCCCCGGACGGCCTGGCGCGCGGCAGTAGGCAGGATTGCCATGGTCCGTTAATATCCTGCCATGCCTTCCCCCCGGCCTCACCGTCTCGCCGTCGTGGTCTACGACCGGCTCTGCGTCTTCGAGTTCGGGATCCTGGTGGAGCTGTTCGGGCTGCCCCGGCCGGAGCTGCCGGTCCAGTGGTACCGGTTCTCGCTGTGCTCGGTGGACAGCGGGCCGCTCGAGGCCACCGCCGGCGTGCGGATCGAGGCGGGAGGCGGGCTCGGGGGGCTCTCCCGCGCGGACACCATCGCCATCCCGGGCTGGCGGGATCCCGACGAGATCCCGCCCGAGCCGCTGCTCCGTGCGCTGCGCCGGGCGCACGCGCGCGGCGCCCGGATGATGGCGCTCTGTTCCGGCGCCTTCGTGCTCGCCGCCGCCGGGCTGCTGGACGGAAAGCGAGCCACCACACACTGGCGCTACGCGGACCGGTTCCGCGCCCGCTACCCCCGGGTGGAGCTGCAACCCAACGTGCTCTATGTGGACGAGGGCCGCGTTCTCACCTCGGCAGGAAGCGCGGCCGGCATCGACCTCTGTCTCCACGTGGTGCGTCGCGACTACGGCGCCGATATCGCCAACCAGGTGGCGCGGCGCCTGGTGGTGCCGCCGCACCGCGACGGGGGGCAGTCGCAGTACATCTCCGAGCCGGTGGCCCTCCGGGCGCCGGGGGGGCTGGCCCGGGTGCTCGAGTGGGCCGTGGCACGCATGCACGAGCCGCTCACTCTGGACGACCTCGCCCGGCAGGCCAACATGTCGGTCCGTACGCTGGCGCGGCGGTTCATGCAGGAGACCGGGAGCACGCCGCACCGCTGGCTCACCTACCAGCGGCTCCTCGCCGCCCAGCGTCGGCTGGAGACCACCGATGACTCCATCGACGCCGTGGCCCGGGCGGTCGGCTTCGACACCGGCATGACCCTGCGCCACCACTTCCGGCGCGCGTACGGGACCACCCCGACGGCGTACCGGCGGCGCTTCTCGGTCAAGCGGGCGTCCTGAGGGAGGATGCTACGTCGCGGTCACCCCGTACGAGGCCCCGACCGGCGGCGTAACTGGTAGCGCACGCCGAGATGCGCCGCTCCGGCCAGGATCAGCCCCACCAGCGCTCCTCCCGCCACCGGAATGAGGACCCCGGCCAGCGGGCTCGTGGTCGTCGAGCCCCAGTCCGCCGGCCAGTCCGGGGCCGAGGGCACGCCTCCGACACTCAGCAGGAGGCCGAACCCGGCGCCGAGGATCACCGCCATGCTGTAGAGCTGCCGCCAGTTGGTGGGCTGTTCGGGCATGATCACTTCGAGGTGGTTGTCCCGCTCAATCTTATGTTCTGGCCCCATCCGCGTAAGGGAGCAGGGGGCCTTGGCGCGGCGCGCCGAATCCGGCCTGTCGAATTCGGTCCGTCCCGTTCGACGATGTCCTAGAGTCGGCCCCAGGTGCGGGATCCCGGGCCGGCGACGTCACCACAATCGCACACGGAGCTACGACAATGCGTTTCATGATCCTGGTAAAGGCCGACAAGGCCACCGAGGCCGGCGAGATGCCCAGCACCGAGGTGCTCGCGGCCATGGGCAAGTTCAACGAGGAGTTGGTGGAAGCCGGGGTGATGCTGGGGGGAGAAGGGCTGCACCCCACCTCCAAGGGAGCCCGGGTGCGCTTCGAGGGGGCCAAGCGCACCGTCAGCGACGGGCCGTTCGCGGAGACCAAGGAGCTGGTCGCCGGCTTCTGGCTGTGGCGGCTCAACTCGTGGGAGGAGGCGCTCGAGTGGGCCAGGAGGATCCCCTTCGAGGACGGTGAGGTGGAGATCCGGCAGGTGTTCGAGGACGAGGATTTCGGCGAGGCGTTCACGCCGGAGCTGCGGGAGCAGGAGGAGCGGTTGCGCAGGCAGATGGCCGGCAAGTAGCAGGCACACTCAACCGAGGATTACCCATGCGTTTCGTTCCGTACCTCAACTTCGACGGGCGCTGCGCCGAGGCGTTCCGGTTCTACGAGCGGGTGCTCGGCGGCAAGATCGAGGGGATGATCACCCACGGCGAGTCGCCGATCGCCGGCGAGGTGCCGCCGGAATGGCACAACCTCGTGCTGCACGCCTGCCTGGTCATCGGCGACCAGCAGCTCATGGCGTCGGACAGCCCGCCGGGGCAGCACGTCCGCCCACAGGGCCTGTGGGTCTCGGTGCACGTCGATGGCGTGGAGGAGGCGGAGCGGGTCTTCCAGGCGCTCGCCGAAGAGGGCGAGGTCACGATGCCCATCGGCGAGACCTTCTGGTCGCCGCGCTTCGGCATGTGCGTGGACCGGTTCGGGACTCCCTGGATGGTCAACTGCGTGCCGGCAGGAGTCGCGGCGGCGTCGTGAGTGCGAGGGCCCACCGTCCAGCCGGTCGGACGGTGGGCCCCCAGCGCCGCATCTCCGCGTGCTACCGCGCCGCCGCCGCGCGATTCTGCCCTGACAGCGCCTCCAGCGTCGGCTCCAGCACGATCTCCGCACGTCCGGAAACCACCGCACGGACCAGCAGCGCCTCCGGGGCGGCCCGGATGTCGTGCACCTGCCCCCCCTGGATGTCGGCCCGCAGACGCACGCCCTCCGCCAGCTCCCGGTTGAGGCTCTGCTCCAGCAGCCTGCGGCCTTCTGCGAGGGTCGGACCCAGGTCCACCCTGACGTTCTGGCGGAGATACCGCTCGACCGCCCCATCGGCCAGCCAGGCGAGGCTTCCGGTAAGCGCGTTGCGGGTGGCGATGTCGAACTCGAGATCGGGCATGAAGAGTCTGGCTGTCGCCGAGTCGTATGCCGGATGGCCCACCAGATAGAGAAACCCCGTCACCGGGCCGCTCACGCCGATTCCCACCGCGGCCCTCCCGTCGCCCAGCCCCGCCAGCGTCAGACTGTCCAGCGTGAGCTGCTGGCCGGCCGCCTTGATCTTCGTACCGCGCAGCTCGCGGGTGAGAATCACCCCGGCCGCCTCGTAGGGCAGGCGGGCCTCCGTCAGTAGGTGCAGCGCGGGCTCGCGCGCCGTGAGGTCCCGGAACGGCGGCAGCGGGCGCGCCGACGGCGCCGGGCGGGGGCCCGCCGTGACCCGCGGCCGCCCCGTGAGCCCGACCATGGTGCGCAGCGTGTCGCCGCGCAGCTCGAGGACTCCGACACGTGCCGCCGACGGGTTCATGGTGAGCCACAGGCTGTCGGCGATCCGGACCGGCTGCTGGAGCGCGGTCCAGATGCGCCCCGCCTCCCCGGGCAGGTCCACCGCGGCGAGCCGGGCGCCGATCTCGTCGGCCTTGTCCTGCAGCGCGGCGCGTGCGGCCTTCACCACGTCGTCGGTCACGTCGATCTCGAGCGCCGTGATGGTGCACTTGTCGCCGTCGGCTGCCGACAGCGGCTCGACCTCGGCGCGGGTCCGGGGATGCAGCCGCCAGTCCCGCGCCAGCCCCACGTCCATCGTGACCGCCACCCGCGCGCGCGGCGGATCGCCCTCGAGCCCGCACGATGCGCTCACTTCCGGGAGCACCGGCGGGTTGTACCAGGCCCGGACCCGGTACGCCACGTCGGTGCGCAGCGTGGCCGAGCGCCGTGCCACCGTGAGCAGGAAGGAGTCCCGCACGAGCTCGTAGGCGTAGCTGAGCCGCTCGTCGTCGGGGCTCGTCCGGCGCCGCTCCAGGTCGCCGAGGCGCGGTGGAATCGTGGTGTCGAGCCACGCCATCGCGGGGCCCAGATGGTAGCGCACGGGCCCGGCGAGGTAGGACTCCGGCACCGGCGGCAGCGTGTCGGTCCAGGTTCCGGCCGCCCGCGGCGGCGGCGGCGCGACCCGGTCGGGGCCGCAGCTCGAGAGCAGGAGGGCGAGGCCGAGGAGGAGAGCGCGGATCGAGCCTTTGTCTTCTTGCAATTCTCTGACGTCTCCCGCCCGTTTCGCGGTCCCGGTCCGGCGTCCTTAGGTGAGCAGGCCAGTCACTCTCACCTTGGAGACCGGAACCATGCGCCACCTCGTCCTGTTCGCCCTGCTCGCGGTGTCCACGGCCGCGTGCCGGGATGCCGTTGCCCCGGCCGACGCCGCCGGCGAAGCCGCCCTCTCGGAGGCCAGCGATCGCGCCCACCTCGACCTCAGGGAGGAGCGCGCCTCCCTCATCGCCGCCGGCAATGCCGTGTCCGACGCCATCGCCTCGCAGGGCCTGCCCGCGGGGCTCGGCGGCGCGCTCGCGGAGGACGCGCTGCTGCTGATGCCCCGGACCAATACCATCGAGGGCCGTGCGGCCGGCACGGCCTTCCTGTCGGGCGATCCCACCGCCCCGAGCTCGTTCCGGTGGGAGGTCGTCGTGGCCGAGGTGTCCAGCGACGGTACCCAGGGCTATACCTGGGCCCAGGGCGAGTTCACCATCGATCTGGGCGGGGGGCCGGTCACCCTGCCCGGCTTCTTTCTAATGTATTGGCGGCGCGGCGCCGGTGGGGACTGGGAGATCGCGGCCCTGGTGTTCAACTCGGGCGGCCCGCTCGCCTCGCCGATCCCGGCCGGCTTCGGCACGCCGGAGAACAAGCACCGCCGCAATTTCCCCAACACCGAGGTGGCCGACCAGCGCGATGCGGTGCGGGCGGCGGATGCGGCCTTCTCGGCGACCTCCGCGGCCGAGGGCACCGGCGTCGCGTTCGAGCGCTTCGCGGCACCCAACGCCATCGCCGCGGGCGGCGGACAGCTCATCTACGGCCCCGCCGACATCGGCGAGGCCTTCACCGGCGAGCCCGACGACGTGGTGAGCTGGGTCCCCCGCTTCGCGGACGTCGCCGCGAGCGGCGATCTCGGCTTCACCGTAGGGGATGCGACCTTCGATCTGGTGAGCGTCGACTTCTACAGCAAGTACCTGACGATCTGGCAGAAGCAGGACACCGGCGAGTGGCTCTACGTGGCCGACTTGGGCAACAGCCGGCCGGCGCCGGCGCCGTGAGTCACTCCTCGCGTTGACGATTCGCTGACGCCCGAGTGCCGGAACCCGGTGCTCGGGCGTCCCCTTGGCACATGGCCTCGTCCCTCGAGTCTCCTCTCCCCGAGGCGCCCCCGGCGCGACTGCGCGACCTGGTCAGCCCGGCGCGCCTGTTCCTCGGGGGGCTGGCCTTCTGGACCGCCGTCGCCCTCGTGTTCTCCATCCAGGACGCGCTGCTGATGCCGGGCCTGGGCGTCACCCTGCCGTTTCACCGGCATCTCGTGACCGAGCTCGCGAGCTGGTGGCCCTGCGCGCTGCTCACCCCCGCCATCGTGGAGGCCACGCTCCGGGTCCGGGCGCCGGGGCCGTCGCTCGCGCGGGCGCTGCTGCTGCACGCGGTCGGCGCCGCGCTCTTCGTGATGGTCGGCGGTTCGCTCATGGGCATGCTGGAGAGTCTGCTGCCCTGGTCGCCGGGGAACCGGGGGCTGGTGGCCGCGGCGGGGCACGGGATCCTGCGCTTCCTGGGCCCGGACCTCCTGCTCTACTGCATGGTGGTGGCCGCGACGGAGGCCGCCGCCCACGCCTGGGAGTCGCGCCGGCGCGGGATCGCGGCCGCGACGTATGCGCGGCAGCTCGCCGAAGCCCGGCTCCACGTGCTGAGCGCGCAGCTCCAGCCGCACTTCCTGTTCAACACCCTGCACGCCATCTCCGCGCTGGTCTGGGAGGACCAGGCCCGGGCCGACCGCCTGCTCGCCCGGCTGAGCGAGATGCTCCGTCTCACCCTGCGGAGCGGCACCCGGGTGGAGACCACCCTCGCCGAGGAGGTCGCATTGCTCCGGCGCTACGCCGAGATCCAGGAGGCCCGCTACGGCGAGCGACTGCGGGTGTGCATCGAGGTCCAGCCCGAGGTGCGCGAGGCGATGGTGCCCCGCCTCATTCTCCAGCCGCTGGTGGAGAACGCGATCCGCCACGGCATCACCAGGCGCATCACGCCCGGGCGGGTGGAAGTGCGCGCGTGGGAAGGCGGGGGGCGCCTGCACCTCGTGGTGCGGGACGACGGCGTGGGTCTCCGCCCGGACGGCGCCGTGCGCGAGGGGGTCGGGCTCAGCATCACGCGTGCCCGGCTCCGGCAGCTCTACGGCTCGGAGCAGCGGGTGGAGCTGTCGCCCGCGCCGGCGGGGGGGACGCTCTGCGCTCTCGCGATCCCGCTCCGGCTGGCGGAGCCGGCGGCCACGTGACCGCGCCCCCGATCCGCGCGGTCATCGTGGACGACGAGCCGCTCGCGCGTGCCCGGCTGCGCACCCTGCTCGCCCGCCACGCCGACATGCAGATCGTCGCCGAGTGCGCCGAAGGCGCCGAGGCGGCGGGCGCGATCGCGCGGGCGCGGCCGGAGGTGGTGTTCCTGGACATCGAGATGACCGAGACCAGCGGGCTCGACGTGGCCGCGGGGCTGGACCGCGAGCCGCTGCCCGCGGTGGTGTTCGTGACCGCGCACGAGCGCTACGCCCTGGAGGCCTTCGAGGTGCGGGCCCTCGACTACCTGCTCAAGCCGTTCGAGGAGGAGCGCTTCCGGGCCACGCTGGACCGGGTGCGGGCCTACGCCGCCGCGGTCCGCAGCCGGCGCTCGCACGAGCATCTGGTGGCCATCCTGCGGGAGCTGTCGGACACGCCGGTGGACGAGCTGGAGCGGCTCCGCGCACCCGCGATGCCGCTCCGCTTCGCCGACCTGGAGCTGGATCCCGGAACGCGGGACGTGCGCCGGGCCGGGCGGCCGGTGGCGCTCCGCCCCAAGGAGTACGAGTTGCTCCGGGCGCTGGTGGCGCGGGCCGGCGCGGTGGTGTCCCGCAGAGAGCTGCTGGCCGAGGTGTGGGGATATCGGGAGGACGTGAGCAGCCGCACGGTGGATACCCACGTGGCGGTCCTGCGCCGGAAGCTGGGTCACGAGCCGGAGGAGCCGGGATACATCCTGACGGTGGCCAAGACGGGCTACCGTCTGTGCGAGTGACGGCGCCGCCGGATCAAACCTCCATCAGGTCCTTCCCCAGCACGATCCGCCCGCGGTAGTGGGTGGCTGCCGCCTCGATCCACATCTCGGGTGTCACCGCGGGATCATCCGGCGGTACGAGGTGCGAGAGCACCAGCGTACCGACCCCTGCCGCCTGAGCCACGCGCCCGGCCTCCTCGGCCGTGGTGTGGCTGGCGAGCAAATGTTCCCTGAGCCGGGCCACGTGGGGCACGCGGGCCGCGAGCCGGTCCACCGCCGGCCCGAACATCGCCTCGTGGACCAGCACGTCCGCGCCCCGGGCGAGCCGCACGAGTGCTTCGGAAGGCGCCGTGTCGCCCGAGATCACGATGGACCGGTCGGCCGAGTCGAAGCGGTAGGCCAGCGCCGGCTCGACCAGAGGGTGCCGCACCAGGGCGGCGGTCACCTTCACCCGCTCGTCCCCGACCACGCTGCCGCCGCCGGTCAGCTCGTGGGGAACGATCAGCGGGGCGAGCGGCGGTAGGCCCTCGTCCTTCATCCGCGTGGTGATGTCGTACTCGCTCATCTCGAGGAAGAGCCGCGTGATCCTGGCGAGCGGCGGCGGGCCCCAGGTGTCCACCCGGGTGCGCAGTCCCGTGATCCAGGCGAGAAGGAGCAGGTTCCCGTAGTCGGCATTGTGGTCCGAGTGGTGGTGGGTGATGAAGACGTGCCGGATGGTCGCGAGCGGCACGCCCGCGCGGGCGAGCTGCCGGGCGATCCCATCGCCGCAGTCCACGACGTAGGCGACGTCGTCCGCCACGATCACCTGCGCCGCCGCCGAGCTCTCCGCGCGGGGCCGCGGCCCGCCGCCGGTGCCGAGCAGGATCAGCCGGGTGCCGGGCCGCTGCCTGCGGCGGGGCGAGGCGCGCCCCGCGGCGGTGAGGGCGAGCGTGGCGGCGAGAAACGCGCGACGGTCCATGTGCGCCTCAGCCCAGGAAGGAGGTCCCTGCCGGCCCTCCGGGGCCGGCCACCGCGCCGCCGGCCTTGAGCGCCGCGACCGCGTCGGCGCCGTAGCCCAGCTCCGCGAGCACGGCGTCGGTGTCGGCGCCCAGCGGCGGAGCGGGACGGGTGCCGTCGCCGGGGGTGCGGGAGAAGCCGACCGGCGGGCCCAGCACCCGGACGGGCGCCGCGGCGCCGGGCTGGTCCATCTGCACGATCGCCTCCGGCGACCGGGCCAGCGCCTCATCCAGCTCGAGCACCGGCTCCACGCAGCAGTTGTGCTCGGCCTCGAAGGCCGCCCATTGGGCGCGAGTCCTCGCCGCGAAGATGGCCTCGAGCTCGGCGGCCACCGTCGGATCCATCTGGCGCTCGCGCAGGTCGTCGCGCCCGAGCCCGGCGCACAGCGCCTCCCAGAACTTGGGCTCGAGCGCGGCGAGCGCCACCCAGCCGTCGGCGCAGGGGTAGGGCCGGTAGCAGGGCAGTCCGCCCGCGAGGTCCAGCTCGCCCCGACGCGGCACGAAACCATCGGCGAAGAAGCCGGCCGCTACCATCACCAGCCAGCTCTGCGCCCCCCGTGTCATGGACACGTCTACCAGCTGGCCCTCGCCGGTCCGGGTGCGTTCGTGCAGCGCCGCCAGGATCCCGAACGCCGCCATCATCGCGCCCCCGCCGAGGTCCGCGATCTGTACGGCCGGCGGCACCGGCGGGCCGCCGCGCGGTCCGTTCAGTCCCAGCAGCCCGCCGCGGGCCAGGTAGTTGAGGTCGTGACCCGGGCGGTCGCGGTCCGGCCCGGTCTGCCCGTACCCGGTGATCGCGCAGTAGACGAGGCCGCGGTTCTCCTGCCGCAGCCGCTCGTAGCCCACGCCGAGCCGGTCGAGCACGCCGGGGCGGAACGACTCGAGCAGGACGTCGTACTCGCGCGCCAGGCGGAGCAGCACCTCGCGCCCCTGCTCGTGCTTCAGGTTGAGTCTGATGGAGCGCTTGCCGCGGTTGAGGGCGAGGAAGAACGCGGAAGCGGCGCTGGGCTCGACGCCGTCGTACCGGGGCGGTGCCCAGCGCATGTAGTCGCCCGCGGCGGTGTCTTCCACCTTGAGCACATCGGCCCCGTAGTCGGCGAGCAGCATCGAGCAGAAGGGTCCGGGCAGGAGGCGCGAGAGGTCCAGCACCCGGATGCCGGCGAGCGGGCCCGTCATGCGGTGCTGCCGCTCGCCAGTCCGGCCGCCAGCCGCCAGGAGAGCCAGACGTAGAAGGCCGGGTAGAGCAGCGAGAGCCACACCAGCCAGGCCTCGGCCCCGGGATACTCCACGAGCATCCAGAGCATCAGACCCAGCCAGAGCAGCGCGCCGAGGATGACCGGCCCGCGCCAGGGCGCCGGCGCCAGGTTGGGGTAGAGGAACCGCACCGGCAGCACCGTGAGGACGGCGAGGAAAAGCAGCAGGAGCGCGTTCACCCAGGGGCCGTACAGTCGGTGCGCGAGCCCGGCATAGAACGCCACCACGTTCCAGTAGGAGGGAAAGCCGAGGAAGAACCCGCCCCTCTCGTCCTTCGCCGCGGTGTTGGCGAACCCGAAGAGCGAGGCCACCAGCGCCGGCGCGATCCACAGGGCCCCTGGCTCCGGCACCCATCCCATCCGCCAGACCAGCAGCAGGGGCACGAAGGTGTAGGTGAGGTAGTCCACGATGTCGTCGATGGTGCGCCCGTCGATCGCCGGCAGCCAGCGCTTCACCTCCCAGCGCCGCGCCAGCGGGCCGTCCGTCGCGTCCACCAGCACCGCGGCGGCGAGCGGCAGGAAGACCCAGCGCGGATCGGGCGTGGCGGAAGCGACCTCCATCGTGGCGAGGAGGGCGAAGAGGACTCCCGAGGCGGTGTAGACGTGCACCAGGGCGGCACGGAGGCGCGGCCCCATCACTCCCCGCCGGGCCGGTCGTCGCCGGTCTGCGCCGCTTCGGCCTGGGCCTCGAGCCGCTCGCGTGCCTCCTCGTGGTCGCCCGGCTCCGGCCGGCTCTCGGGCTGCTCCGCCGGCGCCTCCGGCTCGTAGCTCAGCTCGATCAGCACCGGGTAGTGGTCGGAGCCGATGTCCCCGCAGCGGCGCAGCTCGACCAGGCGGAAGTGATTGGAGTGGAAGACGTGGTCCAGCGGCCAGCGGACCAGCGGGTTGCGGGCGTTGTAGGTGTTGTACAGCCCCCGGCCCATCCGCGGGTCCAGCAGCCCGCTCACCCGGAGGAAGAGCTGGGTCGTGGCCGACCAGGCGACGTCGTTGAGGTCGCCCGCCACGATGGTCGGTGCCCCGTCCTGCCTCGCGATCCACTTGCCCACCACCACCAGCTCGGCGTCACGCGGGGTCGAGTCCTGGTCGCGGACCGGCTCGGGAGGGCGGGGGTGCAGGCCGCGCAGCACCACGCGCTCGCCCGCCAGGTCGAGCACGGCGAAGATCGAGGGAATGTCCTCCTGCACCAGGAACTCCACCCTGGCCTCGACCAGGGGAACCCGGGAGAAGAGGACCATGCCGAACCAGTTGTCCTGCGGCTGCCGGACCACGTGGGGATAGTCGTGGGCGAGCGGCTCCAGGGCGCGGACCCACAGCTCGTCCGTCTCCACCGCCAGCAGCACGTCCGGATCGGCGTCCCGCACCAGGCGCAGCAGCCGCCCGTGAGCGGTATTCTCCATCTGCACATTGGTGATGAGGAGCCGCAGCCGCGGCCGCTCGTCCGAGGGTTCCCGCCGGCTGCGCTGCACCCGCTTGGGCGCGAGCGGGGTGTAGGGGTAGATCCTGCTGAACTGCCAGAGCACGCAGGCGGCCACCGCGGCGAGGAAGGCGAGGTCGAGCGGACCGCCCGCGGCGCAGCACCAGGCGTAGACGGCCCCGGCCCCGCCGGCCAGGATGGCGATCGCCGCGCGGGGGAAGTCCCAGCCGCGCACGAACCAGTGCGGGCTCCGGCTCAGGCTGAGCAGAGTGCCCGCCACCATGGCGAGGCCGACGGCGAGCGAGGTCCATCGGAGGACGGTGAGCATGCGGGTACCGCACTACCATCACCCCACGACCGGCGGGTCCGCAAGTGCGGCCACCGCGAATGGCACGTCCCGATACAGGGTGGCACGTTGCGTGGCAGTGTCCGAGCCGAGCGTCCCGCTCGCAATTAGCCAACTTCTGACCGGGCACCACGGAGGCGCCGCTCGGCCCCGTGGCACCGCTCCTGCCCCAAGAGAGGGCAGGCGCCGCGCTCCTGCGGTCGCCGGACATCCTTCACAGGAGGCAGGCGATGCGGGCGTTCTCCCTCTCACGGCAGCGCCGGTGGCTCGCGGCGGCGGCAGTCGCCCTGGCCGCGTGCGGCGGCGATAGCACCACCGGCCCCGGGCGCGATCCCGAGGTGATCAACACGACCGACAACTTTCAGTATCAGGTCTCCGACATCCAGGACTTCTCGGGCACCCAGTCGTACAGCTGGCAGAACACCGGCACCACGGCAACGGTCAATCAATCGGCGGCTATCGCGGCGGGGTCAGCCACGCTGGTGTTGCGGGACGCGAACGGTGCGCAGGTCTACAGCCGTTCCCTCGCCGAGGACGGCACGTTCTCGACCTCCGCGGGGGCGCCTGGCACCTGGACGGTGCGCGTGACCTACAGCGGGGCGGACGCGACGGTGAACTTCCGTCTCGACAAGGCGAACTAGCGTCGCTCCGCCTCCCGCCGGACGAGCCTCAGGCTCTCGCGCCGGATCAGCAGGATGCCGGGCGACATGAGCGTCCAGTACCGGCGGAAGCGCCGGCGGGAGTCGGGATCGGTGGTGGCGACCCGCGTCTCGGTGCGGAAGATCGAGCGGCCGGCTCCGATGGGCTCCACCGCCAGCGTCCAGGCGATCCGGGCATAGCCGGGCTCCGTGAAGCCGGCGAACTCCTCGGGCGGCAGCCCCCGGAACTCCACATCGGCCTTCCAGGGCTGAGTCACCGCACCCATCACCAGCTCGCGTCCCGGCTCCTCGGCCAGCACCCGCCAGCCGAGGGCCTGGACCTCGTCGAGAAAGCTTCGGTCCGGTCCGGCGGCGGGCCTGGAGCCCATCAGGAGCTCCCGCCCGCGGAAGATCGCCCGCACCAGCGGCGACCCCAGCAGGTCCAGCCCTCGCGCCGCGGCCCAGGTCGTCTCCGCCGGCGCCGCGACCACCGTCTGGTGCTGCTCGCGAACCTCGTAGTCCGGCATGAACCGGTCGAGCAGCGGGTCGGGGGTCAGGTGTGCCGTGGCGTTCCGGCCGTAGCGCATCCACGTCGCCCCGAGCCAGCCCGCCCCCAGCAGCGCGGCCGCCGCCGTGCCGGCCGCGACGATCCGTCCGGTGCCATGCGTCGCTCGACTCATCGGTATTCCCCCCAGTCTCCGCCGCCGCCGCCGCGCAGCCGGAACGGCGGATAGCTGTCGGTGATCAGCAGGAACGCGTAGGCGCCGACCCGCAGCGCCCACCGGAAGACCCCCACCACGAAATCGAACAGCGGCCGCGGGTACCGGCCGGTGAAGAGGATGGCGAACCAGGCGACCACGACGCAGAGCGCCGCGGCCAGACCGAGGAACGCCAGCGCGATGTAGTGGGGTATCGCCAGGAACCATTTGACCAGCGGGAGGTAGCGGCTCAGCTCCGTCTCGGCATCGGGGTATCTCAGGTCGAGATGGACCGCCTGCTCTTCGTCGGTGGAGGGGTACTCGTCGCGCAGGAGCGCCAGGTAGGCCAGGCATCTGGTGCTGAACCGGGTCAGCTCCAGGTTCCAGTCGAACCACCACCCGGGATACTTCCGGCGGAACACCAGCATGAGGGCCGTCGGCACGAAGAGCACTCCGCCGGCGCCGACCATGAGGATGACGACGCGGTCCGGGTCCACCGTCTCCCGGGCCGGGCCGCCGATCGTGGTCGGTCCGCTGACCAGCGCGAGGATGATCGCGATCGGGATGAAGGTGAGCGGCCGGAAGAACGTGGTGATCCGGTCGAGGTCCCGTTCGGGGTAGTCGATCTCGAGCGCTGCGGGAGGCCCGTCAGGCACTGGGACAGCGGTCATGGAAACGGCTCTGAGCGGCGGCCCGCCTCGATGGCCGGCCGCCGCCCGAGACCTACTGCAGGTTGATCCTCGCGCCGAGCATCACCGGGATGTACTGCAGATCGCTTCCGGTCGCGAAGACGTTGTGGAACCGCCCCTCGGCGAAGATCCCGACCCGGCCGATCGTATACGTCATGCCGAGGCCGCCGTTCAGCCCGAAGTCGGTCTCGCTCTCGTCCGCCAACGCGGGCGCGTCGTCGCCCTCGAGCTTGTAGTTGTAGATCCCCACGCCGGCGATCAGGTAGGGGCGGAGGTCGGCGTTGCCCACCGGAAACTCCACCAGGCCGTTCACGTTGGCGTTGAGGAAGCGGTAACGGACATCGAGCTCACCGGCAGCCTCGTCGCAGGCGGAGGTGCAGAAGCGGTTGTAGGCGCCGTCCACCCGCAGCCCGAAGCTCCTGCCCCGGGGCAGCCACTCGAGCCCGGCGAGCACCGTGCCGCCTCCGGACTGTGCCGCGGCCCCCGCCTCGTCGGCGAAGTCACCCACCGGCACGCCCAATCCGACCCCGACGATGCCCCGCGCCTGAGCCGCTGCCTGGGGAGCCATGAAGGCCGCCGCAGCGGCGAGGATGAGGCCTACTGATGCGAGTCTTTTCATACGACCGTCCTTCAGAGGTGCACTGGAAGCTGCTTCGGCTACTGCGCGAGCATGTTACCCAGGCACCACCCAAGGGCGGGTGAATCGACCGTGAAGACTCCATCATCCGTCAGCCTCCCGGAAGCCGCGGAAGACGCCGTCGGCATCGAGCGCTTCCAGGAACTCCTCGAAATCCATGTTGGCGAGTGAGAGGTTGTTCTCCACTCCCCAGAGCTCGCGGGGAACCGCGCGGAACTCGCGTCCGGGCCGGTCTCCCAGCTCGAGAATCAGGAGCGGGTGCTCGGGGTGCTCGAGGGTGGTACGGTCGGCCACGATCAGGTACGACCGGTAGGTGCCGTCGTCGAGCAGCGCGAGCAGATCCCTCTTGTCGAGGCCGTCGTACGCCGGGTCCTCGACGAAGGTCACGTAGGCGCGGAACTCGCCGACGGGCCGCTCGATCTCTCCCCGGATGGCCTCCCAGCCGGCCTGGTCGGCGTAGCTGGTGCGGATCACGAGCGCGGTGTCCGAGGCCGGCAGCGGCTTCATCGCTCGGCCCTCCGTGCTGGCGGTGGTCATGGACGCGGGCCGGATCTCCGCGGCGGGCGCGGGTGGCGCCGCCGACCCCAGGAGCTGGGGATTCCGCCGCCACACCGCCCAGGTCAGTGCCGCAGCGAAGGTCACCCACGCGAGATAGGGCAGCAGCAGCGCCGCCGCCGTCCGGTGCACCCCGGCGAAGGAGAGCATGGTGAGCACGAGAACGACCCAGAGGATGGCGATCTCCAGCAGCGACGCCGCGCCCCTCCGCCACACGAAGAAGAGCCAGGGCCACAGCGCGTTCAGCGCGAGCTGCGTGGCGAAGAGGATCATGGCCGGCCGGGCGCCGGGCCAGCCCGCTCTCCGGACCACCAGTACCGCGGCGATCGCCATGAGGACGTAGAGGACGGTCCAGACCGGGCCGAAGACGGCCCCCGGCGGCGCCCAGGCGGGCTTGTCGAGCTGCTGGTAGAACTCACCCGAGCGCACCGACCCGAGGCCGCCCACCACGGCGGCCGCGAAAGTGCCGAGGACCGGAAGCGCGGCGCGAAGGAGCGGGCTCATGCGCCGAACAGCTTCTCGTCCGCGCTGCGCCCGTAGATCGCGGGCACCGGGACGCCGAGGCAGCGGAAGTAGACCGAGAGCTGGCCGCGGTGATGGTACCAGTGGTTGAACAGGAGCGTCCGCACGAAGGCCGCCTTGGGCATGGTAAACACCTCCTGCCCGCCGGAGGTGAGGCGCCAGGGCCTCGCGGCCTCCTCGGCGGTGAAGCCACGGAAGAACCCTCGCGCGTCCTCCAGGGCGGCGTCGAAGGCCGGCAGCAGCTCGCTTGCGCTCGCGGGCATCCGGGGCTCGAAATCCACTCCGGCCGCATCCAACCCGTCCCTGCGCGCGAGCTGGGTGATGTTCCCGGGAATGGTGGCCACGTGCAGAGCCAGCGGTCCCAGCGCCATCGCCTGCGGTCCCGGCCTCCAGTCGAGACGCTCGCCCGGCACGCGCTCAAGCACGCGGCGGGTGGTCGAGGCTTCGTGCTCCAGCTCGGCCAGCAGGGGCTCGGCGTACATGAATCCTCCGGAAGAATGGCTAGCTGGATAATGGCGCGAGGTGCGCGAGGACGCTAATGCCGCCGCATTGGCCGTCGCGTCATGGGACCAGGCCCAGCCACCAGGCGAGGGCGAGCGCGCCGAGCGCGCCGAGCGCCGACACGAGGAGGAGCCGCGGGGGGACGCTGCCCGGCAGCTCCCACGCGGTGTGGGCCGCGGTGACCGTGACCGCCAGGGCGAGCGCGGTGCTCGCCCCCGGGGCTCCCCATCGGGGCACGAGCAGCGCCGCCGCGGCCAGGCAGACGATCGCGCCCACTGCGCTGATCCGGAGCCCCAGGCCCGGCCGCAGCCGCAGGGCGGCACCCTGCCAGCCGATGGCCGGGAGGGGGAGCAGCGGGAGCAGCACCAGGATCGGCACCAGTGCGTCGACCGCGGGGGCGAACGCGGGGCCGGCGATCAGCACGAGCCCCCGCTCGAGGACCAGCATGCCCCCGAGCGCGGCGAGAACGAACGGCGGCGCCAGCCGCCAACCCGCCGCCCGAAGCTGCCCTTCGGCCTGTTCCCGGTCGCGTCCCCAGGTTTCGACCAGCTCGGGGAGGGAGACGGCGAACAGCTCCCGGACCGCGAGCAGGATCGCCAGGGCGATGCCGCCGGCGAGCGCCGCGTGGCCGGTTTCGATCGCGGAGCCGGTGAGGAGGGTGGTGGCGATGACGGGCGCCCGGTAGGTGAGCTGCAGGAGGAGGCCGGCCGTGCCGGCAACCACGCCGTAGCGGAACGCGCCATCCGGGATGGGAACGTCGAGGTCGGCACCGCGCATGAGGCGAAGGCCGGGCCACCCGGCCGCCGCGAACGCGGCCAATGACGCGAGGACGAGGCCGTGGAGCACGCCGGGAGGCCCGGCCAGATGGAAGAGGAGAGGAACGGCGACGAGCAGCGTCGCGTTCCTCACCGCCAGCCGAAAGCTCCACAGGCGCGTCCGGCCCAGACCCAGCGCTGCTTGGACACCGAGTATTGCCGCCAGCTCGAGCGCCAGCGCGAGCACGACGAGCAGCGCGTCGGGGGCCGGGAACCGTCTCGGGGCGGCCAGCATCAGGACGATGGCCACGGCGGCCGCCGCTGCGACCTGCACGGCGCGCACCGGGATCAGCCGCACGGTCATCGCGCGCGCGAGCCCGGCGCGCCGGCGCGGCGACTCGGCCGGCACGAACCGCGAGAAGGCGCTCGGGGCTCCGAGCGAGAGGGCGGCGGTGCCCAGTGCCACGACGGCGAGCGAGACCGCGAGCCGGCCGAAGTCTGCCGGGCCGAGGATCCGCGGGAGGAGCAGGACCAGCAGCGCCTGCGTGCCGGCTTCCAGCCCCTTGCCCTGGATGGCGCCCCACCGCGCGCGGGCCCCGGTCCGGGTGCCGGTCATTCCGGCGAGACCGGGCCCCGCAGCGTCTTCTCGAACCAGAGGTGGGCGTACGGATCGTCGTTGAACGGCGGGACCTCCCGATACCCGCTGCTCCGGTAGAGCGCGTGCGCCTCGGGCAGCGCCCGGTTGGTGTCGAGCCGGACCACCCGCGCCCGCCGCTCCAGCGCCAGCTCCTCGAGGCGCGCGAGGATGCGCCGGGCGATGCCCAGCCCCCGCGCGGACTCGGCCACCCACATGCGCTTGATCTCGGCATAGCCGCCGCCGGTGAGCTTGAGGGCGCCGCAGCCCACCGCCTCGCCGTCGAGACGGGCGATCACGAAGAGTCCGCGCGGCGGGGTCAGCTGCTCGTCGGTGAGTGGGAGGCCCAGCGCCGGATCGAAGCCGGCCTCGAAGCGGGCCGCCAGCTCCTCGAAGTAGCGGGCGAGGCACTCGCGCGCGTCGCGGCTGCGGACGTCCTCCAGCTCCATCCGCACCGCGCTCGCGCGCAGCAGCCGCTCCACCAGGGCCATCGCGTCCGTGAGCTCGTCCCGCTGGCGCTCGCTGAGGCTCTCGAGCATCGCGGCGGCGGCATCGTCCGACAGCCGGTCGAGCGCGGCGAGCTCCCGGCGCCCGGCCGCGGTGAGTGCGGCGTACCGGACCCGGGCATCGCCCGGGGCCGCCCCGGTGCGGACCAGTCCCTCCTCCTCCAGGCCCCGCAGCAGCCGGCTCAGGTAGCCGGAGTCGAGGCCGAGCCGGGCACGGAGCGCGCGGACCTCGCCACCCCCGGTCCCGATCTCGAAAAGCAGGCGGCACGCTCCGAGCGACCGGCCCCGCCCCAGAAACTCGGCGTCCAGCGCCCCGATCCGGGCGGTGACGGTGCGGTTGAAGCTGCGGACCCGGGCGACGGCATCCATTCTCTGACATTAGTCAGATATTCTGGAAGGGTCAAGCGCTGCCCCGGTCAGGTCGGCCCCGGCACCCCCCAGCGCCGGTCGGGGGGCGGCGGCTCCGGGATCCTGAGCGGCGGGATCCGGGTGCTGAACGGCACTCCGCTGATCCTATCGGTGTTGTCGTCCCGCACCCGGTAGGCGGCGGGGAAGTCGTCGGACTGCTCCATCCATTCCTGGAGCACTGCCGCGAGCTCGCGCACCCGCGCCGCGTGGGCGGGGTCGTCGGCGAGGTTGGTGAGCTCCCAGGGGTCGGCCTCGAGGTCGTACAGCTCCAGCCGCGCCCGCGGCGCCTCGAACAACCGGCGCTGGGCGGCCGTGAGGCTGCCCGTCCTGGCGCGCGTCCGGAGCGCCAGGAACGAAGGGCTCCCGCCGATGTCCGCCGCGGTACAGAGCGGCAGGCCGGTATAGGCGTCGGTGCGGATCAGCTTGTAACGCGCGGTCCGCACCGCGCGCTGGTGCTCGTCGCAGTCGTGCCAGTTCCGCTCGCCGAACACGTACTCGCGGCCGCGGTAGGAGTCGGGGGCGGTGAGCAACTCGCGCAGGCTCCGTCCCTGCGCCGACGCCGGCGGCCTCAGGCCGGCGATCTCCAGCAGCGTCGGCATCAGGTCCACGGCGCTCACCGGCCCGCGGTCGTACACCGAGCCGGCTCGTATCACGCCCGGCCGGGAAAAGATGAGCGGCGTGCGGATGCCGCTGTCGTACAGGGTGCCCTTCTCGCGCGGGAAGGGGGCGCCGTTGTCGCTGAGGAACACGATCAGCGTGTTCTCCCTCAGCCCTCGGCGCTCGAGCTCGGTCACCATGCCGCCGATGGCCCGGTCCATCCGGGCGACCGCGTCGTAGTAGCGGGCCACGTCCGCCCGGGTCTCCGGCGTGTCCACCAGGTACGGGGTGAGCACCGCGCGGTCGGGCGAGTGCCCGCCGGCCGGCGGCGCCGAGTCGTAGGGACGGTGCGGCTCGTGGAAGCCCACCCAGAGAAAGAACGGCCGACTCCCCGCGGAGTCGAGGAAGCGGGGAAGCGCCTCCGCGGTCTCCCGGGCGTACCACTGGAACTGCCGCTCCGCGTTCGGGCCGTAGTGGGTCTTCGCCATGTGCCCGGTGAAGTAGCCCGCGGAGCGAAGATAGGAGGGGAGGAGGCGCTCGCCCGCGGGCAGCGGCGTGTGGAGGTCCTCGGTCCGGGTGGTATGGGGGTACCTGCCGCTGAGGATGCTGATGCGCGAGGGGCTGCACTGCGGCGAGGTGACGAAGGCATGCCGGACCAGCAGGCCGGTACGCGCGAGCCCCTCGATCGCCGGCGTTGCCACGGCCGCGTTTCCGTAGGGGCGGGTATCGCGCCAGCCCAGGTCGTCGCCCACGAACACGACGATGTTGGGCCGCGCCGCCGGCGCTGTCTGGGCCGGGAGCACCGGCGGCACTCCCAGGAGGAGTGCCGCCAGGAGGCTGGTGGAGGCGCGATCCATGGAGACTAGATGGAGCCTGCCTGCGGCCCACGCAACCCCGGTATCACCATCCCCGGCTCCGACCCCCGTCAGTGATACCAGTTCACGCCGAGCAGCACCCGTGTGACTGTGCTGCGCTCGAGGTCAGGCACCGGAAACCGCTGCCCGTTCACGACGACGTCTCCACCGAACGTCCCGAAGCCGATGTTCACCCCACCGTCGAGCGCCAGCGCCGGCGAGAGGAAGTACTGGGCGCCTCCGCCGACCCCCACGGTGAGCCCCGAGAGGCCGATGCGAGCGGTATTGCCCGCCAGGTCCACGACCGTGGTGCTCAGGCTCCGGCGTCCTGCCGATGCCATCGCGTAGGGCAGCACGCGGGACGAGCCGCGGAGCGGAAAGCTCATCCGCGCCCCCAGCTCCAGGTGGGTGAGCTTGAAGTGGCCGACGAGTCCGGGGGTCCTGCTGCCCTGCTTGACCACGTCCGCCCCCGCGAACGCGGTGAGCCGCGGGGTGATCGCGTAGCCCACCAGCACGCCGCCGCCTCCCCCGAGACCGGTCTTGAGCGTCTGGATCGCGAGCGGATCCTGCACCGAGGTTCCGAATGCCGCGACGGTGTGGGCGTTGAGCATCCAGCGCGAGGGGAGCTCGATCGTCCGCGGCCGCTGGGCCTCGGCAGTGGAGGCGCCGGCGAGCGCCGCGGCGAGCGCGAGGAGAATCATGCGGTGCATGGTCAGTCCCCTCCGCCGGTGATCTGCTGGAAGCCGAACGTGGTATCCAGCTCGCCGTCGCCGTCCATGTCGTACCGGATCGCGGCGGCGCCGTCGAGCGCCAGGCCCGGAAACACGTCGCCGTAGACCGCCGACTCGAAGGTCAGCTCCACCTTCTCCTCGGTGGCCACCCAGGAGAACTCCCCCTCGTCGGCGATGACGTAGCTGTCCTTGTCGTCGCTGTAGCGGATCTCGAGCGTCCAGGTCTGCAGCGGGTGCAGGACGAGCGTGGTGCTCGCGTCGAAGCGGTAGAGCCCGATCACGTTCCCGTCGGGGTTCGCGATCGTGACCAGCTGCCCCGGCGTGGACTGGTTGATCT
>DASUSR010000204.1:0-3912 GCA_036375015.1 Gemmatimonadales bacterium
CCCTGCCCGCCTCCCCCCTGCCCGCCCCCGGCCCCGCCGCCCTGCCTCCCTGCCTCCCTTACCCCGAACCCAACCCCTCCAGCACCCCCCGGATCTCCGCCTCCGGGACGGCCCGGGTCCACTCCTCGCCGTCCCCCGCCATCTCGCCCAGCGTGGCGGGGAGGGCGAAGCGGATCCGGGCGGCGCGGTTCTTCTTGTCGGCGGCCATGGCCTCCAGGAGGGTGGCGGAGTCGGCGGGGGCCGCCAGGCGGGTGGGGAGTCCCAGGCGTTGAAGGAGGCGCTCTACCCGCTCGGGGACGGCGGGGGCGGCCAGGCCGAGCCGCACGGCCAGCTCGCACTCGGCCACGAGGCCCAGGGAGACGGCCTCGCCGTGAGACAACGAGTAGCCGCTCGCCCGCTCCAGGGCGTGGGCCACGGTGTGGCCGGCGTTGAGGACGGCGCGCCGGCCGGTTTCCCGCTCGTCGCCGCTCACCACCTCCGCCTTGATCTCCACGCTCCGGCGCACCAGGTGCTCCAGCACCTCGGGGTCCCGCCGGAGCAGCGCTTCGGTCTCGCGCTCCATCCAGCGGAAGTATTCCCGGTCCGCGATGAGACCGTGCTTCACCGCCTCCGCCATGCCGGCCCGGTAGTCCCGCTCGGGCAGGGTCGCGAGCGCCCCGGGATCGGCGACAACCGCCACCGGCGGGTGGAAGGCCCCGATGAGGTTCTTCCCGCGCGGGGTGTCCACCCCGGTCTTTCCGCCGACCGAGGCATCCAGCATGGCCAGCAGGCTGGTGGGGACCTGCACGCAGGGCACACCCCGCATGTAGGTGGCCGCCACGAACCCGGCCAGGTCGCCCGCGACGCCGCCGCCGAGCGCCACGATCCCGCTGTCGCGCCCGAAACCCCGCTCGAGCAGCTCGTCGGTGAGCCGGGCCCAGGTGTCCCGGGTCTTCGACCGCTCGCCCGGCGGGAACGTCAGGGTGTCGCCCTCCCACGTGGGGCGGCCGAGCCGCCCGGCGCGATACAGCGCGTAGACCGCCTCGTCGGCGATGAGCGCCACCCGGCACCCCGCCAGCCGGTCGGCGACGATGTCACCCAGCCGCTCCAGCGCGCCACCCTCCACCAGGACCGGATAGCTGCCGAGGGCGTGGGTGACGATGACCGTGGCCACGGGCTACCAGGTCACGTCGCCGGCGCCGTCGCGGTGATTCGCCAGGCGCGCGAGGGTGAACAGGAGATCGGAGAGCCGATTCAGGTAGACGATGAACAGCGCCGGGACCTCGCTTTCGTGGGACAGGTGCACCACGCTGCGTTCGGCACGGCGGCAGACGGTGCGGGCGAGGTGGAGCGCCGCGGCTTTGGGCGTGCCGGCCGGGAGCACGAAGGCGCGGAGCGGGGGCAGCTCGGCGTCGGCCTCGTCCATGAGCCGCTCGAACGCCTCCACCCGCGCCGCCGACAGCTCGGCCTTCTCCAGCGCACGGCTCACTTTGACCGGATCCGGCGTGGCGAGGTGGCCTCCGATGGCGAACAGGTCCCGCTGCACCGACTCGAGCAGCTCGTCGTGGAACTGCACCGGCGCGGTGGCCCGCACGACGCCGATGCTCGAGTTGAGCTCGTCCACGTCGCCGTAGGCCGCGACGCGGGGGTGGTCCTTGGGGACGCGGCCGCCGCCGAAGAGACCGGTCTGGCCGCTGTCGCCGGTGCGGGTATAGACCTTCATCTCGACCCTCGACTCCGGTCTCTCGACTGCTTCACCTGCATGGCCCCTCCATTTCCGCCGCGGCCACCACCACATTGCCGCCCGGCTGTATGATCCCCCACAGCACCGTGCCGTCCCGGACGTTCACCTGCTCCATCCAGAGGTTGTCGCGCTCGTAGGCGACGTCGCTGATCGGCTGGAGCCGCCGCCAGTAGAGCGGGCGGCCGACCGGCCCCCAGGCGTCGAGCCGGCCGCCGTAGGCGGCGAGGAGGGACGGTCGGAAGACCGTCTGCTGCCACGCCCCCGCGCTGTCCCACACCATCACCGTCGTCGCGACGAGCGTATCCCTCCCGCCGGTCCGCACCCGGCGCTCCCGAAGCGACACGGCGTAGCGGATCCGGTCGGCCCCGGCGCGGAAAGCGATGACGTCCGCGGCGTCGAGGTCGGCGAGGGTGTTGATCTCGAGCCGGGCGCCGTCGAAGGGCCGGAGGCCCAGGGAGGGATGGAGCGCGGCGAGGGTCGAGTCCATCGCCCGCTCGGTGCGCTCGAGGAGCACGCCGACCAGCGAGTCCGAGGGCGCCGGCACCGGCCGCCGCTCGACCAGCCCGCGGGTCTCCGACACCGCATCCTCCTCCGCCAGCAGCACGCCGAGCACGGGGCCCCGGAGCGGCGGATCGCCGGCGGCGCGGGTCTCGCGCACCACCAGCTCGGCCTGGGTGCCGCGCCAGCCGCAGCGGCTCCCGTGGAGCAGGATCGAGTCCACCGTCACCTCGGTGTGACCGAGCGGCGTGCCCACCAGCGCCTGGCGGACCGTGGGCCGCCCTCCACCCACCCGCCGGCGCGGGCCCGAGACGAGCGGGGTCACCCGGCGCCGGGCCAGCTCGAGCCAGAGCCCGTCGCCCGTGAGGAGGTCGGGCCGGTAGCGCCGCGCGAGCTCGGCGATGACCGCGGTGTCGCTGGAGAGCAGGTGGACCGCCCGGGTGGTGCCTTCGCCCACGAAGCTGCCGGCGAGCACGCCCGCGCTGTCCACCCGCGCGTCGCTGGCGACGGTCATGGAGTCGAGGGGCGCGGCCGCCCGCTCGCGAAAGGCCTCCTCGAGGGCGCGCCCGAGGCTCCGGCAGCCGGCGAGCGCGGTCCCAGCCAGGACCGCGACGAGCAGACCGCGGGAGAGACGCATGGCGATTAGATGACGGGCAGTCGAGCGTCGACTGCCCTCACACCATCCTCGGCCGCACGAAGAACCTCAACTCCCCCTCCGCCTGCGTCATTCCCTGGACGTCGATGCCCATCACGCCGCTCTTGGGGAAGTCGATCCTGAGACTGTCGCTGGAGCCGCCGAGCAGGAGGGCGGCCAGCTCCTCGATCCAGGGCGAGTGCCCCACCAGCGCCACGATGGCGTCGGGCGGCTGGTCGCCGACGTAGTCCGCCAGGCGGATCAGGTCGGGGTTGTCGGCGAGGGCATCGCAGGGGAGCGGCGCCTGCGTCACCCGGGCGGCCTCGACCAGGATTTCGGCCGTCTGCGTCGCCCGGAGCCACGGACTGGTGAGCACGAGGCCGGGGGCGAGGTCGCGCTTGCGCAGATACCGGCTCACGTCGCGCTGCACCTTGCGGCCCTTGTCGGTCAGGGGGCGCTGGGTGTCGTCGGGCCACTGGGCCGGGTCGCGCTGGCCGGCGTTGGCGTGGCGGATGAGGAGGAGGAGCATGGGGGTTCTCGGAACCGCGTGAAGGGTGAAAGGGTGAAAGGTGAAGGGTGAAGGGGGGCCGCGGTAGATGCGTGGTCAGCGGCCCATCTCCACGACCAGGCTGTCGATGGCCGCCAGGATCTGGCGGGTGGGCAGGGCGTGGTGGTTGGCCTGGACCGAGAAGGTGAGCACCTTGCCGTCGGGCCGCTCGATATAGCCCGAGAGGGTGTTCACCCCGGTGATGCTGCCGGTCTTGGCCCGCACCCGCCCGGCCAGCCGGGTCCCCACGAACCGGGTCCGCAGCGAGCCCGCGCTGCCCGCCCGGGGCAGCGCGGAGGAAAAGGTGGCCCAGCCCGGGTGACCGCGGATGAAACGGAGCAGCCTGGTGAAGGCGTTCGGCGTCACCATGTTCGCGCTGCTGAGCCCGGAGCCATCCTGGAGCGAGAATTCGGTCGAGTCGATCCGCACCGAGTCGATGAGGAACCGCCGCTCCACCGCGATCCCCTCCTGCCACGAGCCCGCGCGCCCGAACCGCCGGCCGAGCTGCTT
>DASUSR010000205.1:0-3586 GCA_036375015.1 Gemmatimonadales bacterium
TCGCCGCCTACACCGGCATGCTGGCGGTGTGGGGGGACCGGGTGGACCGGGGACAGGTCGTCTCCGCGCGCGCCTGGGCGATGGCGCTCGCCGGGCGGATCCGCGAGGCGGCCGCCCAGGGAGACACGGCGGTCGCGCTCCAGCCGCTGGGCTCCGGGGTGCAGGCCCCCTACGTCGCCTACCTCCGGACGCGAATAGACCTCATCGCGGGGGACCGCCGCCGCGCCATCGAGCGGCTCGCCGGGATCCTCCGATATCCCGCTCACCTTTCCCTCGGCTGGATCCGGATCGACCGCACGCTTGCCGGTGTGCGGGACGAGCCGGGATACGAGGCGCTGCTCCAGTAGCACCTCGGCTTGAGGACTCCTCCGGCCTGCTCTATCGTGCTGGAGGCCCACCGGACCGCTCGCCCTCGACCTGCTCTCATCGCCGCGCCCTTCGGAGGTGGTATGACGCCGACCCAGGAATGGTTCTCCGGCTTCCCGCAGGTCGCCCGCCAGCTGCTGGCGTTCGCGCCCGTGATCGCGAGCGCGGCGCTCCTCGCGCTCGCCGGCTGGCTGCTCGGGCGGCTGGCGCGCTATCTCGCCTCCCGCGCCGTGGCCGCGGTGCTCACCCGGCTCGGCACCCGCCCCTCTCTGCGGGGCGCGATCGTGAGCAGCGGCGTCGCCACGCACGTGCCGGCGGTGATCGGCGGGTTTGCCTACTGGCTGGTCCTCCTCTTCTTCGTGGCCGCGGCACTGGAGACGCTGGGCCTCCCGGTGGTGACCGGCGCGCTCAACCGGGTCGCCTACTACCTCCCCAACGTGCTCGCGGCCCTGGTCGTGATCTTCGGAGGCATCATCCTGGGCAGCCTGGTCCGCGGCGCGGTGGCCCGCACCGCGACCTCCGCCGGCGTGGGCTTCGGCAGCCCGGTCGGCGCGCTGGCGCAGTGGACGGTCGTCCTGGTCGCGGTCGTGGTCGCGCTGGAGCAGGTCGGGATCGAGGCGCAGGTGTTGATCGTCATCGTCGCCATCGTCCTGGGCACCACGCTCGCCGGCGCGGGGCTCGCCTTCGGGCTGGGCGCGCGGACGGCGGTGGCCAGCATCATCGCGTCGTACTACGTCGCGCAGGCCTACCGGATCGGGCAGCTGGTGCGGATCGGCGGGATCGAGGGCAAGATCGTCCAGACCACCCCGACGGCGGTCTTCCTCGATACCCCCCAGGGCCGGGTCCTGGTCCCGGCCAAGCAATTCAGCGAGGAAGCCTCCGTCCTCGTGACCGAGCGTTAGCGTGGGCGCCGACGAGCGGCTGGCGCTCGCATTCATGGAAGCGCACCCCGAGGGCGCGGCGCGGCTGCTGGAGCGCGCCGGGCCGGTGGAGGCCGCGGCGCTCCTGGCGGACGTGCCGGTCGGGGTGGCCGCCGGGGTCCTCCGGCTGATGGCGCCTGCGGCGGTGGCGGGATGCGCCGCCGCGCTCCCGGTCGAGCGGCTCGCCGAGATCGTGGGCGACCTGCCGCTCGACGCCGCGGCGGGAGTGATGCACCGGCTCGACCCCGAGCGGCGCGAGGCGGTGCTGGTGAGCCTGCCGGTCACAGCGGAGGCTCCGCTGCGCCGGCTGCTGGCGTACGGCGCGCACACCGCCGGCGCGCTGGCCGACCCGCTGGTGCTCGCCCTGCCGGAGGATCTCACCGTAGCGGAGGCGCAGCGGCGGCTCCGCGGCGGCGGCGAGCATCTCTTCTACTATCTCTACATCGTCGCCCGCGACGGCAGGCTCGTCGGCGTGCTCGACATCCCGGAGCTGATGGCGGCCCGGCCCCGGGACACGCTCGGCGCGGCCATGCACCGGGACCCGGTCCGCCTCGAGGCCGGCACCGGCTTCGTCACCCTCGCGGCGCATCCCGCCTGGCAGGAGCTGGACGCGTTGCCGGTGGTGGATGGGCACGGCCGGCTGGTCGGCGCCCTCCGCCACAAGGCGGTGCGCCGGCTGGAGGCGGAGCTGGGCCTGCGGGCGCGGAACGAGTCGGTGATCGCGACGCTGGTCGGCCTGTCCGAGCTGTACTGGGCCGGCCTTTCAGGCCTGTTCCCCCGGGTCGCCGCGGCGGAGCCGCCCGTCAGCCCGCCCGCCGAGACGCGTCCATCCGAGGAGGTGCCCGATGCCCGCTGATGCGCGCGTGGTCCGGTCGCTGGTGCAGGACCTGATCCGCCACTACCCGGACGAGGCCGCCCGCATGGTGGAGCGGCTCCCGCCCGAGGAAGCCGGCGACCTGCTGGCCCGGCAGCACCCGGCCCATGCGGCCGAGCTGCTGCGCCGGGTGCCGGGCGGCGCCGCGGCGGAGACGCTCGCGGCGATAGGGGACGAGCCGGCGGCCCGGATCCTCGCCGCGCTGGACCCGGTGACGGCGGCGACGCTGCTGTCGCAGCTCGATGAGGATGCGCGGCAGCGCCGGGTGGCGCGGCTCGACCCGGCGCTCGCGCAGGAGCTGACCGAGCTGATGGCGTACCCGTCGAATGTCGCCGGCGGGCTCATGGACCCCAGGGTCACGACCTTCCGCCCCGGCACCACCGCGCGCGAGGCGCTGACGCGCCTCCGCGCCCTCAGGAGCCGTGGGATCCAGGATGTCTTCCTGGTTGACGAGGAGCGACGGCTCACCGGCGCCGTGGGACTGCAGGACCTGGCCTTGGCCGAGCCCGGGACCCGGCTCGAGTCCCTGGCAGTGTCGCGGCCCGTCCGGGTGCAGGCCATGGACCCGCAGGAGGACGTGATCGCGGTCGCCGAGTCCAGCCAGGTCGCCAGCGTGCCGGTGGTGGACCTGGGCGACCGGCTGCTCGGCGTGATCCGCCACCGCGACCTCGTGGCGGCCAGCCAGGAGGCCGCCTCGGCCGACATCCAGACGATGGTGGGCGTGAGCCCCGACGAGCGGGCCCTGTCCCGCGCCTCGTTCGCGGTGCGGAAACGGCTCCCCTGGCTGCAGATCAACCTGGTCACCGCGTTCCTCGCCGCCGCGGTGGTGGGCCTCTTCGAGGACACCATCGCGCAGTTCACCGCGCTCGCGGTCCTGCTCCCGGTGGTGGCCGGCCAGTCGGGCAACACCGGCGCCCAGGCGCTCGCCGTCACCATGCGGGGGCTCGCCCTGCGGGAGATCCGGGTGCGCCATTGGGCGCGGATCGGCGGAAAGGAGCTGGTCGTCGGAGCGGTCAACGGGCTCGCGGTCGCCGCGGTCACCGCGCTCGGCGTCTACCTCTGGAGCGACTCCGCCGGGCTCGCCGCGGTGATGGGCGTGTCGATGGTGTGCTCGATGGTCATCGCCGGCCTGGCCGGCGCTTCGGTCCCGATGGCGCTCACGCTCATGGGCCAGGACCCGGCTGCCGCCTCGTCCATCATCCTCACCACGGTGACGGATGTGGTCGGGTTTCTCACGTTTCTCGGGTTCGCGACGCTGGCGGCGGGGACGTTGTAGGGGCTGAGAAGCGGGAAGGGTGAAGAGTGAAGGGTGAAGGGGAGAAACAGTCCCCTTCACCCTTCTCTCTTCACCCTTCACCCTTCTTGCTTACCACCCGGTAACGGTCGGCACCTCGTAAAAGCGGAACTGCGCCAGCTTCAGCCCCTG
>DASUSR010000206.1:0-10902 GCA_036375015.1 Gemmatimonadales bacterium
GCCTGCCCGCCCACCCGCCTGCCCGTCTGCCCCGCCGCCGCCCTGCCCCGCTTCCGCTGTCGATAACTCCGAAAACCGTTTGCCCCCGAAGATTTTGTGATGTGGAAATCCCGGTTTGCTTGACCGATTCCCATGTCATTCCTATATTTGCAGAACCTCTCCACATCTGTTCCGGTCGCCACACTCAGCGCTAGCCGTTCGCAGCCGCACTCCCTCTTGCGGGGTTGACCATGGCCCACGTCCGTACTGGGAAAGTCCGCGCATTCCTCCGTTCCGCCCCGTCCGGCGCCTTCGATCAGTACCTCCTCGACATCCAGAAGCTCCCCATGATCACCGATCCCGAGGAGGAGAAGCGGCTGGCGCGCCGGGCGCTGGCGGGGGACCAGGAGGCCGCCGAGCGGCTGGTCACGGCCAACCTGCGCTTCGTCATCTCCTACGTGAAGCGCTACCAGGGACACGGGCTCGACCTGTCGGAGCTGGTGGCGATCGGCAACGAGGGGCTGCTCAAGGCGGTGCGCAAGTTCGATCCCGACCACGGCGTCAAGTTCATCTCCTACGCCGTCTGGTGGGTGCGGCAGGCGGTGCTCAAGGCCCTCGCCGAGCAGACCCGCAGCGTCCGGATCCCCCTCAACCAGAATTCCGCCCTGGTGCGGATGAGCAAGGCCCAGGGCTTCCTCGCCCAGGAGCTGGGCCGGGAGCCGACCGACGAGGAAGTCGCGATCGCGCTCAACGACACCGTCGAGAACGTCCGCGCCGCCCGCCGCATGTCGACCACTGAGGTCTCGCTCGACGCGCCGGTCGAGCGGCAGGACCGCGGGGCCAGCACCTTCGGCGAGCGGGTCGCCGGCACCGGCCAAATCGAGATCGAGGAGATGACCGACAGCCGGCTGCAGCGCGAGTTCATCGACCGCCTCTTCGAGCGCCACCTCACACCCCGCGAACGTAAGATCCTCTCGCTCTACTACGGTCTCGAGGAAGGCTCCGAGGCCCTCACCCTGGAAAAGATCGGCGAGCTCCTCGGCGTCACCCGCGAGCGCATCCGCCAGATCCGCGAGCGCGCCTTCGAGAAGCTGCGCGACTCCCCGGACGTGAGGGCGCTGCGCGGATACTTCGGAGCGGCGTAGGGCCCGAGTAGAGCGGGAAGAGTGAAGGGTGAAGGGTGAAGGGTGAAGGGGAGGCTGCTCATGGCCTCCCCTTCACCCTTCACTCTTCACCCTTCCCGCCTCTACCTTCCATCATGCCCCTCCGCCTTCCCCTCTTCCCCCTCTCCGTCGTCCTCTTCCCCGGCACGCCGCTCCCGCTGCACATCTTCGAGCCGCGCTACCGGCGGATGCTGGCGGACTGCCTCGCGGGCGACCGCAAGTTCGGGATCGTGCCGCCGGGTGGCGCGCGGGAGCCGCCGGACCCGGGTGCGGTCGGGTGCATCGCCGAAGTGCGAGTCAACCAGGAGCTGCCCGACGGGCGCTCCAACATCGTGGTGCTCGGTGGATCGCGGTTCGTGGTCCGCCGGGAGCTGGAGGAGTCGCTGCCCTACTACGTGGCCTCGGTGGAGCTGTTCGACGACGAGGCCGGGACCGACCCGCCGTCCGACGCAGTGGTCCGCCTCCAGGAGCTGTTTCTCCGCTACTACGCCCTCTACCGCCAGCTGCAGGATCTCGAGCCCGAAGAGGTGTCCCTCCCCGACGAGCCGCTGGCGCTCTCCTTCCATGTCTCCGCCGCGGTCGAGTGCGACCCCGGGGTGAAGCAGCGGCTCCTCGGCGAGCGGAGCACCGCCCGCCGGGTGGAGGCGCTCCTCCTGCTGATCCCGATCCTCACCAGCGCGGTCGAGTCGGGGCTGCGGGTGCACCGGCGGGCGCACGGCAATGGCCGGGGCGGCGGCCAGCCCGACCTGTTGACCGGCCTGTGAGTCCCGACCTGATCGAGGCGCTCTCGCGCATCGTTGGCCCAAAGTTCGTGCGCCACCGCCGGGCGGAGCTGGCCACCTACACCATGGACGGGCTGCCCACCCGGGAGTCGTACCCCGGCGTGGTGGTGATGCCCGCCGGCGCCGCCCAAGTGCGCGAGGTGGTGCGGCTGCTGCATCTGACCGGCGTGCCCTTCGTGGCCCGCGGCGCCGGCACCGGGCTCTCGGGAGGTGCCGTGGCCGATCCCGACGCGGTGCTGATCGCCCTCACCCGGATGAACCGGATCCTGCGGGTGGACCCCGAGGCCCGCCGCGCCACCCTCCAGCCGGGGGTGATCAACGCCCGGCTCTCGGAGGCGGTGGCGGCCCACGGTCTGCACTACGTCCCCGACCCGTCGAGCCAGGCGGCCTGCACCGTGGGCGGCAACGTGGCGGAGAACGCGGGCGGCCCCCACTGCCTCAAGTACGGAGTCACCACCAACCATATCGTCGAGCTCGAGGTGGTCCTGCCCGACGCCTCGGTCATCCGGCTCGGCTCCCGGCAGGGCGAGCCCTGGGGCCCGGACCTGGTGGGGCTCTTCGTCGGGAGCGAGGGGATGTTCGGCATCGCGGTGGAGATCACCGTCCGGCTCGAGCCGCTGCCTCAGAGCGTTCGGACAATGCTGGCCGATTTCCCGACGGTCCGGGCCGCGAGCGAGTCGGTGTCTGCCGTGATCGCGGCCGGCATCGTGCCCGCGGCGATGGAGATGATGGACCGCGCGTGCGTGGCCGCGGTGGAGGAGTCCATCTACGCCGCGGGATATCCGACCGACGCGGCGGCGGTGCTGCTGATCGAGCTCGACGGCCAGACCGACGCGGTGGAGGCGGAGGCGGCCACGGTCGTCTCCCTCCTGAAGGAGCGGGGCGCACGGGAGGTGCGCAGCGCCTCCACGCCGGCCGACCGGGCCCGCCTGTGGCAGGGCCGCAAGAAGGCGTTCGGCGCGATGGGGCGGATCGCCCCCGACCTCGCGGTGCAGGACGCGGTGGTGCCCCGCTCGGCGCTGCCCGACATCATGGACCGGATCGAGCAGATCCGCCGGCGCTACGGGCTCACCATCAGCAACGTCTTTCACGCGGGCGACGGAAACCTGCACCCCAACATCAGCTTCGACCGGCGGGACCCGGACCTGGCGGGCCGGGTGCACGTGGCCTGCCGGGAGATCATGGCGGCCTGCGTCGAGGCGGGCGGCAGCATCACCGGGGAGCACGGTGTGGGGTCCGACAAGATCGACTACATGCCCTGGATCTTCGATCCCGAAACGCTCGCGGCCATGCGCGCCGTGCGCCGCGCGTTCGACCCCGCCGAGCTGGCCAACCCGGGCAAGGTGGTGCCGCTGCACGCCTGCCGCGAGTGGCGCGCGGCGCCGGGGGTGCCGTGAGCGACGTGATCTTCGGCCGGCTGCGCGCGCTGCTCGGCACCAGCGGCGTCGAGCGCGACGCCGACGGGCTGCCCCGCGCCACGCCCGACACGCCGGACTCGCTCTCGCTGGTGTGCCGGCTGGCGCACGAGGAGGGATGGAAGATCCGGGTGGAAGGCCACGCGAGCTGGCTCCCGCCCGACGCGCCGGCCGATCTCGCCGTGAGCACCCGCGCGCTGGACCAGGTCCTCTCGGTGAGCCCGGCCGACCTGGTCGCCACGGTGCAGGCGGGCGCCCCGCTCGAGGGCCTCCGCCGCCGCCTGGCCGACGAGGGGATGTGGCTCGCCCTCGACCCGCCGGGTCGGCCCGAGCGGACGCTCGGCTCGGTCGTGGCGACCGCGACCGCCGGACCGTTGCGCCACGGCTACGGCCCGGTGCGCGACCACATTCTGGGCTGCACCGTGGCCACCGGCGACGGCCGGCTGGTGAAGGCCGGCGGCCGGGTGGTGAAGAACGTGGCGGGTTACGACCTGACCAAGCTCCAGGTCGGCGGCTTCGGGGGCTTCGGCATCATCGCCGAGGTGCACCTCCGGCTCCGGGCCCTGCCCCGGGCCGACGTCACCCTCCTGGCGCGGGGCCCGCGCGACACGCTCACCTCCGCCGCGCGCGACCTGGTCGAGGCCCAGCTCCTCCCCGGCGCGCTCGAGCTGCTCTCGCCGGCGCTCGGCGCCGACGCCGACTGGGTGCTCGCCGCCCGCTTCGTGGGCACCGACGCCGCGGTGCAGTCCGACGTGCGGCGGCTCGCGTCGGTCGGCGATCTCGCCTGGACGCCGCTCCCCGCCGACCGCACCGCGGCCTTCTGGGGACTCGTGGCCCGGGGCAGTCTCGGCGGGCCGGTGACGCTCCGTCTGGGCGTGCTGGGCGGCGGGATCGACGACACCCTCGACATCCTGGCCCACGACCTGGACGAGGGGCTGGTGTCGGCCGGCGCCGGTGCCGGCATGATCCGCTGGACCGGCGACGCGCCGGTGGAGCGCCTCCGTGCCCTCCGCCGCGCCGCCGCCGCCCGCGAGATCCCGATGACCCTGGAGCGCGCTCCCTGGCCCGTCCGCCGCGCCCTGGGCCACTTCGGCGCCTACCGCGAGGGCGTGGGACAACTGGTCGGCCGGCTGCGCGACACGTTCGATCCCGGCCAGTGTCTCAGTGTGGCGCTCGAGGGAGCGGAGTGACCGGGATCGCGGAGCAGCGGGACCCGCTGGCTCCCTGTGTGCACTGCGGCTTCTGCCTCCCCGCCTGCCCCACCTACCTGGCCACCGCCGACGAGGCCGACAGCCCGCGGGGCCGCATCGTGCTCATGCGGGCGCTCGAGCGGGGCGAGATCGGCGCCGACGACGACGCGCTGGTACAGCACCTCGACGCCTGCCTCGGCTGCCGCGGATGCGAGCCGGTGTGCCCGTCCGGCGTGGCCTACGGCCGCGGCCTCGAGCAGGCCCGCGAGCATCTCTTCCGCGAGCGCGGTCTCCCGCCCCTCGCGCGCGCGGTGCTCGGCGTGTTCCGCCGCGAGTCCCTCTGGCGCCCGCTGTTCACCGCCGGACGAGTCCTGCGCGACCTGGGCATCGCCCGCGCCGCCGCCGGCACCGGCCGGGTCGGCTTCAGCCTCGGCATGCTCGCCGCCACCGCCCCCGGCGCGCCCGGCGGGCGCGCCGCCAGGCCACGGGGGGACGGTCCGCAGGGAGCGTCAGTGCGCCTCCAGGTCCCAGCGCGATCCCAACCCTCGAAGCGCACTGCAGCGACCGGAGGGCCGTCCCCCCGTGGCCCCAGCGCCCCCACCGTCGCCCTGTTCCGCGGCTGCATCATGGACACCCTCTTCGCCCACATCCACGCCGCCACCCGCCGCACCCTCGAGGCGAACGGCTACGAGGTCCTCGAGGCCCCCGGCCAGACCTGCTGCGGCGCCCTGCACGAGCACGCCGGCGACCGCGCCCGCGCCGAGGACCTCGCCGCGGCCAACGTCGCCGCGCTGGCGGACGCAGCCGACTTCGTCGTGGTCAACAGCGCCGGCTGCGGCGCGCTGCTCAAGGACTACGGGCACCTCCTCGGCACCGCCGCCGCGGAGCGGCTGGCCAGCAAGGTGCGCGACGTCACCGAGCTGCTCGCCGCCGCGGGCCCGCGGCCTGGCGCTCCGCTCGATCTCGATGTCGCCTACGACGCGCCCTGCCACCTGCAGCACGCCCAGCGGGTGCACGAGGCGCCGCTCGCCGTGCTCCGCGCCATCCCCGGTCTCCGCCTTCACCTGCTCCCCGACTCCGACAAGTGCTGCGGCAGCGCCGGCATCTACTCGATGCTCCAGCCCGCGATGTCCCGCGCCGTGCTCGACGCCAAGATCGAGACCTTCGCCGCCGCCGACCCGCGTCCCCACGTGGTCGCCACCGGCAATCCCGGCTGCCTGATGCAGATCGGTGCCGGCCTCCTCGCCGCCGGACTCGACATCGCGGTCGCGCACCCAGTCGAGGTGCTCGATTGGAGCTACGGGGTTGCAGGAGAGAAGGCGTGAAGAGCGAAGGCACTGCCGCCTCGCCCTCAGCCCTCCATCCTGTTATCTCTCCTCCCATGGTCTCCGCCATCCTGTTCGACTTCAACGGCGTCCTCATCGACGACGAGCCGCAGCACTGCGACGCGCTGATCGCGACGCTGGCCGAGGACGGGATCGAGCTGGACCGGGACACCTACTACCGGGAGTATCTCGGCTTCGACGATCGCGAGTGCTTCCGCTTCACCTTCGAGCGGCTGGGGCGGCCGCTCGACGACGGGCGCATCGCGGCGGCGATCGAGCGCAAGCACGGGCACTACGAGCGGGCCATCCGCGACTCGATGCGGCTGGTGCCCGGCGCCGCCGAGTTCGTGGAGGAGGCGGCGCTGGACGGCCACCAGCTCGGCATCGTCTCCGGCGCGCTGCGGCGCGAGATCGACCTGGTGCTGGAGCTGGCCGGGCTCGGCTCCCACTTCGCCGCGATCGTCGCGGCCGAGGACGTCGCCGCCTGCAAGCCCGATCCCCTCGGCTACCGGCGCGGCCTCGAGGCGCTCGGCGCCGCTCCCCGGCGCTCCGTCGTGATCGAGGACTCCCTGCCCGGGCTCCGGGCCGCCCGCGCCGCGGGGATGCCCTGCGTCATGCTCACCACGTCGCACCCGGAGGCGGACTGCGCCGGCGCCGGGGCCGACGCCGTCTGGCCCGACTTCGTGGACCGCTCGCCCGCCGACCTCCCCTGGCCCCATGCCTGAGCTGGACCTGATCATGCCGCGCGCCCGGCTCGCGGAGCTCTGCCGGGGCGCCACCGTCGTCACCACCCGGCCCGCCGTCTTCACCATCGCGGGCCCCGGTGCGCTCACCTGCCTCCAGGGTCTGCTCACCAACGACCTGATGCAGCCGGGCGAGGGCAGCCTGGTCTACGGCGCGCTGCTCACCCCCAAGGGGATGATCGTGGTGGACGCCTGGGTGCTCCGCGGCGGGCACACGCTCACGATGATCGTGCCCGAGACCGGGCGGGAGGCCGCACTCGAGATCTTCCGCCGCTCCCTGCCGCCCCGGCTCGCGCGGGTGACCGACGGCGGCGAGGACACCCGGGTGGCGTGGATCCTCGGCGACCATGGATTTCACACCCTGGCCCAGTCCGGCATCCGCACCCCCGAGGCCGCCGGCCGGGTGGCTCCCGCGTCGGACCAGGTGGCGGAGACCATGGTGGCGCTCGCCCCCGAGAGGGCGCCCTTCGTCGCCCTGCTCGCCGGACCGACCGCCGAGGTAGAGGCCCTCGCCGGCAGGCTGGTGGCCGCCGGCGCGCGGGCCGGTGAACAGACCGATCTCCACGCCCACCGCATCCTCGCCGGCTGGCCGGCGCTCGGGGTGGAGATCGACGAGCGGACCCTTCCCCAGGAAGTGCGGTACGACGAGATCGGCGGCGTATCGTACACCAAGGGCTGCTACACCGGACAGGAGACCGTCGCCCGGGTGCATTTCCGCGGACACACCAACCGCGAGCTGCGCGGCATGCTCTGGGACGATCCGGGCGCCCCGGAGAGCCGGGAGATAGTGGCGGGCGGCAAGGAAGTGGGCAGCGTGCGCTCCACCCTCACGCTGGAGGACCGGACGCTCGGCCTGGGCATGGTGCGGCGGGAGGTGGAGCCGGGCGACAAGGTGGTGGCGGGCGGCCGTCCGGCCCTCGTCGTCCGGCTCCCCTTCGCCGCGGAATCGGTGGCAGCCTGAAACGCGACAGGCCCCGGCGCTGTGCGCCGGGGCCCGGAGCGATACTGCGGCCGAGAGACCTAGTGAGCGGTGTCCCGGGCCATCGTGGTGTCGGAATGCATCATGCCGGTATCGGCCGGCATCTCGGCGGCGGGCGCCATCTCGCCCGTGGTCTCGGCCGCCGGCGCCTCGGCCTGCCGCTCGCCACACGCGGCCAACACGAGGACACCTGCCATCAGCAGCATCTTCTTCATCGTGACTCCCTCAGGGGACGGGTGAGCCTGCTAGGTTCCGTGGTAATGGCGCTCGGCACCGGCGCCGGCAGTACGGGGGGCGAAGCTAAGCGGCAGGTCCGGTTTGTCAAGGACGCCGGGCGCTCGCCCCAGGGACCATCCGAGCAATTTATTGCACTCCACTGATTTGCGACCCAACGACCTGCGACGAGCGTTTCTGATATGACCGACCCACGCACCTTCGGCGACCTCAAGAACAGCCCCTGGGCGGAGCCGCGCCTGCGGGGCCGTACCGTGCGGGACGAGATCCGCGACAACCTGCTGAAACGGATCGAGTCGGGCGGACAGCTCTTTCCCGGCATCGTGGGCTACGAGGACACGATCCTGCCGCAGCTCGTGAACGCGCTGCTCGCCCGGCACCATTTCATCCTTCTCGGTCTCCGGGGCCAGGCCAAGAGCCGGATCCTGCGGGAGCTGACCGGGCTGCTCGACGAGCGGATTCCCATCGTGGCCGGGAGCGAAGTGAACGACGACCCGTTCCGCCCGATCTCCAAGTACGCCCGGGACATGCTGGACGAGTGCGGCGACGCGACCCCGGTCGCCTGGCTGCCGCGGGAGCAACGCTACGTCGAGAAGCTGGCTACGCCCGACGTCACCATCGCCGACCTGATCGGCGACGTGGACCCGATCAAGGCCGCGCGCGGCGGCCACCTGCTCTCCGACGAGCTCACCATGCACTTCGGGCTCCTCCCCCGGGCCAATCGGGGCATCTTCGCCATCAATGAGCTGCCGGACCTGAGCGGCAAGGTGCAGGTGGGGCTCTTCAACATCATGCAGGAGGGCGACGTCCAGATCAAAGGTTATCCGGTGCGTCTCCCGCTCGACGTGCTCCTCGCCTTCACCGCGAACCCCGAGGACTACACTGCGCGCGGCAAGATCATCACCCCGCTCAAGGACCGGATCGGCTCGGAGATCATCACCCACTATCCCCGCACCGTACAGCTCGGGATGGAGATCACCAGTCAGGAGGCGTGGACCCGGCGCGGCGGGCTGCCGCTCGACGTGCCCGACTTCGTGCTCGAGGTGATCGAGCGGGTGGCCTTCGAGGCGCGCGAGGACAAGCGGGTGGACAAGCGCTCCGGCGTGAGCCAGCGCCTTCCCATCAGCGTGGTGGAGAGCGCGATCTCCAACGCCGAGCGCCGCGCGGTGATGCTGGCCGAGGACCGGGTGGTGCCCCGGGTGAGCGACATCTACGCGGCGGTCCCCTCGATCACCGGCAAGCTGGAGCTGGAGTACGAGGGCGAGCTGCAGGGCGGCGACACCATTGCCCGGGAGCTGATCCGCCGCGCCGCCGGCAAGGTGGTCGAGGAGCGGATGGGCGGCGCCGACCTGGGCCGCATCGTCGCCTGGTTCGACCAGGGCGGCGCCCTCAAGGTCCCGGGCGACGAGCGCTCCGAGCTCTGCTTCAAGGGCTTCGACGTGGTCCCCACCCTGGTGGACACCGCCGCCGAGTTCGGCCTCTCCCCCCGCGACGACACCCCGCGCATGGTGGCCGCCTGCGAGCTGATCCTGGAAGGCCTCGCCGCCCAGAAGCGCATCAGCCGCAGCGAGGAGCTGGGGTACACCCGAAGCAAGCCCGAGCGGAGGGAGCCGGGGATGGGGTACGGGAAGGGCGGGAGTAGTTTCGGGTGAGGGGTGAGAAGCCGGAAGGGTGAACAGAGTGAAGAGTGAAGGGTGAAGAGTGAAGGGGAACCGTTTCTCCCCTTCACCTTTCACTCTTCACTCTTCCCGCTTCTCTCTCCAGCCCCATCTCTCCACCGCCGCCACCACCACCTCCGTGGCCCCCTCGATCCCCAGCGCCCCCGTGTTCAGCACCATGTGGTAGTTGGTCGGCTCCGTCCATACCCGGTCGTAGTACTCGCGGTGGTAGCGGGCGCGCATTCGGTCGGTGTCGTCCAGGACCCGGGCCGCCTCCTCGGGCGACGTGCCGAGCCGCTCGGCGGCCACCCGGATGCGGTGGTCGCGGGGGGCGACCAGCCAGACGTGCAGCGCGTCCTGCTCCCGGGCCAGCACCGCGGGGGCGGCCCGGCCCACGAGCACCACGCGCCCCTCCCGGGCGACTTCCTCCACCACGTGCTCGGTAATCCGGACCAGGTCGGGCTCGGAGAGGCTCCCCACGCTCCCGCCGGCCTCGGGCGGCACCACCAGCTCCGGGGTGGCCGCGACCACGGTGCGCGCGAGGCGCTCGATGAAGGTCGGCACCCGCTCCTCCCGGGTGGCGACGTCCTCGGGCGCGAGCCCCGCGCGGGCGGCGACCCGCTCGAGCAGCTCGTTGTCCACCACGCGCCAGCCCAGTGCCGCGGCCACCCGCGCGGCCACCGCCGAGCCCCCGGCGCCGTACTGGCGGGAGATGGTGATGAGCATGGGGGAAAGCTACGTCCCGTCCGGTGGCGCCGCGAGCGCGGCACTCGAGTAGCCGATCGCGCTCGCCACCAGCAGGCACACCACGCCGCCCAGGGCGAGGGATGTCCGCACCCCGAAGTGCTCCGACACCCAGCCCGCCTGCAGCGACCCGAACGGCGCCATGCCGAGCACCGTGAACGAGTAGAATCCCATCACCCGCCCCCGGAGATGGTCCGGCGCCTCGAGCTGCAGCATGGTATTGGCCGCGATCCCGTTCACCGCCATGAGGCACCCCGTGACGGTGAAGAGGGCCAGGGCGGGCCAGAACCCGGGGCTCATCGCCGCCGTGGCGAGCGCCGCGCCGAACAGCACCGCCGAGCCGATGGCGAGCCGCGCCTGCCCCATCCGGCCGCCCAGGCCGGCCATGAGCAGGGCCGCCGCGGCGGCGCCCAGCCCGACCCCGCTCACCAGCGCGCCGTACCCGGTCGCGTCCAGCCCCAGGGCGTCCCGGGCGAACACCGGCATCATGGTGATGAAGGAGAAGCCGAACACGCTGAACGCCGCGATGAGCAGCATGAGGGCCCGGGGCCAGCGGTTGCCGAAGACGTAACGGACCCCCTCGAGCAGCGCGGGCAGCGCCGCCACCCTGACCGGCGGTGCCGGCCGCACCCGCATCAGCACCAGCCCGGCGATCACCGCGACATAGCTCGCCGCGTTGGCGTAGAAGCA
>DASUSR010000207.1:0-4580 GCA_036375015.1 Gemmatimonadales bacterium
CGGTGGTGGGCGTCGGCCACCGCGCGCACGGTCCAGGTCGCGAGTCGCGCGATCCGCGCGGTGAGGTCGGGCTCCAGCGTCCCCGCCTCGTCGCTCGGGCGGTGATAGTGGGCGTCCGGCCCGGTGCTCGAGAGGAAGAGACTGGGCACGCCGCGACGCGCGAACCAGATCTGGTCCGAGGTCATGAAGTAGTGCCGCTCCGGCCACTGGTCGTCCACGACCGTGAGCCGCAGTTCCGGGTGCCGCGCGGCGACTTCCCGGACCGTGCGGCCCAGGGAGGAGTAGGTGCTTCCCACCGCGGAGAGGGTGTCCTGCTGCCAGCTGCGGCCGATGCCGTCCAGGTTCACGTTGGCGACGATGTCGTCCAGCGAGATCGGCGGCCGCCGGGTGAAGTACTCGCTCCCGCAGAGGCAGCGCTCCTCCCCGGTGGTGCCGAAGAACACCACCGAGCGACGGGTGCCCGCGGGCAGCCGGCCGAGGGCGTGGGCCATCTCGATCAGCGCGGCCGCGCCGGAGGCGTTGTCGTCGGCACCATTGTAGATGCTGTCGCCCCGCTCGTCCGGAGGGCCGATGCCCAGGTGGTCGAGATGGGCCGTCACCACGACGTATTCGCGGGCCACCCCGGCGTCCCGCCCCGGCAGGAGGCCGAGCACCGACGGTGCGAGCGTCGTGTCCACCTGCTCGGGGATCCTGAGCGTGACGTCGGCGGCACCTTCCAGTCGCCGCGCCGCCGCCGGTGTCAGGAGGATCGTGGGGACGGCGGTGGCCGCGTGATCCATCCGGAGCCCACCCTCCGCGACGGGGGCGAGCGCCTGGCTCGAATCGAGCACGAGGATGACCGCCGCGGCCCCGGCCCGCCGGGCCAGGCGGCCCGCCGTGTGCGCCGGGCCCTGCCAGTCGCCGGGCGGAAGTCGGAGCAGCGGGATCCGGCCGCGGAGAGCCGCGGTGTCGCGGAGGTCAGCGACCCGGACCAGTCGCCCGCTCACCTCGGGTACGCCGGCCGCCATCACGGCGAATTCCCGACCGTAGGTCAGCTCGCCGCCTCCGTCGCGTCCGGCCGTCAACCGGATCCCCTCGGCGGTCCGTCGCCGCGACACCAGGGGCCAGGTCACGGTGAACCCTGCGGCCCCGAGCGGCCGGAGCCCTGCCCGGCGGAACTCCTCGGCGGTGTACGCGACGGCCGCATCGAGACCGCGGGAGGGGGTGGCGCGGCCCTGCAGTGAATCGTGGGCGAGCACGCCAACGTGCGCCATGACGCGCTCCACCGAGAGGGGCTCCTGCGCCTGCAGAGTCGCTGATCCCGCGATCCCCAGAAACGCGCCGACCCCGGCCGCCGCGAGGGCGCGCACCTTCATGGCCGCCTCCGGCCATACGCGGCGCTGAGGGGACGAAGCGTGGGATAGAACTGCACGAAGACGTGGTCGTCCGCGGCATGCCGGGCGTGGCAGGCCTGGCAGGCGGCGGACGGAAGCGGGGCGGCCCGCGCCCCCGGGCGACCCGACCCGAAGCTGAAGTAGGCCCACCCGCCCGGATAGCGATCGCTGTCCTTGACCGCCATCTCCACGGCCAGCCGGTCGCCCTCGAAGAGTCCCTCCCGGCTGGGAGGGACATTCTCCATGGGCGCATGCAGCGTCATGGCGAACATGGTCTTCTCCCGGAATCTGCCGGTTCGCACGTAGTGGTCGTAGGCGCTCGGCTCGATGTACACGTTGTGGAACGCGCGAGACGCGCCGGCGCGGCCGGTCCCGCCGGCCTCGGCGTAGTCGAGCCCCAGCGAAGCCCCGGCCAGGACCCAGCGCTCCACGCCCTCGGGCAGGACCAGCGAGTCCGCCGCGAAGCGCGGCGCGCCCGGGGCGTGCCCGCGCCGGACCGCCGCGGCCGAGGCGAGCGCGACCAGGGCGACCGCACCGGCGCCCGCCGCCAGCCTTCGAGCCCGCATGCCGCTCCTTTCGCCGCCGGCTGACTCTTTCGGGCCGGCGGCACCGTAGGGTGCTGAACCCCTTGCCGGTCGAGGGGTCGGGGTCCACAATACCTAAATCACTTAGGTATCGCAAACCGGGAGGCGGTCCGTGGCGGGCAGCGATCTCTACGTCGGCACGCTGGACGTGCTCATTCTCAAGGCGCTGAGCTGGGGGCCCATGCACGGCTACGCCATCGGCCGCTGGATCCGCCAGACCACCGAGGACGTGCTCGCGGTCCAGGAGGGGGCCCTGTACCCGGCGCTCCACCGGCTGCACGCCAGGGGGTGGCTGGCCGATGAATGGGGGCTCACCGACACCGGGCGGGAGGCCAAGTACTACCGGCTCACCCCAGTGGGCCGGCGGCAGCTTCGGTCCGAGGTCGCCCGCTGGCGGACCTACGCCCGGGCGGTCAGCGCCGCGCTCGAGTCGCCGGCCTGAGCCCGCCCATGACCCGACGGATCTTCCGCCTGACCCGCTCCGTGCCCGATCCTGCCCGGGACCTCCGGAGCGAGATCGAGTTCCACCTGGAGATGCGCACCCGGGAGCTGGTCGAGTCCGGGATGGCGCCCGAGGCCGCGCGGCTCGCGGCCACCCAGGCCTTCGGCGACCGGACTGCCGTCGAGGCCGAATGCCGGCGCGTCGCGGTCCGCGGGGCGCGCACCGAGGCGAGGAGGACGCTCATGGTGGGACTGAGGCAGGATCTCCGCTACGCGTTCCGCACCCTGCGGCGCGCTCCGGGCTACACCGTCGTGGCGCTGCTGACGCTGGCCCTGGGGATCGGCGCCAACACGGCGATCTTCAGCATGGTGCGCGGCGTGATGCTGCGGCCCCTGCCGTTCCGCGAGGGGCATCGGCTGGTCAACCTGGAGCAGCCCGCCTCGCTGGCCGGCGTGCAGAACGCCCGCTTCTCGGTGCCCGAGCTGGAGGACTACCGCGCCCGTGCCCGCGCGGTGCGGGACGTGGTCGAGTATCACTCGATGCCGTTCATCCTGCTGGGTCGCGGAGAACCCTGGCGAGCCCAGACCGCCGTGGTGTCCGCCAACTACTTCGAGGTCCTGGGCGTCGTTCCGCTCAAGGGCCGTCTCTTCCGCCCGGGCGAGGACCAGCCCGGGGCGGAGCCGGTGCTGGTCCTCAGCCACGATTTCTGGCGCAACCGGCTTGGCGGCGATCCCGACATCGTGGGCCGCACCTTCGAGATGAACGACCGGATCCACACCGTGGTCGGCGTCCTGCCCGCCATGCCGCAGTATCCCGGCGAGAACGACGTGTACATGCCGGCCTCCTCCTGCCCCTTCCGCATGTCGCCCTTCATGGGACAGACCCGCACGGCCCGGACCCTGACCCTGTTCGGCCGTCTGGCTCCGGGCGCCACGCTGGCGGATGCCCGGCTCGACGTCGCCCGGGTGAGCGCGGAGCTCCACGCGGAGCACCCCGCCGCCTACCCGGCGACGCAGGGCTTCGGCACCGCGGTGGTCTCCCTGCACGACCAGCTCACCCGAGAGGCCAGACCGACGCTGCTGCTGCTGCTCGCCACCGCGGCCTTCGTGCTGCTGATCGCCTGTGCCAACGTGGCCAACCTCACCCTGGCGCGTCTGATGCGGCGGGAGCGCGAGCTGGCCCTCCGGACCGCGCTCGGCGCCGATCGCTCCCGGCTGGTGCGCCAGCTCCTGGCAGAGGGCGGCTTGCTCGCGCTCGCCGGCGGCGCGATCGGCCTGGCGCTCGCCGCCGCCAGCCTCAAGCTTCTCACCGCCTTCGCCGCGCGCTTCACGCCGCGCGCCGCCGAGATCGCGCTGGACCCGACGGTCCTCGGGTTCACCCTGGCGATCGCCCTGCTCACCGGGCTCGGGTTCGCGCTGCTGCCCGCCCTGCCCGCGCGGCTCAATCTGGTCGGGGCGCTCAAGGACGGCGGCTCGGCGACGAGCGGGGGACGCTCGCTGCGGCTGCGCTCGCTGCTGGTGGTGGCGCAGGTCGCGGTGTCGGTGGTCCTGCTGATCGGGGCCGGACTGATGGTCCGGAGCCTGATCGCGCTGCAGCGGGTGGATCCCGGATTCGAGACCGAGCGGGTCCTCACCATGACGCTCGATCTCAACTGGTCCCGCTACACCACCGGCGATCTCGTCCGGCAGTTCCACGACCGGCTCCACGCCCGCCTGGCGGGGCAGCCCGGCATCGCGGCGAGCGCGTCCGCGCTGATGTTCCCGCTCGACGGGCACCGCCGGCAGGGGTTCGAGTTCGAGATCGAGGGCCGGCCCAGGAACGAGAACGCCGCCAGTCCGCAGGGTGACTTCCGGAGCGTCAGCCCCGGCTACTTCCGCACGATGGGCATTCCGCTCGTCACCGGCCGTGTCTTCACCCCGAACGACGGGCCCGAGACGCCGCCCGTCGCCCTGGTGAACCAGGCCCTGGCGCGGCGGTACTGGGGAACGGAGACGCCGGTCGGCCGCCGCATCTCGGCCGATTCGGGCAGGACCTGGATGACCGTCGTGGGCGTGGTGGGTGACGTCCGGCAGTACGGGCTGGACGTGGAGCCGGCGGCCGAAGTCTATGCTCCCTTCGCGCAGGTCCCCGTTCGCGAGGGGGCCTTCCTGGTCCGCACGACCGGAGATCCCCTCGCGATGG
>DASUSR010000208.1:0-13916 GCA_036375015.1 Gemmatimonadales bacterium
GGGGTCGAGGAACTGCGCTCGCCCTCTGGAAAGGCAATGGCGGTGCCGTACCACGTCTTGCGCCAGGATGTTGAAAATAATGGACTTGAAACGATCGTGCCGATCCGTGCAGCGGTGGGGGCGCATTGTTTCATTCCAGGCTGAATCGGCTCGATGCAGCCGCCCTGTGCCCGATTCTCGCGCCACCCTACATTCCAGTGCGCCTCCCCCATATACCTGTCCGTTCTCGTCCGAGGAGCCCCGTGGGCCGACATGCCCCCGTTTTGGCGGCGCTGGCCCTGCTGGCGTCCGTTGCCTGCCGCGACGCACCGTGCGCCCGCTGCGACACCCTGATCATCGCCGCCGTGGGCGAGCCGGGCAGCCTGCTGCCACCGCTGGTCCAGGAGACGGTGGGCCGCGACATCGGCGACCAGATCTTCGAGCGTCTGGCCGACCTGAGGCCGGGCGCGTCGCCGGTGGACCCCGAAGGCTACCGGCCAGCCCTCGCGTCGCGGTGGGAGCGGGTGGACTCGCTGGTCTGGCGATTCCACCTGCGCCCGGGGGCGCGCTGGCACGACGGCCGGCCGGTGACCACGGAGGACGTCCGCTTCTCTTTCGACGCCTTCACCGATTCCTCCCTCGGGGCGCCGGCCCGCTCCTACCTTGCCGGCAGGCTGGAGGTGGTGCCGGAGGACTCCGGCGCCTTCATAGTGCGCTTCGTTGGCCCGTCTCCGGAACAGCTCTACGACGCGACCTACCACGTCCGCGTCATCCCCCGCCACGTCTGGGGCGAGGTACCGAGGCAGGCCTGGGCGGCCGACACCGCGCTCGCGCGGCTCGTGGGGAGCGGACCGTACCGGCCGGTGCGCTGGGTGCGCGGGCAGTTCGTGGAGCTCGCGGCCGCCCCCGGCTACGCACCCGCCGCCCGGATCCCTCGCGTGATCTGGCAGTTCACGGCCGACCCCGATGCCGCGCTCAACCTGGTGCTGAGTCACGAGGCCGACGTGCTGGAGACCGCGATCGGGCCCGAGCGCGCGAGCCGCGCGGCCGGCGACACCGCCCTGCGGGTGGTCTCCTACCCCTCGGCAGCCTTCGGCTTCCTCGGGTTCAATCTCCGGGACGGTCGCGCCGCTCATCCGGTGCTCGGCGACCGTGAGATCCGCCGCGCGCTGGCCCTCGCGACCGATCGGGAGCTCCTGGCTCGCTCGGTGTTCGGCCCGGAGGCCAAGGCCCCTCCCGGTCCGATGTCCCGGCTGCTCTGGATCTGGAGCGACAGCATTCCCACGCTCCCCTTCGACCCCGTTGCGAGCGGACGCGCGCTGGATGCCGCCGGGTGGCGCGCGGCTCCGGGCGATGGCGTGCGCCGTCGGGGCGGGCGCCCCCTGGAGATCGATATTCTGGTGCCTAGCACGAGCGGCGCCCGTCGCCGCCTGGCCGAAGAGCTTCAGCAGATGTGGCGAGCCGTGGGTGCCCGGGTCACCGTGAGCGGAGTGGACTTCCCCGTCTTCCTGGAGCGGCTCGGCGCAGGCCGGTTCGACGCGTACATCGGGGCCTGGCTGGACGAGCCCAGCGCCCGGGCACTCGCCGACCAGTGGAGCCGCTCCGGCTGGGAGGCGATCAACTACGGGCGATACGCCAGCACCCGATTCGACTCGCTTCTGGCGGCGGCGGCCCGGGAGCCGGAGGTCGAATCGGCCAGGCGGCTGTACCGGGACGCGGTCGCCCAGCTCAACGCCGATGTCCCGGCGATCTTCCTCTATGCTCCGTCGAATCTGGCGGTGGTGAACCGGCGGGTGGGTGACCTCGGTATCGATCCGTTCAGCTGGACCGCCGAGCTGCGGCGGTGGCGGCTCACGGGTCCCTGAGCCGCCACCTGCCGGTGATTCCAGGAATCAATCCGCCGCGGCGTCCGCGTCGGCATCGTGAAAGGCGCGGAAACCCGCCCTGATATTCTGCTCTACCAGCGACTCGAACGGCCCGCCGTCGTTCGCCTGGGCCGGGTCCACCAGCCCGGTGCCGGAGCCATCCACGAACCATCCCGCCGCGTCCACGTGCAGCGTGAGAGGCAGCTCGCCCTCGGCGGCCACCTCGACCGCCTCGGGCAGCGTCAGGTCCTCCACCTCGGTGAGGTCGGAGGCGAACGTGAACGGCGTGCCGTTGTAGGTGCCCGTGACTCGAATGCTGGTGTTGGCCATCTCGGGGTGCTGGGCTACGAGGTCGGCATCGCCGTTGGCGTTCGACGGCTTGTGGATCTGGAACTTCAGGTGCTGGTAGGTCCCCACCGGCACCAGGGCGGTGAAGACCGGATCGGCGCCCTGGTCCAGCGGCAGATCGAACACTACCGGCCCGAGCCACAGGCCGGCGCACCCCGAGTCGCCTTCCGCGTCCTCGGGACAGGAGGCGGTGGGTGCGCCGTCCAGCCGGATCTTGCGAAGCACGATCTGGACGCCGTCCATCACGATCTCGTCGCTGCCGAGCGCGACGACGAGCTGCCCGGCGGCAGCGCCCTGGACCGACGCCTGGGGCTCGACCCGGCGGGTGGCGAGCTGGAGCGAGACCTCGCCCATGTCGTCACCGGAGCAGCCGGCCAGACTGGACAGGAGGGCGAGACACGCAAGATTCCGCATCGTATGGGTGCGCACGATTGCTCCTCTGGGAAGGGTACGGGGAGGGCTCGTGGCAACTCGGATGCCGGGGGCTGGTGAGGGAGGAAGTCCTTGGAAAAGCGGGGTCGTGGCCGGGGCCCGACGGGATGGCTGGGCGCGAAACGCCCGACCTATGCCGTCTTCCGCCGCGCCCGCTTCCGGGGCTTCTGGATCTCGATGACCCCTTCCTCCCGCGGCTGGCGGTAGACGTACCGCTGGCCCCGGAAGTTCCGCAGGACGACCTCGTCCTCCGTCATGCTGACCACGTACTCGGGCAGGAGCGGAATCTTGCCGCCACCGCCAGGCGCGTCGATCACGAAGTGGGGATTGGCCAGCCCGCTGGTCCAGCCGCGGAGCGCCTCCATGATGCGGATGCCCGCCTGGACGCTGGTGCGGAAGTGCTCCGCTCCGGCCACCTGGTCGGCCATGTAGATGTAGTAGGGCCGCACCCGGGCCATCAGCAGCCGCTGCATCAGCTCCTTCATGATGGCGGGATCGTCGTTCACCCCCTTGAGCAGGACGGTCTGGCAGCCGAGCGGTATGCCGGCGTCGGCCAGCATGCCGAGCGCCTGCACCGCGGCGGGGGTCAGCTCGTCGGGGTGGTTGAAGTGCGTATTGATGAAGAGCGGGTGGAACCGCTTGAGCATCGCGCACAGCTCGGGGGTGACGCGCTCCGGCAGGTGGCAGGGGATCCGGCTTCCGATCCGGATGATCTGGAGGTGGGGGATGGCCCGCAGCCGGGTGAGGATGGCCTCGAGCCGCCGGTCGTTGAGCAGGAGCGGGTCGCCCCCCGACATGATGACGTCCCGGATCTCGGTGTGCTGCTCCAGATACTGGAACGCACTCTCGAACTGCGACATCGGGATCTTTTCCGGGTCGCCCACCTTGCGCCGCCGGGTGCAGAAGCGGCAATAGGTGGCGCAGACCGGAGAGACCAGAAAGAGTGCCCGGTCGGGATAGCGGTGGGTGATGTTGGGGACGGGGGAGTCAGCGTCCTCGTTGAGGGAGTCCACGATCCCGTCGCGCACCTCCAATTCCTCGACGCTCGGCACGTACTGCCGCCAGATCGGGTCGTTCGGCGACTTGATGATGTCCACCATGGCCGGCGAGATCCGGAACTCGAAGTTTTCCGCCGCGAGCCGCAGGCGCTCCAGGTCGGGGAAGTGCTCCGGGCCGAACCTGGCCGCCAGCGCCTCGAGTGAGGCGATCGAGTTCTTCTTGAGGACTTCCTGCCAGGTCTCCATGACGCTACCTCGTCGGCAACTGCTTGGTATAGACGACCTGATCGTCGCCGGGAGCGTAGAAATCCGGGATCACCGCCGTGCGGCGGTAGCCCCGGGCCTCGTAGAAGCTGCGGGTGGGGGCGTAGTCGGGTCGGCCGGCGGTCTCCACGACGACCAGCCGGGCCGCCCCAACGAGGCGTTGCTCCATGCGATGGAGGAGGGCGGTGCCGATGCCGGCCCCGCGCAGGTCTGGAGCCACCGCCATCCAGTAGAGGTCGAAGGTGCCGAGGGTGCAGGGCGTGGGGCCCCAGCAGATCCAGCCGGCCAGGCGCCCCTCCACCTCGGCCCCGAGGGCGAGGTAGTCCGGCGAGCCGGCCACGGCGCCGTCGAACACCTCGAGCGCGACCGGGATCTCGTCGTCGCGGAACACCCCGACCGCACGGGTGATTTCCTCGATGCGGCCGCGGTCGGCCGCGGTGAGGTGACGGAGGGCGGGCCGGGTCAGGGTGCCGCTCACGCGGCGGACACCCCGCTGACGAGGGCGGCGGCGGCGCTGTGGCTCTGGGAGCGCATGAGCGCCTCGTCCACCACCTGCATGACGAGCTCGTCATAGCTCCAGCCGAAGGCTCGGCCCATCCGGGCGAGCCCGGCGTTGCTTGAGAGGTCGGGGCAGGGATTGACCTCGAGCACGTAGGGGGTGCCCTCCTCGTTGACGCGGAGATCCACCCGGCCGTACCCCTCGCCGCCGGAGACGTGCTCCCACGCCGCGCGCGCCACCTGGGCCAGCCGAGCCGCGAGCTCGTCGGGGAGGTCGGCGGGGCAGACGGGCTGGGTGCCCTCGTCCTCCGGGCTCCCCGGAATCCACTTGGCGGCATAGCTCACGATGGGCCACGTCCCCTCGGGCATCCCCTCGAACCGGATCTCGGCGATCGGGAGCATGCGCCGGCCCACGAAGCCGACGTTGAACTCCCGGCCGGGCACGTACTCCTGGACCAGCACCTCCTCGAACTGCTCCAGCATGAGGGCGACCCGCTTCTTGAGCGCCCGCTTGGAGGTGCAGACCGCGCCGTTGTCGATCCCCACGCTGGCGTCCTCGGCGGCCGGCTTCACGATGGCCGGCAGGGGGAACTCCGACGGGGTCTTGTTGGCCTGAGCCAGGGTGAAGGCCGGGACCGGAGTGCCCGCCGCGGCCAGGAGCGTGTTGGCCACATGCTTCCGGTGGGCGATGGTGGTGGCCCAGTGGCGGCAGCCGGTGAACGGCACGCCGGAGAGCTCGAGGGTGCCGACCACGTAGTCCTCGTAGCGGGCGTGGCCGTTGATGCCCTCGCACAGGTTGAAGACCAGGTCGGCCCGGCGGATCCGCGAGAGCCAGCGGAAGTCGCCGAGGCGGACGGCGAGCAGCTCCACCTCGTGTCCCCGGCGACGCAGCACGTCCCGCACCTCGTGGACGTTGCCCAGGACCGCGGCGACGTCCTGCGGGCTCCATTCGTCGCTGCCGGCGTCGTACAGGATCGCGACTCGCATCAGGCTACCTCCGCCAGGAGTGAACGGCCGCTGATCCGCCGCCAGGCGATGTCGGCGACGGTGCGGATGAGGTCGTCGTAGCCCATCCCGGCCGCGCGTGCGGCCTTGGGGAAGCAGGAGTTGTCCCGCGGGTCGGGCAAAATGCCCGGCAGGGGGTTCAACTCGACGACCATCGGGCGATTGGACGCGTCACACCGGATGTCGATGCGGCACCAGTCGCGGCATTCCAGGGCGTGGTAGGCCGCCAGCGCGGCGGCGCGAACCTGCTCGGCGAGCTCCTCGGGGATGCGGGCCGGGCAGTCGAAGATCTCCAGCGGGCGACTCGGCGAGTCCCACAGCCACTTCGCCTCGTATCCGTAGATCGGCGGTGCACCCTTCGGCAGCGTATCAAAGTCCATGCCGACGATGGGCAGGCAGCGGGCCTCGTCGCCATTGCCGAGCACCGCGACGGTGAACTCGGGGCCGGGCAGATAGGTCTCGATCAGCACGGGCTCGGCGTAAGTGGCGAGCAGCTTGGAGACCTGCCGCACCAGCTGCGAGCGGTTCCGGCAGACGCTCCGCACGCTCACGCCCTTGCCGGAGCCCTCGAACGCCGGCTTGACGAAGAGCGGAAACGGCAGCTGCACCCGGCGGGCATCGGCCGGACCGTGCGCCAGCACGAACGGCGCGGTGGGCACCCCGTGATAGCTGAGGACCTCCTTGGCGCGTCGCTTGTCCAGCGCGAGCCCCAGGGTGAGCGGGTCCGAGGCGTGACAGGGGATGCCGAGGAACTCGCAGATCGCCGGGACGTGACCCTCGCGGTTGGGGCCGTAGAGCCCCTCGGCGATGTTGAACACGAAGTCCGGGCGGATGAGAGCGAGTCGCGCGGGGAAGGTCTCGTCCGCCTCCAGCCGATAAACCTGGCCCACGCCGCTCAGGGCCCGCTCCACCGCATCGATGGTGGCGGGCTCGTCCCACTCGGCGTAGAGGTCGGGCTGCGGGAGATCGTCTCGCAGCGTGCGACTGTTGGGTTCGTCGGGGGAAGAGGGGGAGGAGGGGTCTGCCCCGGCTGGGTTAGCCGGCGCCTCGGGTTTGAGATTAAAGGCGAGTCCGATCCGAACTGCCAAAGGCGCCCTCTACAAAAAAGGCCGTCCGCGAGAGACGAGCCAGGACGAGTTGGGAACTTCGACGAGACCAAGTTAAGAAAAACGTTACGGACGCACAATAGGAAAAAGCGAGAAGAGTGAAGATCTCCCCTCTTCACCCTTCACCCTTCTCGCTTTCAAACCTTGTGAAACCCCACTCGTCCCGCCTCGCTCCCGTCCTCGGCCTGGTAGATCTCGAAGTCGGCGAAGAGCGCCGGCGCTTCCTGCTGGAGGAGGCGAAGGCAGGCGACGGCCATCCGGCGAATCTCCAGCTCGGCGCCTTCGCCCAGACGGAGCTCGAGCATGGTGCGCCAGGCGCGGACATTCGCGCTGCAGACGATCTTCACCTCGGTGGCATTGGGCAGCACGCTCCGCGCCGCCTCCCGGGCCATCTTCCGACGGTGGACCCGGTCCTCCACCCAGGCGTAGCGCTCCATCAGCCGGTCCACCGCCGCCACGTACGCCGCCTGCGCCGCCTCCATCTGACGGGCCCACTCCGCCTCGAGCGCCGTGTCCCCCTGGATGGCCGGCGGCATGACGAAGGCGGCGTGCGACTCGTCCACGTACCGCTGGGAGAGCTGGGAGTAGCCCCAGCCGGCCCGGTGCCGCACCAGCTCGTGGCTGCAGGAGCGGCTGATCCCCTCGATCAGGACCACGTAGGTGGCGTGCTCGAACACCGACCCGTGTCCCTGCCGCAGGATGTTCCGGAGGTAGTCCGCCGTGGTCCGCCCCGCCGGGTTGTGCTGGCTCATGTAGCAGAGCCGCCCGGCGAACTCGGCGAGCCGCTCCCCGTCGGTGGCCTCGCCTTTCCACTGCACCCGCAGATGGGGCGGCTCGATGAACTGGGGACGGGCGAGAAGGGTGACCGTGGGCTCGCGAAGCAGGTCCATGGGGAGAGTCGGGGGTTAGAGAGTCTGGGATCGAGCGGGTGCCGCCGGCGCCGGACCCGCGATCTCCATCCGGCTTCTCGCGTAGCCGCCGCTCCGCTCGATCTCGCGGAGGGCCCGCGCGATGTCGTCCGGCAGGGCGGCCGCGCCGTCGCCGACCTTGAGCCGGCCGATCGGAGGCTCGGCGGACGGAAGGATAACGCCCGGCGCGAGGATTCCCAGCGGATCGAAGCTCCGCTTCACCCGCCGGAACAGTTCCATGATCTCCTCGCCGTAGAGCCGGGAGAGCAGGCCGGCGCGGAGGCGGCCATCCCCGTGTTCGCCCGACGGCGTCCCGCCCAGCCGGATCACGGCCTCGGAGACCTCCTCGAGCACGGCGGCCACCGCGCGCTCCCAGCCGCGGCGGGACACCTCTGGGAGGAGGTTGACGTGCACGTGGCCGTCGCCGGCGTGGCCGAACACGACGGCGGGGATGCCCTGGGCGGCCGCGACCCGCCGGACGGTCCGGATGTACTCACCCATTCGCTCCACCGGGAGACACGCGTCCTCGATGACCTGCAGGGAGCGCCGTTGGTCCGGCAGGGAGGCGAGAATCGGGCTGGCGGCGTGACGCAGCGCCCAGAGCCGCTCGGCGGCGCGGACCGACAGCGCGGATTCGACGCTGGCGGCCCGGCCCCGCACCGCGTCGGCGGCCCCACGGACCGACAGGGCGAGCGAGTCCGGATCGGCACGCTCGATCTCCACCAGGAGCACCGCCTCCGCCTCCCCCAGCCCGGCGGCGGCGTCGGCATCCTGCACCAGATCGAGGAAGGTGCGGTCGAGCAGCTCGACGGCGGAGGGGTCGTGGTGGAGCAGCGCGGCCACCACCGGTACCAGGTCGTCCAGGCTGCGGAGGCCGAGGCGGAGCCCGGCGCGGTGCGGCGGGACGGGATCGAGCCGCCACTCGATGCCGGTGACGAACCCCAGCGTGCCCTCGGCCCCGATGACGAGGTCGAGCACGTCGCCCGAGGCGAGGAACGCGTCCAGGGCATAGCCCGAGGAGTTCTTGCGGGTGCGCGGAAAGCGGCGAGCGATCGTCTCCGCCGCCTCCCGGATCGCCGGCGCCGCGTCCGCCGCGAATCGGGCGAGCGCGCCGCACGGCGGAGCGGGCTCACCGCGCCGGAGGGTCACCGCGTCGCCGTCGCCGGTGACCAGCTCCACCGCGCGCACCCAGCGGCGCACGCTGCCGTAACGGACCGAGCGTGCGCCCGCGGCGTTGGTCGAGAGCATTCCTCCCAGCGTGGCCCACCGGCCGCTCGAAGGGTCCGGCGGCAGCCTGAGGCCGTGAAGGTCTGCCGCGCCGTTCAGGTCGGAGAGCGTGGCGCCGGCGCTGGTGACGGCGACGCGCTCCTCGGGCCGCAGCGCGATCCGCAGGGGCAGCCGGGTGAGGTCCACCACGACACCGTCGCCCACGTTGCCTCCGCCCATCGCGCTGCCCGCCCCGCGGGGCACCAGCGTGGTGCCCCGCTCGGCCGCCCAACGCACCAGGGCGGGGAGATCGGCGGGGTCGGCCGGAACGGCGACGGCGGCGGGAAGGATCCGGTAGATGCCGGCGGCCTCGGCGTAGGCGGCGCGCGCGCGGACGTCGTCGCGGAACTCGCCTCGGAACTCCGGGGGAGGCAGCATGGGCATAAGCTAACTATCTTGTTTTCCTATGTCGGAGATCCCCCGCGCCCAGCTCATCCACATCGACGTGGACCGGCGTCTGGGCCACGAGTGGGACGAGTGGGACGGGCGTCCGCTGCCCAATCAGGGGAACTACGATTCCTCGCCGGCGCTCTTCTTCCTCTGGTCGGCCGTGGCGCTCGCCGCCGGGCTCGCCGTCCTCGGACTCGCACTCTTCCTGCTCGCTCCGCGGCTCGCGGGGCTCCACCCTGCCATCCCCGCCCTGCTCCGGGGAACGCTGGCCGCGCTCGGGCTCGTGCTGCTCGCCTGGTGGGTGGTCCTCTTCATCGCGTGGCGGTCCGGCCGCGCGCTGCTGCCGGAGCGGCTGGCCGAGCGGGGGCCGTTGCTTCGGCTGATGCGGCTCACCTCGAGGGTGGCGGATCGATTCGGCCGGCGCGACTGGGTCGAGAACGCCTCGGTCAAGGTGTACAACGCGCTGGCGCTGTTGCGGGGCCGGAAGGTGGGGCGGGGGGAGATGCTGCTGCTCATTCCCCGCTGCCTCTCCAAGGAGACGCTCGACGGGGTGCTCCGGATCGCCGGCAAGTACGAGGTGCCGGTGTTCGTGGCCACGCGCGGCCAGCTCGCCCGCCGGGTCATCCGGGAGCGGCGGCCCCGCGCGGTCGTGGCGGTGGCCTGCGAACGGGACATGGTGAGCGGCCTGCACGACGTCGCGGGCAAGGTGCCGGTGCTGGGGCTCACGATGACGCTGCCCTCGGGCCCCTGCAAGGACGCGGGCCTCAATCTCGGCCAGTTGGAGGAGTGGGTCAGGGCGTACGTGGTGTGAGGCGGGAGGCGTGAAGAGTGAAGGGTGAAGGGGACTCGATCAGCGTCCTCTTCACCCTTCACTCTTCACTTTTCACGTTTCACTCTTCACTCCTCACTCTCCCCGCTTGCTCCCGGGCCGGCGGGCTGAGGCTGTGGTCGGGGCGGGCCGCCATAGCGCTCCAGCATCGCCGCGAGGATGCGCTCCACCTTGAGCGACGCCGGGTGCTCCCTGGAGACCTGGCGCTCCAGCTCCCGTTCGGGGAGCGAGGGGTCGGCCAGGGGGCGGTACAGCGTCTCGACGATGAGCACCGTGTTGCCCGGGCGACCCGGATCGGCCCAGGCGCGGAGCTTCACCTCGTCGCTCCCGATGGGCCGGCGCGCCACCGGCCGGCCGGTGGCCGAGTCGAGCCAGGCCGTCTCGAGGTAGGCGTCCCGAACCCGGACCCGGGCCGGAGGGAGGGAGTCGGCCGCGAGCGCCTCGGCGAGTCGCTGGATGGCCTCCTGGGGCCGCAACCGGATCTCGGCGGCCGCCGCCTCGGGGACCGGAGTGATGGCGGGGCGGGTGCTGTTCGGCTGGCACCCTATAAGGAAGGCGAACCCGGCGCCGAGCGCCGCCCGCGGGCCCACGGTCAATGCTCGTGTGCCGGCGAACCGGGCGCGTGGGTATGTCCGGCGGCGGGAGCGGCGGTCGCGGCGGAGTCGGCCGCGGGAGCGGCGCTGTCGGGGGCGGCCGGCGCGGGGTGGGCATGGTCGTCGCCGTGCTCCTCACCCGGCGCGTGGGCGTGCCCTGCGCCCCGCGACTGGATCTCGTTCTCCAGCACGCTGCTGGGGATGCCGGCCGCGTGGTCGAACACCAGCCGTCCGCCGTAGACCGACGTCGCGATCAGCACGCCCAGGCCGCCGAGCGAGACGGCGAGCGCCACCGAGCGCTCGGCGGCGCCCATCCGGTTTTCCCGGAAGATGCGCCAGACCGCCAGCACCCCGAAGATCCCCAGCGTGACCAGCCCCAGCGTCTCGTGGGTCTCCATCACCCGGTGCACCGCGTCCCCGTGGTCGATCTGCTCCTCGGCCTGCAGGCCCGAGAGCACCGCCGCCACCCCGCCGATCGCGCCGACCACGATGATCCAGAAGCCCACCTGGCGGAACAGAACCCGTCTGGTCGCGGCGCCGAGCAGATCGAAGAAGACCGCCGTCAGGAGCAGCGCGGTCGGCAGGTCGTTGAGAGCCGCATGCAGGCGGGGCCAGTCGTAGCCGAGCATCGGGTCTCCTCAGAGGCCGAGATCGAGGGGGGTGGGTGGATCGGTGGCATAATCATAAAACCCCCTGCCGCTCTTCCGGCCATGCAGGCCGAGCGCCACCATCCGCCGCAGGAGGGGTGGCGGCGCGTAGCGCGGCTCCCGGTACTCCTCGAACATGATGTCGCCGATCCGCAGGGTAGTATCGAGCCCGACGAAGTCGAGGAGCGTCAGCGGCCCCATGGGGTGCCCGCAGCCGAGCTGCATGCCCCGGTCGATATCCACGGCGCTGCCCACCCCCCGTTCCAGCGCCCGCACCGCATCCAGCAGGAAGGGCACGAGCAGCAGGTTCACGATGAAGCCGGAGCGGTCCCGCGCGACGATCGGCTCCTTGCCGAGCCGCCGGGCGAAGGCGAGCGCGGCCTCGAAGCTTTCGCGGGAGGTGGTGACGGTGCGGACCACCTCCACCAGCGGCATGAGCGGCACGGGATTGAAGAAGTGGAGCCCGACGAACCGGTCGCCCCGGGCGGTGGCGGCCGCCATCTGCGCGATGGCAAGGCTGGAGGTGTTGGAGGCGAAGAGGGTCGCCGGGGGGCAGAGGTCGTCCAGCTCGCGCCAGAGCCGGTTCTAGAGCTCGAGATCCTCGGTGACCGCCTCGATGACGATGTCGCAGTCGCGGAGGGCGTCCAGGTCGGTGGTGAAGGCGAGCCGCTCGAGCGCGCCCTGGCGGGCCCCCGGATCGAGCTTCCCTTTCTCCACCAGCTTGTCCAGCGACCGGACGATCCCGGCACGCCCCCGCTCGAGGAGCGGCTCCGCCACGTCGCGTACCACGGTGGGAAAGCCGGCCGCGGCGGTCGTCTGCGCGATCCCGCTGCCCATGAGCCCGCAGCCGAGGACTCCCACGCGCGTGATGGGCGGCGTCACGGCGACTTCAGTGCCCGACGCACCTCGTTGGCCAGCAGGTCGATCAGGGTGGGCTGCGACGCCAGCTGCCGGCTGACGCGATGGCCTCCCTGCTCGAGATGGTCGAGTGCCCGCTCCAGCCCGAGGTGGATCCGGGCCAGCACCGGACCGTACCGCCGCAGCATGACGTAGCTCAGGCCCAGGGCCACCGGCGCGGGGATGAGGGCCACCGGCAGGAAGGCGCCGAGCGCGAACAGCACGCCGGTGCCGGCGACCCCCGCGGTGGCGAATGCCGCGCCGCCGCCGATCGCCTCGGCGCGCGCCTTCCGGGCCGTGGCGGTCAGGGTCACGTGATGGTAGCCCGGCTCGAGCCCCATGACCGCGGCGGCCACGCTGTCGGCGCGGGCGAGCATCATCGGACGCTTGGTGCCGCCGGCGGCCGCGGTCGCCCGGCGGATCGTGGCCTGGATGCCCCCGATGGGCTCCCAGGTGATCCGCCCCGGCAGGTGGCGAAGCACGCAGAAGAGCTCGTGCTGCTCCAGGAACCGGACCAGCGCCGATTCGATCTCCTCCCGCTCGGCGCGGAGTACCCGCTGCGCGGTCACGGTGGAGGGGCCGGTGAGGCGATCCATCACCCCGCCGGGGCCGGCGCTCACCATGCGGTGCTGCTCCTCCAGCAAGGCCTGCTGGAGGTAGCGGCCCGGAATGCCCACTTCCCGGCCGAGGGCCAGGACTTCGTCGGAGGTGAGCCCTTCGCCCACCTCGCGCTCCGAAGTCTGAAGCTCGGCCGCGCGCTGGATGATCCGCTCGAGCGCGGCCCGATCGATCCGGACCGGGGAGCCGTCGGCCATGCTACTCCTGGCTCGGCGAGCGCGCCGCTCCCAGCCGGAGCTGGGACATCAGGTTCGAGAGGTCGCCGGCCGGCAGCGCCGCGCCCGGAGACTCGGCGGGATCGGCCTCCGGGCGCTCGGCGGGCCGGGGCGCGAGGGACTGAAGGAACGGCCGGAACAGCTCGATGGGAATCGGGAAGATGGTGGTGGAGTTGTTCTCGGCCGCGATCTCGGTGACGGTCTGGAGGTAGCGCAGCTGCAGCGCGCTGGGCTCCTGCGCCAGGGTCCGGGCCGCCTGGGCCAGCGTCTCCGAGGCCTGGAACTCGCCCTGCGCGGCGATCACCTTGGCGCGCCGCTCCCGCTCGGCCTCCGCCTGACGGGCCATCGCCCGCTTCATCTGGTCCGGCAGATCCACGTCCTTCACCTCGACCGCGGAGACCTCGATTCCCCAGGGGTCGGTCCGCTCGTCGATGATCCGCTTCAGCACCGCGTTGATCTTCTCGCGGTCGGAGAGCAGCTCGTCGAGCTCCACCTCGCCCAGCACGGAACGGAGCGTGGTTTGCGCGAGCTGGCTGGTGGCGTAGAGGTAGTCCTCGATCTCGATCACCGCCTTGGCTGGATCGGTGACCCGCATGTAGAGCACCGCGTTCACCTTGACCGAGACGTTGTCCCTGGTGATCACGTCCTGGGGCGGGATGTCCAGGGCCACGATCCGCAGCGAGACCCTTTTCTGTCCGGCGAAGCCCGCGGGCAGAAAGATGAGCCCGGGCCCCTTGGTGCCCCAGTAGCGTCCCAGGAAGAAGGCCACCCCGCGCTCGTACTGCCGGAGCACCCGGAGGCTCAGGAAGGAGTAGACGACGGCCACGCCGAGGGCGGCTACGAGAAGTTCCATACGGGCCCCGTCACTGGATGCTCTCCACCACAACCGCCACCCCCTGACCTCCCCCCACACAGGCCGTGCCCAGGCCGTACCGCCCGCCGCGGCGGCGAAGCGCGTGCAGCAGGTGCAGCGTGATGCGGGCGCCGCTCGCCCCGAGCGGATGGCCCAGGGCCACGGCTCCGCCGTCCACATTGGTGCGCTCCCGGTCGAGCCCCAG
>DASUSR010000209.1:0-6507 GCA_036375015.1 Gemmatimonadales bacterium
TGCAGGCTGCTGTTGCGCAGGGCGACGGCGTAGTTGAGCTGCTCGCTCGAGTGGTGGACCAGGTGGCAGGCCCACAGGAAGCTCACCCGGTGGGACGCCCGGTGCATCCAGTACTGGCCCAGATCCACGAGGAGAAAGACGATCACCCAGCCCAGCGCCGCTTCCGGCGACGCGAACGGCCCGCCCTCGGGCCAGGCCGGGATGAGCGACAGGTCCCGCTCCGCCGCCGTCCGCGCGACCAGGCGATAGGCGGCGAGGCTCAGCAGGGTAAGGTACACCCCGCAGATCTGGCTGAGGATGCCGCAGCCCAGATCCATCACCGAGTCGCGCAGCTCGTACACCCGCCGTCCCCGGCGGCGCGCGGCGAGCCACTCGAGCCCCATCAGGCCGAAGAAGATGGGCACCGCGGCGTGCAGCACCGACACGCCTACCCCGGGACCGCCACCATGGGCCGCCGCTCTTCGCGTTCCCACTCGAGCACTTCCTCGTGCACGTCGCCCAGCCGGCGCATGGAGACCGCGAGCAGGAACCACTCGGGGTCGATGCACGCCTCGGGCGGATACACGCCCGGCCGGGTGAGCTTGCCCAGCCCGAGCAGGCACGCCCCGATCGATGCCGGCGCCCCGGTGCCGATACCGATCCGGCCCGAGGCCGTGTAGACGATCCGCGTGGGCCGACCGCTCAGCTCGCCGCGCACCTCGGTGCGGAGGGCGGCCGTCGTGGGCACGCCGTCCAGGCGGCCGCAGGTCTGATGCAGGTACGCCGCAGCGAAGGCCATGGGGTCCACCCGCGCGTCCCCCACCACCACCGGATGCGGCGAGCGCGCCAGCGGCCCGAGCTCCACGATCATCCGCGCGACCTCGACCGGCAGGAACGTCGCCTTGTCGTCGGCGTACCGTACACCCGGGATGTAGCGCGAGAGCGTGAAGGGCTCGGGATGCCCGATGTGGGTCACCTCCACCGCGCCGAGCTCGGGGAAGTCGAGCGTCTCGCGGCCGTCGACGAACGGTCGCACTTCCTGCATCGCCCCGTCCTCGAAGACGAAGGCGCGATGCGGCAGGGAGTAGAGCAGGTGCATGCTGAGGGCGGGGCCGCCCATGTCCGAGCCGCGCATCACCCAGGCGGTGCGCACCTCCTCGACCCGGTCGAGCCGGTCGGCGCCGGCCCGGGCGAGGACGTTGGTGACGCCCGGGCTGGCGCCGAGCCCCACGACGATAGTGACGCCCGCGCGCACCGCGGCGCCGTGGAGGTCCAGAATGGCGAGGGTGGCCTCCCAGTCGTCGGAGACGTCCACCAGGTGCACCCCGGCCGCGATGGCGGCGCGCACCGCCGGCACCGCGTTGAGATAGTTGGGGCCGGCGAGGTTGCAGACCACATCGTAGCCTCGCATGAGCCCGGCGAGCGCCGCCTCGTCCTGCACGTCGCCCCGGTGGATGACGGCGCGCCGGCGGTCGGGCACCGTCCCGAGGAACTCCTCCACCCGCTCGGGATGGCGGGTGAGAATGCCGACGGTGCGGAACAGCTGTCCGTAGCGCAGCAGATCGGCCACCGCGACGCGACCCATCTCGCCGCAGCCGAGGACCAGGACCTTCATGGCGCCTCCGGGGACGCGGGGGGAGCCGCCGGCCCGTGGCCCGCGTGAGGGGCCGAATCGGCGGGCAATCGGTAGAAGAGCGCGAGGTTGAGCCCGGCGAGCAGCGCCAGCACCGGCCAGACCATCGCCCACGCCCGCCGCCGCAGCACGCCGGCGCGGGACAGGGCCAGGGTGACGCCGGCGACCACCAGGCCGGTGCCGAGCAGGTGATGGTGCGACTGTTCCAGGCGGAACGGGAGATGGTGCGAGGTGCCACCGTGGATGCCGAACGCCAGCCCGACGGTGACCAGGGCGGCCGGCAGCACGTGCCGCCAGCCGACGGACGTCAGCCAACCGCGGGCGAGGCCGAGCTCGACGAGCCCGGCGATCATGGCCACGAGGCCCCCGATCTTGTGCTGGACGACATGACCGGCGCGCGCCTTGTCCAGCCAGTCCTCGATCCAGGTGGCGGGCCGGTCCGGCGCGATGGTGCGCAGCAGCTCGATCCAACCTACCTGGGTGTACGTGCGTGTCTGCGCCTCGACCGGGATGAAGAGGAGCAGTCCGATGAGAAAGGCGAGGATCGGCCATCCCGTCGCCGCCAGCCGGTTCTGCCGCCGCTCGGCCAGGATCGCGAGCAGCCCGAGGAGCGCCAGGCCGGCGCCGAAGAGCACGTGGACCCGCTCGGTGTGCGTCACCGGCCTACTCTCCATGTCACGGTCTCGGCGCGCGACCGCCACCACCACCAGGTGCCGAGCGCCAGCGCCACGCCGGCGACGGCGTCGAGGACGTAGTGCTCCTTGAGCGTGAGCGTGGCGAGCGTGATACCCGCGGCGCCCGCGGCCGCGATTAGCGGTCGGCCGCGCGAGGGACTGACGCTCCCGTACATCGCCGCGGCGAGCACCGCGAACGCGACGTGCATCGAGGGCAGATTGGCGTAGGGCAGCACCAGCCCCGAGGAGTGATAGAAGTCCTGCATCGGCGCGGGGGACTCGGGCCAGGGCGCGCGCGCCGGCAGGAGCAGCTGGACCACGGCCCCGAGGAGCAGCATGCCGGAGAACGCCAGCACGCAGCGGCGGAACACCGGGTCGGGCATGCGCCGCATCGCCAGCAGCCCTACGACCGGCACGAAGGGATAGACCAGCCAGTAGAGAGGCCAGGTGAGCGGGAGGTGCGGGATCGACCCGTCGAGCGCCGTCGCGAGGTCCCAGAGCGCTTGCTCGGGCCGCGCGGCATTGATCCGCGTGACCACGAGATAGGCGAGCAGGTGCAGCAGCGCGACCCCGGCCACGGCGAGGATCCGGTAATGGGGGAGGATGCCGGCCGGACGCATGAGCGCGGGCTCCTGTGGGGACCGAACTTTCTCAATTACCGTCGCGACCGGCGGGTGCGCAAGAGCGCGGGCGCGGGCGTGGGCCCGCGTTGACCGCGGCGGTGCCGGACCGTAGGCTCTCGCCATGTCTCCGCCAGTGCAGGTCACGCCGGTCGGCGGTCGCGGGGGGCACCGGGCGTTCTGGACCCTGCCCTACCGGCTCTACCGCGGCGTGCCGGGCTGGCCGGCGCCCCTGCGGCGCGACGAGCGACGCCGCTGGGATCCGGCGCACAACCCGGCGCTCGACGGGCGGGAGGTCCGGCGCTTCGTCGCTTGGCGCGGCGGGAAGCCGGTCGGCCGGATCGCGGCGTTCTACGACCGCGACTTCGCCGAGCGCTGGGCACCGGACACCGGCGGCTTCGGGTGCTTCGAGACGGTGGACGATCCCGCGGTAGCGGACGCGCTGCTCGCGGCCGCCGGGGCCGTGCTGCGGGAGCGGGGCGCCCGCACGATGCTTGCCCCGTGGGGCTCACCTTCCATGACGAGATGGGGCTGCTGGTCGAGGGGCACGAGCGGCCGGCGTCGCTGCTCACTCCCGTCAACCACCCGTATTACGCCCGCCTGCTCGAGGAGCACGGCTGCCGGCGGTGGTTCGATCAGCATGCGTACGAGTGGAGCACCGAGGCGGGCCTCACCGAGATTGCGCTTCGCGCGGCGCGACGGGCCTCAGCCGGCGGGATCACCGTCCGGCCGATGCGCCCCGCCGCATGGGCCGCCGAGCTGCGCCTGCTCCACCGGCTCTACAACGACTCGTTCGACGACGTCTGGGGATTCCTGCCGATCGCGTGGCAGGACTTCCGCCGCCGGGCCGAGGAGTTCCGGCCGTTCTACCGGCCGGAGCTGATCCTCGTCGGGGAGCAGCGGGGCGAGGCGATCGGGTTCGCGCTCGCGCTTCCGGAGCTGAGCCCGCTGCTGGCGCGGGTTCGGGGGCGGCTGTGGCCGTTCGGTCTTCTCCGCCTGGCGCTCGGCGCGCGCACCGTCCGCCGGGCAAGGATGATGCTGCTCGGCGTTCGTCCGCAGTGGCGGGCGAGCGGCGCGGCGCCGGCCCTCGTCGCCGCGATCGTCGCCCGCAGCGCGCGGCTGGGGCTCAGCGGGGGCGAGCTGTCGCTGGTCCACGAGGAGAATCGCCCGGTAAGGCACATCATCACGGCGGCGGGAGGGGTGCGGACCAAGACATTCCGGGTGTATCGCAAAGCGCTCTAGCGGCAGGGCTCGCCCACACTGCGTCCGCACCTGCCGCAGGAGCAAACCGGTCCATAGCCTGCGTTGCCCGGTCGGCTGCAAGGACCTCCCGGCCCGCCGCCGAAGCTCCCGATCGGTCTCGGAGCCTTCCCGATCGACCCTCAACGATCCCCGGCCGACCCGAAAGGCTTCCCGGGCGGCCGTCGAGGCTCCCGCTCGACTGCCGGCGGTTCCGGGTCGGCTCGACGTCGTGACGCACCGGGCGCACCCGCTGACGGATCGAGCTCGACGGTTTCAGCGCTTCATGCGCGGGGATCCCGGCCTTGTCTTCTGGCTCCCGATCCTCCCCTCGCTTCCCGAAGTCCGTCAGGGGAGAAACGATCGGCCGATCGGGCCGCCCGATCCAGAAAGCGCTTGAAAGCAATCCTGTCGCGTCTCGCCGCGATGCATTCACCCGGCGCCGGAATCACGTGGGCGAGCGCGCCATCACCTTTCGGCGTCGTCGGGTCGTAACGACACCCATCGGTACGCCGAGCTCGCCTTCTGCACGAACCCACCGACGGATCAGCTCCCGGCCGGTGTGCACCAGCATCGGCGTGAAGCCCGGGCGGAACTTCTTCTCGGGCAGCAGGTTCTCGCGCACCAACCGCTCCACCTCCGGAGGTGGCGGGGGATCGCCAGCCGCCTGGGGAGTACCCACCCCTCAAGAGCGCGTCGCCGTCCCCTGGTGCGTGAGGTCGGTCTGAAGTCGAATTGAAGGCCGGTTCCTGTCGCCTTCATGCCCACTTCACGGCCCTCCTGCTAGCCTCGGGCTGGAGGCCGCGTCCCGTCGCGCCTCCGCACTGAGGAGGCGAACATGCCACCGCGCAACTCGCCCGCCCGGGCGACCACCACCGCGACGAGCTCTCACTCGAAGTTCCTCACGGCGCTCCTGCTGCTTTCCCTAGGCTTCACCGCGTGCGAGAACCCGCAGGAGCCGGTCGAGCAGACCCCGGCCGAGCCGGAGCACGCGGTCGCCAGCGACCGCCACACGCTGCTCCTTCTGCGGTTGAACGGCAGCCTCGCCGGCGTGGCCGGCGAGACGCCGAGCCAGGCATCAGGGCTGACGTTCGTGCCCGGCGTTCGGGGCAAGGGAGTGCTGGTGGACAACGCGGACCGGCTGGCCTATGCGACCGCCGGGAACATCCAGGCCGCGGCGGGCACGATCGAGTTCTGGATCAAGCCCACCTGGAACGGCGACGATCAGACCAACCACTGCTTTGTCTGGCTGCAGGCAGCCCTTCACATATGTAAGGACGCCGCGGACAACCTGCGATTTCTGATCAACGAGGATGATTCCGAAGAGTACCGGGTGTACAACATGGGGCACTGGCTCGCCGAGGAGTGGCACTATGTTGCCGTCACCTGGACGGTTCCCGGTGTAATGACCGAGTACATCGACGGCGTTCAAGTGGTGTCCCATCGGTCACCGGATCTGATCCCATCGATGCCCGCGGAGATGTTTATCGGGAGCGTGAACGGGTCTTTTCAGGCGGGCGGGGTGATGGACAACGTCCGAATCAGCGATATCCCGCGAACGGCGGAGGAAATCGCCGCCAGCTATGCCACCGATCCGCGGATCGTGAGTCTCGCCATCGAGCCGATCACCAGCGAGCCGTTCGTGACCTGGCGGCAGCCGGCGAAGCTGAGGGCGACCACCAACCTCGGCACGCAGGACTATCCGCCGTCTCAGGCCGCGTGGACCAGCTCCAATCCCGCCGTCGCGACGGTCAATACCGACGGCGTGATCAAGGCACTCAAGGCCGGAGTAGCCACTATCAGCGCCGCGATCGGCGAGGTGCAGGGAAGCGTGGCGATAAGGGTGAAGGCGCCGCTGCTCCCGCCGAAGGTGGAGCAGATCCATCCCTATCTCGCGACGCCCGCGTCCAACAGCCGGTACCCGATGCCGGTCGTGATCCTCCGCTATCTCCCGACGGCCGACGGCGTCATGCTCGACAGCTCCGTCAGTCCCGACTACTGGGAGCTGGGCCACATCTCTTTGCAGGACATGGAGCGGCGACTGGATACCTTCGACTTCCGGGTGAAGTTCATGCTGGAGGAGGGCAGCCGCTTCCGCGGCTACCAGAACCCGGACGCCCAGCCCGCGCTAGGGTACCAGGTCGTGGCCGCCATCACCGTGTACGAGCCGCTGCCGCCGGGACCGGTCGGCGGCATGGAGGGCGGGTTCCCCATCTATCGCCCAGATCATCACCAGATCTTCCAGCGCTTCAACGCTCGCCACTACGTGGAAGACCTGGGTGTGAAGGAGTTCTGGATCTGGCACGGCGGTCTCACCCCCGGCTATCCATCGTACGACCCGAACATCCACAAGCCGGAGTCG
>DASUSR010000210.1:0-10698 GCA_036375015.1 Gemmatimonadales bacterium
CGAACCGCCGGCCGAGCTGCTTGAGCAGCGTCTCGGCGAACAGGTTCTGGCTGGTGTTGAGGATGGGAAAGATCCAGTCCCTGAGGGGCCGGGAGGTCACCTCCGCCAGCGGCGGAGTGGCCCGCGCGTGGCGGTAGAGCAGGGAGTCGGTGGTGGAGCGCGTGGTGCCGGCGATCGAGATCCCCGCCTCCAAGATCGCGGCCCGGAGCGCCCGCGCCGCGTAGAGGCTCGGGTCCGCCACCGCGAACGACTCGGTCCTCGGCGGATGGTCGAGCGCCGCGCTGCCCTCGGCCCACACCCGCGCCGTCCCCGGCACCCGGTAGAACCGGTCGCTCACGTCGGAGTCGGCGCCGGCGGGAACGGTGACCGTCCGGTTCTCGAAGAGCACCTCGCCGATGTCGGGCCAGAGCGTGATCCGGGCGGGTGCACCGACGCCGGGGCCGGGCTGCCAGGTGAAGTCCACGCTGTTGTCGTTGAAGCCGAGTCCCGACACCGGAGCCGCGTACCACCAGTTGAGATCGAAGCTCTCCCATCCGGGGTGGACCGTCGCGGGCTCGAACCAGCTCCCGTCGCCCACCAGGTCGCCCCGCACCTCCCGCAGCCCCCTCTGCCGCAGGGTGTCGGCCAGCGCCCGCAGCCGGGCGAAGGGATCACGGTCGCAGGCCCCTTCGACCAGGGTGTCGGTGGCGTAGCAGCGCCGGCCCAGCGTGGGGTCCCCGCGGCCGTAGAGCACCAGGTCGCCGTGCAGCACCCCGTTGACCACCGGCGCGGAGGCGTAGACGCTGGTGCGGACCCGGAAGTCCGGCGGCAGCATCGCCGCCGCCACCGCGGTGACCACCAGCTTGGTATTGCTGGCCGGGGTGAAGAGCCGGCCCTCGTTGCGGCCGTAGAGCTTCTTCCCCTTCTGGTCCACCACCATCACGCCCCACAGGGTGCGGTCGAGCGGCGGCGCGTCGAGGCGCCGGTCGAGCCGCTTCTCCAGACTCTGGCCGGCGGCGGAGGTGGGTGCCAGGATCAAGAACGCCGCCGGGAGTGTGCACAGGAGGAACAGCCGCCTCCACCACCCCTCTGCCCGCCCCCCCGCCTGCCCGCCTGTCCCGTCGCTGTCAATCATAGGCCACCCGAGGATCCACCTTCGCGTAGAGCAGATCGGTCATCAGGTTCACCACCACGAACACCAGGCTGAGGAAGAGGATGCTCCCCTGTATCGCCGGGAGGTCACGCTTGTCGAGCGCCGTGAGGACATATCGGCCCACGCCGGGCCAGGAGAAGATGGTCTCGGTGAGGATCGAGCCGGTCAGATAGCTGCCGAAGTCGAGTCCCAGCACCGTCACCACCGGCAGCAGCGCGTTGCGGAAAGCGTGGGAGAGCACCACCCGTCCCTCGCCGAGTCCCTTGGCCCGCGCCGTGCGTACGAAGTCGCTCTGCAGGACCTCCTGCATCGCCGCCCGAGTCATCCGCGAGAGGAACGCCACCGAGCGCATGCCGAGCGCCAGCGCCGGGAGGATCAGGTACTTGACTCCGCCGGCCCCGGAGGGCGGCAGCCAGCGGAAATGGACGGCGAAGACCAGGATCAGGATCAGCCCCACCCAGTATACCGGGAAGGAGACGCCGAGGTACGCGCCGATGGCGGTGAGCCGGTCGGCCCAGCTCCCGGGACGCCAGGCGCCGTAGATCCCCACGCCGATCCCGACGACGGCCGCGAACAGCATCGCGGCGCCGGCCAGGCGGAGCGTCGCGGGGAAGCGCTGGAGCAGATCGGTCAGGATGGGACGCCGGGTGATGTAGCTGGTGCCGAGGTCGCCCTGGACCACACCGCCCACGTAGTGGAGGAACTGGAGGTGCAGCGGGTCGTCCAGGTGCAGCTCGGCACGGAGCCGGGCCAGGGTCTCGGGGTCGGCACGCTCGCCCACCATGGCCTGTACCGGATCGCCGGGGGCCACGTAGAGCAGCAGGAAGGTGAGCGCGAGCACGCCGAGCAGGGTCGGCACCAGGAGGAGCAGGCGGGCGAGGAGGAAGCGCCTCACTCGCCCACCCGGCGCACGTCGAGCCAGCGCTGCCCGGTGAAGACCGCCGGGATGCGCCAGCCCTCGACCGTCGGGTGCTGGGCCCAGACGTCGATCGGGAACCAGAGAAAGATCCACGGCGCGAGCTCGAACACCCTGGCGTCGATCTCGCGGGAGAGCCGGGCCTTCTCCGCCTCGTCGGGTGTGGCGCGGGCGCGCAGGATCATGGCGTCGAGCACCGAATCCGAGAGAAAGGCGTAGTTGCCCCCGGGTCCCTGGTTGACCGAATGGAAGAGCGGATAGGTGAAGTTCTCGGGGTCGGGGTAGTCGGCGTACCAGTCGCCGAGGAACAGGTCGGCCTCGCCGTTGCGGACCGTGGCCCGCACGCTGGGCGCGTCGCGCTCCACGATCTCGACCCGGATGCCGACGAGCGCGAGATCCTGCTGCACCACCTGGGCGATGCGCGCGAGCTCGGCGCGCTTGCTGCGCCAGAGCTGGAGCTGGAAGCCGTCGCCGTAGCCGGCCTCGGCCAGCAGGCGGCGGGCGGCGGCGGTGTCCCAGGGATACGGCGCCCGGGTCGAATCGTAACCCAGGATGCCCGGCGGGATGGAGCCCGCCGCGCGGACCCCCCGGCCTGCCATCGAGGTCTTGAGGATGGTCTCGACGTCCACCGCGTGGTTGAGGGCGCGGCGCACCCGCAGGTCGCGGAGCGGCCCGCGCCGGGTGTTGATCGCGATGAAGAGGTCGCGCAGGGCGGGCCGGCGCTGCAGCTCGTCGGGGTTGGTCTGCTCCCAGCGGCGGGTCTCGCCGAAGGGGATCTCCACCACGCTGAGCGATCCCGACTCGTACTCCGCGGCCTGGGTGAGCGGCTCGGGGATGATGCGGATGCGCATCGTGTCCTCCGCCGGCGGCGTGCCCCACCACCGCTCGTTGCGCGACAGGACGAGGAGATCGTCGTGGGACCAGGAGACGAACCGCCACGGCCCGCTTCCCACCGGCCGCTGCTCGAACTGCGGAGGCGCCGGCACCGGGACGACCGCCGCCACCGGCATGGCGAGGAACTTGGGGAAGATGTTGAGCGGCTCCTCCAGCGTGAACACGATGGTCGAGTCGTCCGGCACGCGGATGCCGCGGACGCTCTTCGCCCGGCCCGAGGCATAGGCCCGCGCCCCCGCGATCGGCAGCAGCGGCCACTGCCGCCCGACCCGGGACGCGGGGTCGAGGGCGCGCAGGATGGAGGCCCGCACCTCGGCCGCGCCGATCGGGCGACCGTCGTGAAAGGCCGCGTCGCGCCGCAGGTGAAAGGTGTAGACCCGCCCGGTCGAGTCCGACTCCCACCGGCTCGCGATCCCCGGCTGGAGCCGGGCGTCGGCATCGAACTGCACCAGGTTGTCGAACAGCAGCGCCGCCACCTCGCCGGTCTGGACGTCGGTGGAGAGCGCGGGATCGAGCGAGGCGGGGTCGGACGTGAGATAGTAGTTGAGACCCGGAGCGGTGCGGGGGCCGGAATCGCAGGCCGCGAGCAGCGCGCACATGACGGGGAGGAGTCGGTACATGGGTGACCGCGGGGCGGGAGGGCGGGAGGGCAGGGGGCGGTCGGGCTCGCCGCCGGGAGCTCGGATGCGAACCCGCCCCGCCGCCCCGCTGTCAGTCGGCCCCGCTTCAATTTGACTTAGGTTCGTAACCCCGGCAAACTACAGAGCTTACAACATGCCGTCAATCGCGCCCCCACGCCGGTCCGCCCAGTACCCTCCGCCCCCGGAGCGCCGATGAGGTGGCTCGGGGTGCTGCTGCTGCTGGTCCTCTGGCCGGGCCCCGCGAGCCTGGGGGCGCAGGAGCCCGAGCGGGACGATCTGGTGGTGCGCCAGCTCGCCTTCGAGGGCAACGAAGCCATCCCCGACGAGGTGCTCGCCAGCGCCATCAGCACCACCGTGTCGAGCTGGTTCGCCCGGGCCTTCCTCTTCCGCTGGCTCGGGCTGGGTGAGAAGCGCTATTTCAACGAGCAGGAGTTCCGCCGCGACGTGGTCCGTCTGCAGGTCCTCTACCGCCGCAGCGGGTATCCCCGGGTCGAGGTGGACACCACGGTGCGGCGCGAGATCCAGGACGTGTACATCACGTTCCGGATCGAGGAGGGCGAGCCGATCGTGGTGCGCTCGCTCGAGATCCTGGGGGCGGACTCCCTGCCCGCCTGGCTCCAGCGCCGGATGCGGGTGGACCTCCCGCTCCGCCCCGGCGACGCGTTCAACCGCTACGCCATGCAGGCGAGCGCCGACTCGATCACCCGGCGCCTCAAGGACCGCGGCTATCCCGACGCCCGGGTGTTCACGGCCTTCGAGAGCGACCGGGAGGCCGGCACCGCCGAGATCCAGCTCGACGTGGTGCCCGGCGACCGCGCGGTGTTCGGCCGGGTGGAGGTGGTGGGCGCCCAGCGGATCGAGCCCGCGCTGGTGCGCAACCTGCTCGTGGCCCGGCCCGGCCGGCGCTACTCGCAGGACGAGCTCTTCCAGAGTCAGCGCAACCTCTACGGCTCCGACCTCTTCCGCTTCGCCACGGTGAACATCGATTCGGCCGAGTACCAGCCCGGCATGGACTCGGTTCCGCTCATCGTGCAGGTGAACGAGGGCCGCCGCCGGCGAATCCGCGGCGGCGCGGGCTACGGCACCGAGGACTGCTTCCGCGGCTCGCTCGGCTGGACCTCGCGCAACTTCCTGGGCAGCAACGGCCGCATCCTCGACCTCACCAGCCGGATCTCCAAGGTCGGCGTAGGGAGCCCCTTCGACTGGGGACTCGCCGAGAACATCTGCAGCACCTCGCGGGACGACCCCATCGGCTCCGCCCGGGTGAACTACACCCTGGGCGCCTCGCTCCGGCGCCCGGCGTTCCTCAGCTCCAACAACACGCTGGCGGTCTCGGTGTACACCGAGCGCCGGTCGGAGTTCAAGGTGTATCTCCGCCGGGAGACGGGCACCACGATCAGCCTCACGCGCGAGTCGCCACGGCGGCGCGACCCGCTGTCGCTCAGCTACAACCTGTCCTACGGCCGCACCGAGGCCACCGACGCGAGCTTCTGCGCCTCGTTCAACGCCTGCACCCCGGACGTGGTGGACCTGCTGCGGCGGAACCGGGTGCTCGCCACCCTGACCGGGCTGGCGAGCTTCCCCAGGGTGAACAATCCGCTCGATCCGTCCCGCGGCAGCCTCAAGTCGGTGGAGCTGACGGTGAGCTCCCGGGTCCTGGGCTCGGCCTCGTTCCAGCAGTTCACCCGCCTGGTGGGTGACGCCTCCTGGTACCGGCCGCTCAGCCGCGACGTGGTGCTGAGCTGGCGGGTACGGGGCGGGATCATCTTCTCGCCCACGGTGGACGTGGCGACCCAGCGGGGCAACTTCATCCCCCCGGAGCAGCGCTTCTACGCCGGCGGGCCCAACGACGTGCGCGGGTTCGAGCGCAACGAGCTGGGTCCGGTGGTCTACGTGGTGTCGAAGGCGCACGTGGACACCGCCGGCGGCACCATCGACCCGGGCGAGGTGCAGGTGGCGCCGACCGGGGGGAACACGCTCGCGGTCGCCAACATCGAGCTGCGGGTGCCCTCGCCGGTGTTCAGCTCGCGTCTGCGCCTCGCCGGCTACGTGGACGCGGGCGGGGCGTGGCAGCGCAGCGGGCTGGGCACCTCGGACGCGGTGATCCGCGTGACCCCCGGCGTCGGCATCCGGTTGAGCACCCCGCTCGGTCCGGCCCGGCTCGACGTGGCCTACAACCCCTACAAGCTGCAGGCGGGTCCGCTCTTCCAGGTCGATACCGACGGTTCCCTGGCCCCGGTGGACGGGCAGCCCACCTACGAGCTCGACCGCGACGGCCGCGTGACCTTCCATTTCGCGGTCGGCCAGGCGTTCTGATGCGACGCCGTCTCGCGCGGTTCGTGTTCATCTTCCTCCTCGGCACCGTGGCGATGGTGCTCGGGGTGGTGACGTCCATGATCCTCACGCCGCCCGGCCGGGATCTCCTCGCCCGCACGGTGTCACGCATGCTCGACCGGATCGTGACCGGCCAGGTCGAGGTCGGCGCGATCTCGGGGTCGTTCCTCTACGACCTCACGCTCCAGGACTTGGTGGTCCGCGACACCAGCGGCGCGCTCCTGGCCGATCTGCCGCGGGTCAAGGTCGGGTTCCGGATTCCCAACCTGCTCGCGGGCCAGGTCGTGCTGAGCACGGTGCAGCTCGAGCGTCCGGTCATCCAGCTCATCAAGCACCGCAACGGGCGGATGAACTACGAGGAGGTGCTCGGACTCGGCAAGGGCAAGGGCGGCGGCCCCTCTCCCCTGGTGGACTTCTACAACGTACGGCTCAACAACGGGGTGCTGCGGATCGCGCTGCCGTGGAACCCCGATCGCTCGCTCCGGACCCAGGAGCAGCGCGACTCGGCGCTGGCCGCGCAGCGGGCCCAGCCGGGCCGCATCATCGAGGAGAGCCCCGAGGGACTCCGCCGGGTCATCCTGCTCTCGGATCTCACCGCGCGGATCTCGCGGCTCCGGATCACGACGCCCGACCGGCAGCCGTTCACCGTGGACCTCGACTCGCTCGCCACCCGGGTCAACGATCCCGCGGTGACCCTACGCGACGCGGTGGGCCGGGTGCGGCTCCGGGGCGACAGCGCGGTGTTCAGCCTGGCCGAGGGCGCGCTCCCCGACACCCGCTTCTCCGGCGGCGGCGCGGTCACCTGGCCCGACGACACCACTCTCTACGATTTCCAGGTCATCGCGCCGCAGGTGAATCTGGACGACCTCCGCTGGGTCTCGCCTGACTTCCCCTCGATGACCGGCAGCGGCGTGCTGGCCGCCCGCTCGGTGAACGGCACCCGCACCGAGTACGACATCCGCGATCTGCACCTCGGGGACGGCGCCCAGCGGATCGACGGCGAGCTGGTGGCGATCACCGACCGGCGCCGGGGTCTGGGCTTCCGCGACATGCGGGTGACCCTGCGCAACGTGAACCTCGACGCCGCCCGGGCGTACGTGGACAGCCTGCCCTTCTTCGGCACGCTGAGCGGCACCATCGCCGGGTCGGGTTTTCTCACCGACATGGACGTACGGCTCGACTGGGCCTTCGCCGATGCCCGGGTCCCGGGGAACCCGGTCACCACCCTCGCCGGCGAGGGCGGCGTGGGCGCCCGGCCCGACAGCGGGCTCACCTTTACCGGGTTCGAGCTCGAGCGCTCCGACATCGATCTCCGCAGCGCCCGCCTGGTGGCGCCCGCGGTGATCCTCGAGGGCCGCCTCGCCGCGGCCGGCACCCTCGACGGCCCGCTCAGCAACGTCACCTTTCGCGGCACCGCCCGGCACCGCGACGGCGACCGCCCGGCCAGCACGGTGACCGGTCTGGTGCACCTCGACACCCGGTTCGACACCCTCTCCCTGCTCACCGACGTGAGCCTCGAGCCGCTCTCGTTCGAGGGGATCCGCCGGGCCTTCCCGACGTTGCGCAGCCAGGGCGAGCTGCGGGGCCGGGTGGAAAGCGAGGGCACGCTGGCGCTGCTCGAGGTGGATGCCTCGCTCACCGGCGAGATCGGCACCGTGGATGCCGCGGGGTTCGTGACCCTCCTCCCGCCACGCTGGGGGGCGGAGGAGCTGCTGCTCCGCTTCTCGCGGCTCGACCTCGCGGCGCTGACCGGGCGGGACCTGCCCACCCGGCTCACGGGGGAGCTCCAGGTGACCGGCAGCATCGACACGCTGCGCGCTCCCGAGGGCGACCTCCAGCTCGCCCTTACCCGGAGCCGGGTGCGCGAATGGACCATCGACAGCGTATACGCCCACGGCGGAGTCCACGACAGCGTCATCCGGCTGGACACCGCCTACGCCGAGTGGCAGGGGGCCCGGGCGGCCGGCGCGGGCACCCTCGGCTGGGCGGCGCCGCACGACGGACGCATGGCGTTCAGCCTCGCCGCCGACTCGCTCATCGGATTCGACTCCCTCCTGCTCGCCTCGACGGGACTCCGCCGGGACACCACGCCCGAGCTGGCCCCGCTCGGCGGCACCGCGGTCGGCACGGCAGAGCTGGGCGGGAGCCTGGACAGTCTCCGGATCGTCACCGAGCTGCGGGTGGACGGGCTCGAGTTCCAGCAGTACCGGGCGCCGGTGGTCACGGCCGCCCTCGACTGGAGCGGCGGCCGGCGCCCGGCGCTCATCGCGTCGGCCGGGGCCGACTCGATCGCGGCGGGCACCTATGCCCTGCGCGACAACGCCGTCGAGCTGCGCGGCTACGCCGACTCGCTGGGCTGGAGGGCGGGCGTCACGGCGGGCCAGGGGGTCCGCCTGGACGGCGCCGGCCGGTACCACGAGCGGGAGGAGGCGCGCCTGCTCTGGGTGGACACCCTGCTCGCCTCGCTCCCGCTGCACCGCTACCGGCTGGAGGAGCCGGTGGTGATCGCGCTGGACCAGGCCGCCCCCTCGGTGAGTCCGCTCACCCTCGCGGCCGTGGACGGCTCGGGGCTGGTGCGGCTGGCGGGGTCGGTGCCCAGCGACGAGCCCGGCCAGCTCGCCGTCCAGGTCCTGGGGCTCGATCTCCACGACTTCTACTCCCTGCTCCAGCGCGACACGCTCGGCGTGGCGGGCGAGATCGGACTCGACTTCCAGGTGGGAGGCACGGCGCGGGCGCCCACGCTCCGGGGCACCGCTCGCCTGGGCGAGGCCCGCTTCGGGGAGTTCCGCGCCCCGTTCGTGCAGGGCGTGGTGAACTACGAGAACCAGCGGCTCGACGCGAACCTCGATCTCTGGCGCACCGGAGCCCGGGTGCTCGAGATCGAGGCCCATCTCCCGATCGATCTCGCGCTGCGCGGCGCCGAGCGGCGTCGGCTGGATGGCCCGATCCTGGTGCGCGCGCGCGCCGACTCGGTGGACCTGGGAATCCTCGAGGCCCTCACGCCCGCGGTGAACCGGGTGAGCGGCCGCCTCGCGGCGGACGTGCAGGTGGAGGGGAGCTGGGAGGCGCCCCGGCTGCAGGGCGCGATCGCGGTGCGCGAGGGGAGCATGAACGTACCGGGGCTGGGCGTGCGCTTCGGCGCCGTGGAGGGCGGGGCCGTGCTCCAGGGCGACTCGGTGGTGCTGCGCAACGTGGAGCTCACCAGCGGCGGCGGATCGCTCGCGGTGGCCGGCTCCATCAGGCTGGAGAACCTCTCCCGGCCGATCCTCGACCTCGATTTCCGGGCCGATCAGTTCCGCGCGCTCGACGTGCGGAACCTGCTCACCCTCACCGCCACCGGTGATCTCCAGCTCGAGGGGCCGGTGTTCGGCTCCACGCTGACCGGCTCGCTGCTCGCCAACGAGGGCGTGCTCTATTTCGCGGACCTGGTCAATAAACGGATCATCGATCTCGAGGATCCCACCATCGCCGATCTGGTGGACACCACCCTCATCCGGCGGGAGAACCTGGGAGCGGCGTTCCAGAACCGGTTCCTCGATTCGCTCCGGGTGGACGATCTGCAGGTCGTGATGGGGTCCGACGTCTGGCTCCGCTCCGCCGAGGCCAACGTGCAGCTCGAGGGACAGGTGCGGGTGAGCAAGGCGGGCGAGACCTACAGCCCCACCGGCACCCTCAATGCGCCCCGGGGCAGCTATACCCTCAAGATCGGCCCGGTCACCCGCGACTTCACCGTGACCCGGGGAGAGGTGCAGTACTTCGGGGATCTCAACGCCCGCCTCGACATCCAGGCCCGGCACACGGTGCGGGCGGTGCAGGGCGAGGAGATTCCGGTCATCGCCAACATCCAGGGCACGCTCCAGCAGCCGAAGCTGACGTTGGAGAGCACCTTCCGCCCGCCGATCTCGGAGACGGACCTGGTCTCCTACCTGATCACGGGGTACCCGGCCAACGAGGCGCAGCTGCTGGGCAGGGGGAGCGCCCTGCAGACCGGGCTCTCCTACTTCTCGAGCGCCCTCTCGAGCGAGCTGGAGCGCGCGCTGATCCAGGACATCGGGGTGCCGATCGATCTCATCGAGATCCGTCCGGGCGTCTCGCCGGGCCCGGCCGGGACCGGGAGCCTGACCCAGCTCGCGGCCGGCTGGCAGATCGGCCGGAAGACCTTCCTCACCTTCAATGCGGGCTTCTGCCCCGACTTCAGCCAGCTCAGCTACCGGAACCTGGGCGCCAGCCTGGAGTTCCGGTTCAGCCGCGAGTGGCGGCTGCAGAGCACTGTGGAGCCCACGATCCAGTCGTGCAGCAGCCTGGCCCGCATTCCGGGGGTCACCACCCAGAACCCGTACCAGATCGGCTTCGACATTCTCTGGGAACGGGAGTTCTAGCGTGGTCCGGGCCCTGCTCATCACCAACCCGGCCGCCGCCCGAACCCAACCGCGCGCGGTGGACGGTGTGATGCGCACGCTCCGGGCTGCCGGCTGGGAGGCCGAGGTGCTCGCCACCGGCGGGCCGGGCGACGCCCGCCGCCTCGCCGAGTCCGCGGTGGCGGAGGGGATGGACGTGGTGGCTGTCTTCGGCGGCGACGGCACCACCATGCAGGCCGCCGCCGCGCTGGTGGGCACCGAGGTGAGTCTCGGCGTGATCCCAGGGGGCACCGGCAACCTCCTCGCCGGCAACCTGCGGATCCCGGCCTCGCCGGAGCGGGCCGCTCGCACCCTGGTGGCGGGCCGGCCCCGTCCCTTCGACCTCGGACGGATGCAGCGGCCCGACGGGCTGCACTACTTCGC
>DASUSR010000211.1:0-16268 GCA_036375015.1 Gemmatimonadales bacterium
GCGCAAAGGCCCGGCGACGCAAAAGCCCCGCTTGGACCTGAGTCCAGACGGGGCTTGATACGTCCAGCAATGGGCCTGGGTAGAGTTGAACTACCGACCTCACGCTTATCAGGCGTGCGCTCTAACCACCTGAGCTACAGGCCCTTGCGGGGACGGGAGAATAGTCGCCCGGAGCGGCCCGCGCAAGGCAGGGCCCGCCCCGGGCCGGGGCTCAGCGGAGCTCCTCGTCCTCTTCCAGCTCCTCCAGCTCCTCCAGCTCCTCGTCGTCGACGTCCTCCTCGTCGTCGAGGTCTTCCTCGTCGTCGAGCTCCTCGTCCTCGTCCTCGTCGTCGAAGGTAAACCCGTCGTCCTCGAACTCGTCCTCGTCGTCATCGAACTTCCGACGCAACTCCGGGGCTGCCACCGACGTCTCCCAGGCCCACATGATGTCCTCCGCCAACGGCAAGAAAAGTGATACCGGCGTGTCAGGACGCATCCGCCACCCGGGCAGCCCGGGCGGCCTTCTTCCGATCGTTGGCCGTCAGCACCCGCTTGCGCAGCCGGATGGTCTTCGGCGTGACCTCGATCAACTCGTCCTCCTCGATGTACTCCAGCGCGTACTCGAGGGTGATCTGGCGGGGGGGCTCCAGGATGACGTTCTCGTCCGAGGCCGTGGTCCGCATGTTGGTCAGCTTCTTTTCCTTGGTGACGTTGACATCGAGGTCGCCGGGGCGCGAGTTCTCTCCCGCGATCATCCCCTCATAGACCAGGTCGCCGGGGGTGACGAACATCTGCGCGCGCTCCTGGAGGTTGCCCAGCGCGAACGCCACCACGCTGCCCTCCCGGTCGGCCACCAGCACCCCGCGCTTGCGACCCGCCAGGGGGCCCGCCCACGGGCCGTAGTCCAGGAAGCGATGATGCATGATGCCGGTGCCGCGGGTGTCGGTCAGGAACTCCGAGCGGTAGCCGAAGAGCCCGCGGGCGGGGATCCGGAAGGTGAGCCGGACCATGCCCTGCCCCGGGTTGCGCATCTCGGTCAGCTCGCTGCGCCGGGGGCCCAGCTTCTCCATGACGACGCCCATGTACTCCTCGGGCACGTCCACCGTGAGCTCCTCGTAGGGCTCCAGCCGCTCGCCGTCGTCGCCCAGCTTGGTGATGACCCGGGGCCGGGAGACCTGGAACTCGTACCCCTCCCGCCGCATGGTCTCCATCAGGATGCCGAGGTGCAGCTCGCCCCGTCCCGAGACGGTGTGGGTGTCGGGGCTGTCGGTCGGCTCGACCTTGAGCGCCACGTTGCGCTCCAGCTCGCGGAACAGCCGGTCGCGCAGCTGCCGGCTGGTGACGAACTTCCCCTCGCGCCCCGCGAACGGGCCGTTGTTCACGATGAAGTCCACCGAGATCGTGGGCTCCTCCACCGCGATCCCCGCCAGCCGCTCGGGCGCGTCCACCGTGGTGAAGGTCTTGCCGATCTCGATGGTCTCGAACCCCGAGAGCGCCACGATGTCGCCCGCGGCGGCCTCGTCCACCTCGACACGATGGAGCCCGTCGAAGGTGTAGAGCCGGGTGACCCGGTTCCGCTCGAACGACTCGTCCGCCACCGGGCCCGGCTCGCCCAGCGGCAGCAGCGCCACCTGGTCGCCCACCTTCACCCGGCCGCGCTCGATCCGGCCGATGGCGATCCGGCCCAGGAAGCTGGAGAAGTCGAGGGTGGAGACCAGCATCTGGAAGGGGCCCTCGGGATCGCCCTTGGGCGCCGGGACGTGGTCCACGATGGCCCGGAAGAGCGGCTCCAGATCGGTGCCGGGCTGCTCCAGCTCCGCCGTGGCGGTGCCCGCCCGGCTCGAGGTATAGAGGAACGGCGCGTCGAGCTGGTCGTGGGTGGCGTCGAGGTCGATGAAGAGCCCGAGGACCTCGTCGTGCACCCGGAGCGGCTCGGCATCGGCCCGGTCGATCTTGTTGATGGCGACGATGGGCTTGAGACCGAGGGCGAGCGCCTTGCGGGTGACGAACCGGGTCTGCGGCATCGGCCCTTCGGCCGCGTCCACCAGGATGAGCACGCCGTCCACCATCCGGAGGATGCGCTCGACCTCGCCGCCGAAGTCCGCGTGCCCGGGCGTGTCCACGATGTTGATCTTCACGCCCTGCCAGCGCACCGCCGTGTTCTTGGCCAGGATGGTGATGCCCCGCTCGCGTTCGAGCGGGTTCGAATCCATGACGCGCTCCTCGACCTGCTGATTCGCGCGGAACGCCCCCGCCTGCCGCAGCATCTGATCCACCAGGGTGGTCTTGCCGTGGTCGACGTGAGCGATGATGGCCAAGTTACGAATCAAACGGCACTTCCCTCAGTCCCGCCGGGGACGGTAACGGTTGAGGCCCGGGACCCGGGCCTCCGCGGCGCATATATAGACAAGGCTGTGGGATGCCGCAAGAGACGGCAGCGGGCCGGATAAGGCGGGGTCAGTGAGGGTGTGAGTGTCCCCGGTGGGCCACCTGCGCCGGCGCGACGGCGGCGGAGCCGGCGGGCTCCTCGCACCCGTCCTCCACCTCGAGCTGGATGGTGACGTGCCCGATCCCCAGCCCCGCCATCTCGGCGCGGATCCCGTCCAGCACCCCCGGGTGGGCGCCGAGGTCCGGCACTACCGCGTGGCCGCTCATGGCCACCATGCCGGTGGTGACGGTCCAGACGTGCAGGTCGTGCACCGCCGACACCCCGGGAACGGCGAGCATCCGCCGCTGCACCTCGGAGATCGACACGTGGCGCGGCGCCGACTCCAGCAGGATGTCGGTGCTCTCCCGCACCAGCCGCCAGGCCCCGAGGAGGATGAGCAGGGACAGCACGATGGACACGATCGGATCGGCGAGGGTCCAGCCGGTGAGCGCGATGATCGCCGCGGCGGCGAGCGCGCCCACCGACCCGAGCGCATCGCCCAGCACGTGCAGGTAGGCGCCGCGGACGTTGAGGCTCCCCTCCCGAACGCCGTGGAGCACCGCCAGGCTCACCAAATTCACCAGCAGTCCCGCGGCGGCCACGGCCAGGAAGAGCCCGGTCCGAATGGGCGGGGGGTCCTGCAGGCGCTGCACCGCCTCGATCACGATCCAGGCCGCGATCCCGAACAGCGCCGCGCCGTTCACCAGCGCCGCGAGGATCTCCCACCGCAGGTAGCCGAAGGTCTTGCCTTCCGAGGCGGGGCGCTGGGCGATCCAGGCGGTGAGCAGCGAGAGGGCGAGCGCGCCGACGTCGGTCAGCATGTGCCCCGCGTCGGCCAGCAGCGCGAGCGAGCCGCTCACCCAGCCGCCTACCGCCTCGACCAGCATGAACACGAAGGTGAGGACCAGCACCAGACGGAGCCGGGGCAGCGGCACCGCGCGATCGCGCGACAGATGGGCGCAGTCCGGACGAGTGGTCGTGGCCATGCCGGGAAACCTAAGCGCTTGGGGCCGTTCCGCCGCCGCCCCTGCGCCCCGCCGCCCCTCGGACCCTGACCGCCTCCGCGTGCCCGTAGAGCCCCTCCGCCTCCGCGAGCGCCACGATCGCGTCCCGGTCGGCCGCCAGGCGCTCCGCGGTGTAGCGGATGACGCTGGTGCGCTTCACGAAGTCGTACACGCCGAGGGGAGACGCGTAACGCGCCGTACCGCCGGTGGGGAGCACGTGGCTGGGCCCCGCGACGTAGTCGCCGACCGGCTCGGGTGTATCGTCGCCCAGGAAGATGGCGCCCGCGTGCCGGATGGCCTGGGCGATCCGCTCGGCGCCCTCCGCCACGATCTGGAGGTGCTCGGGCGCCCGCCGGTTGGCCACCTCGATGGCCTCGCGCATGGAGGGCACCAGCACCACCAGGCCGTTGCGCTCCAGCGCCGCCCGCGCGATGGCCGCCCGGGGGGCGCGCGCGAGCGCGGTCTCCAGCGCCCCAGGCAGCGCCTCCGCCAGCCGGGGGTCGGAGGTCACGCACCAGCTCACCGCGTCCTCGTCGTGCTCGGCCTGCGCGATGAGGTCGTGGGCGACGCGGTCGGGGTCGGCGGTCCGGTCGGCGATGAGGAGGACCTCCGTCGGCCCGGCGATCATGTCGATACCCACCTGTCCCACCACCTGGCGCTTGGCTTCGGCCACCCAGCGGTTGCCCGGCCCGACGATCTTGTCCACCCGCGGCACGGTGGCGGTGCCGTAGGCGAGCGCGGCCACCGCCTGCGCCCCGCCGATCCGGAAGATCCGGGTCACACCGGAGAGCGCGCAGGCGGCGAGCACCGCGTCGGTCACGCCGGCGGGCGGCACCACGGCCACGATCTCCTTGACGCCCGCGACCACGGCCGGGACTGCGTTCATGACGACCGAGGACGGGTAGGAGGCCTTCCCGCCCGGCACGTACAGGCCCACCCGGTCCAGCGGGATCACCTTCATCCCCACGACGCTGCCGTCGGCCTGGCTCAGGTGGAAGCCGGGCTCGCGCTGGTGGGTGTGGTACTCCCGGACCCGGTCCACCGCGAGGCCGAGCGCCGCCCGGAGCCCGGCGTCGATCCGCTCCAGCGAGCCCTGCCAGGTGGCGGGGTCGAGCTCCCACTGGGCGGGCGAGAGGTCCACTTCGTCGAAGCGCCGGGTATACTCCCGGACGGCCTCGTCCCCCCGCGCGATCACGTCCTCCAGGATGGCGGACACCGCGGCCCGGGTGGCCGGATCGCTGCCGGACCGCCGGGGCAGCAAGGGGTCGAGCCGCTCGAAAGGCGGGACCTCGAGCCGGCGGATCAACCCGGTCTCTCGCGGTAAGGCCGCGCCCGTACTAGAGTTAAAACGTATGGAACCTGCCAGTACATCCTCGGTCCTCCTGGGGCTCGCCGCCGTCGTGGTGCTGGTCCTCGCGAACGCGTTCTTCGTGGCGGCCGAGTTCGCCCTGGTGGGCTCGCGGAAGACGCGGCTGGACGAGATGGCCCGCGCGGGGGATGGCAAAGCTAGGCTCGCCCGCCGCGCCGTTCAATCGCTCGACCGCTACATCTCGGCCACCCAGCTCGGCATCACCCTGGCGTCGCTGGGCCTGGGCTGGATCGGCGAGCCGGCGCTGGCCCATCTGATCGAGGGCGCCTTCCAGTGGCTGCCGGCGTCGGCCGCGGCCGTGGCCACCCATACGCTGGCCTCGATCGTCGCATTCATCATCATCACCGTCCTGCACATCATTCTGGGCGAGCTGATGCCGAAGGCCCTGGCGCTCCTCTACCCCGAGGCGGTGAGCGGCTGGGTGGCCGCCCCGCTGCTCGGGTTCAGCTGGGTCATGGCCTTTCCCATCGCGATTCTCAACGGCACCGCCAACCGGCTGCTCCGGCTGCTGAACATCGACCCGCCGGGCGAGACCGAGCGGCTCCACTCCCCGGAGGAGATCCGGATGCTGGTGGAGCAGAGCACCGAGGGCGGAAGCATGCTCCAAGAGGATGCCCGGCTGCTCGAGGGGGTGTTCGAGTTCAGCGAGAAGACCGCCCAGGAAGTCATGACCCCGCGGACCCAGATCGTGGCCCTGGAGGCCGATCGGACCGTGGAGGAGGCCGCGGACGAGGTCGCCGCGGCGGGGCGCTCCCGGTACCCGGTCTACACCGAATCGCTGGACGAGATCGTCGGCGTGGTGCACGCCAAGGACATCCTGGCCGCCCTCCGGTCCCGCCCGGGACAGGCGGTGCGCACCGTCATGCGCCCGCCGCTCTTCGTGCCCGGCACCCGCGAGGTCGAGGACGTGCTGGCGGATATGAAACGGCTGAAGACCCATCTCGCCGTGGTGCTCGACGAGTACGGTGGCACCGCCGGGCTGGTCACGATGGAAGACCTGCTGGAGGAGATCGTGGGTCCCATCTACGACGAGTACGATCCCCAGGACAAGGTCACCACCGGGGACGGCGCTCCCCAGCTCGACGGGGCGATGCCCATCTCGGACTTCAACGCCGAACACGACGAGTCGCTCGACGACACCGATTACACCACGATCGGAGGGTACGTCTTCGGCCAGCTGGGCCGTCTGCCCCGTCTGGGCGACCGGGTGCCCGCCGGCTCGCACGTGCTCGAAGTGACCGCCATGGACGGCCGCCGGGTGGAGCGTCTGCGGCTCTACCCTGCGCCCGCGCCGGCTCCCGCCGGACGGGACGAGCGAGAGGACTGATCCTCAACCCATGACGACCACTTCCCCGCCGCCTCCCGGCGTGCCCGGGGAGAGCCAGCGGTTCTACCGCCATCTCCTCGAGGCAGGCACCGACCTGATCTGGGCCGTAGACCGCGAGGGCCGGTTCACCTCCGTCAACCAGGGCGCCGTGGGCGCCGCCGCCGCCGACCTGGAGGGGAAGCGGCTCACGGAGGTGCTGTCCCCCGGGGACCGCGCTCCGGTCGAGCGGGCCTGCCGGGAGGCGCTGGAGGGGCGCTCGAGCACCTTCGAGATGCCGCTGGGCGACCGCATGGTCCGGGTGCACGTGACCCCGGTGCGCGACGACGCTGGGGAAATCGTCGCCGGCATGGTGATCTCCCAGGACGTCACGCGGCAGAAGCAGGCCGAGCGCACCCAGGCGGCGTTCACCGACCTGGGGCGGCGGCTCAGCGCCGCGCGGACGCCCGAGGAGGCGTCACGGATCATCGTGGGTGTGGCCCAGGACCTGGTCGGCTGGGACAGCTGCAGCCTGGACCTGTTCCTGCCCGACCACTCGCAGGTGATCACCGTGCTCACCATGGACTCCTTCGGGGGGCCGCCGGTGGACGTGCCGCCGGCCTATCGGGACGGCCCGCCCAGCCCGATGGCGCTCAAGGTGCTCCGGGACGGCGCTCAGCTGATTCTGCGGCAGGACGTGACGACCGTCCCGATCGACGGGCTCATCCCGTTCGGCACTCACCGCCCCTCCGCCTCGCTCATCTTCGTGCCGATCCATCACGGCGACCGCACGGCGGGCATTCTCTCGATCCAGAGCTACACCCCGAATGCCTATGACCAGGCGGACGTGGCCATCCTTCAGGCGCTCGCCGATCACTGCGGCGGCGCGCTCGAGCGCCTCCGGGTGGAGGAGGCCCTGCGCGAGAGCCAGGCGCAGCTGGCCCGGGCGGAGGAGTTCTCCCTGGTGATGACCGCGCACCTGGGGCTCGACGGTCGCTGGCTCAAGGTGCCGACGGGGCTCTGCCGGCTGCTCGACTACCCGGCGGAGCGGCTGCTGGCGCTCCGGTCGGAGGACATCACCCATCCGGAGGACCGGGAGGCCGACCTGCGCCAGCGCGAGCGGCTGATCCGCGGCGAGGCCCGCTCCTACGACGGGGAAAGGCGCCTCCTCCGCAGCAATGGGACGGTGGTGTGGGTCTATCTCGACTGCTCCGTCGTGCAGGACGGCGGCGGCCGGCCGCTCTACCTCCTCGCCTACCTGCGGGACATCACCGAGCGGAAGAGCCTGGAGGACCTGCTCCGCCAGGCGCAGAAGATGGAGGCCGTGGGTCAGCTGGCCGGCGGGATCGCCCACGACTTCAACAACCTTCTCACCGCCATCCAGGGCAACACCGAGCTGCTGCTCACCGCGCTCGACACCCGCGACCCCCGGCGCATGGACGTGCTGGAGATCGCGCGGGCGGCGCACCGGGCGGCCACCCTCACCCGCCAGCTGCTCGCCTTCAGTCGCAAGCAGGTGCTCCAGCCGCGCGTCGTGCGGCTCAACGATGTGGTGAGCGATCTCACCACGATGCTCCGGCGAATCATCGACGAGAACATCGAGCTGCGGCTCGACCTCGATCCCGCGCTCGGTCCGGTCCTGGCCGACGCGGGGCAGCTGGAGCAGGTGATCACCAATCTCAGCGTGAATGCGCGCGATGCCATGCCGCAGGGCGGGACCCTGACCCTGCGTACCCGCAACGTCTCCGCCTCCGAGGTGCCGCCGGGAGATCCCGAGGCCCCGCCGCTCCTGGGCGACCTCATCGCGCTGACCGTGGCCGACACCGGTATCGGCATGGACGAGCGCACCCAGGCGCGGTTGTTCGAGCCGTTCTTCACCACCAAGGAGCTGGGGCGCGGGACCGGTCTGGGGCTCGCCACGGTCTACGGGATCGTGCGGCAGAGCGGCGGGCACATTCGCGTGAGCACCCGGCTGCACGAGGGCAGCACGTTCACGGTCTACCTGCCCCGCGCCCAGGGGGAGGCGGAGCTCGACCCCGCGCCGGATTCGGGACCAGGAGCGATGCGGGGGAGCGAGACCGTGCTCGTGGTGGAGGATGAGGAGGCGGTGCGGGTCCTGGCGCGGCGGGTGCTCCGGAGCCGTGGGTATCGCGTGCTCGACGCGGGAAGCGCCGCAGAGGCGCTCGAGCTGGCCGACCGGGGCCGGCGGCGCATCGACCTGCTGGTCACCGACGTGGTGATGCCGGGGATGGGTGGCCCTGCCCTCGCCGAGGAGCTGGTGCAGCGGCAGCCCGGGCTGCGGGTGCTCTACATCACCGGGTACGCCGAGGAGGCGATCCTGCAGCAGGGCGCGCTGCCGGCAGGCGGTGCCCTGCTGGAGAAGCCGTTCACCGCCGATCAGCTCGCCCGCCGCGTCCGCGAGGCGCTCTCGGCCGGCGCCGGCTGACGTTATCTTCGCGCCATGCTCCGCACCTCCATCGCCGCCACTCCGCCGGGGGCCCTCGATCTCACCGGCGAGGCCGCCCGGCGGCGCCGCGCGCTGCAGCGCCAGGCGCTCGCGGTGCTGGCCGGCGCCGGGTACGAGGAGCTGCTCCCGCCGACCTTCGAGTACGAGGACGTGTTCCTTCGCGCCGGAGGACCGGGGGTGGCCGAGCGGCTGATCCGGTTTCCCGACCGGGACGGACGGATTCTCGCCCTTCGCTACGACTTCACGGCCAGCCTCGCCCGCGTGGCCTCCACCACCTTCGCCGCGGCCGCGGGGCCGCTTCGGCTCTGCTACTCCGGGCGGGTGTTCCGGCAGGAGCCCGAGCGGGGCGGCCGGCCCCGGGAGATGCTGCAGGTCGGCGCGGAGCTGCTGGGCCAGGGCGGGCTCGAGGCCGACATCGAGATCGTGCGCCTCACGCTGGAGCTGGTTCGGGCCACCGGGCTCGCCGACTACCAGCTCAACCTGGGCCACGCCGGCATCCTGGCGCCGGGGCTCGGCGCGGTCGAGGAGCCGTTGCGGGACGACGTGCGGCGCTGGATCGATCGCAAGGACCGCGGCAGCCTGTGCCGTGCGGTGGGTGATCTCGAGGGCGACGCGCGGTCGCTGGCGGCGCTCCCCTTCGTGATCGGGCGGCGGGAGGCACTCGAGGGCGCCATCGACCTGGCACCCCATGAGGCGCGCCCGGGCCTGCGGCATCTGCTGGCGCTCGACGACGCGCTCACCCCGGGCGAGCGGGCCCACGTGGTCTACGACTTGGGCGAGGTCCGGGGACTGGACTACTACACCGGCGTGCACTTCGAGGTGTACGTGGCCGGGGCCGGGCGGGCCGCGGGCGCCGGTGGCCGCTACGACGAGCTGATGGCGCGCTTCGGCCGCCCGATGGCCGCGGTCGGCGTCTCGCTCGACCTCGATACCATCGCCGAGGTGACGGTCTGACCCGGCTGCGGGTGGCGCTCGCGAAGGGCCGGCTGTACCAGCCGTCGGTCGAGCGCTTCGCGCGGGCCGGCGCGGCGCCCACCGGCGACGCGGGACGCCGCCTCCTGATGCCCTCCGCCGACCCCGGCATCGAGTTCCTCGTGGTCAAGCCGGGGGACGTGCCGGTCTACGTCGAGTCCGGCGCCGCCGACCTGGGCGTCACCGGCACCGACGTGCTGCGGGAGAGCGGCGCCGACGTGCTGGAGCCGCTCGAGCTCGGCTTCGGCTACTGCCGGCTCGTGGTGGCGGCCCCCGAGGGGGCGCCGTATCCCAGCCTCCCGGGCGGCATCACCGCCAGGGTGGCCACCAAGTACCCCCGGCTCGCCCAGGCGCACTTCGCCGCCGCGGGCCGGCCGGTGGACATCATCCAGGTGAACGGCTCGGTCGAGGTCGCTCCGCTGCTCAACCTCTCGCACTGGATCGTGGACCTGGTGGACACGGGGAACACCCTGCGCGCCAACGGGCTGGTGGAGCGGGAGACGATCCTGCAGTGCGGCGCCGTGCTCGTGGCCAACCGCGCCAGTCAGAAGCTCAAGCTGGACGCCTATCTCGATCTGATGGACCGGGTGGAGCGGGCCGGGGCCGCGCGCTAGGAGGCGGGCCGCCGCCTGCCGGCGAGCCGCACGGCCAGCTCGAGGGCCGCGCGCATGCTCGACGGGTCGGCGCGGCCGGTGCCCGCGATGTCGAAGGCGGTCCCGTGGTCGGGCGAGGTACGGGGGAACGGCAGTCCCAGGGTGACGTTCACCGCCCGGCCGAAGGCCGCCACCTTGATCGCCGTCATCCCCACGTCGTGATACGGCGCCAGGACCGCGTCGAACTCGCCCCGCATGGCCCGCACGAAGACGGTGTCGGCCGGGAACGGCCCCGCCGCGCCGAGCGCCTCGGCGGCCGGACCGAGCACCCGCGCCTCTTCGTCGCCGAACAGCCCCGACTCACCGGCATGCGGATTCACCGCGCAGAGCGCGATGCGCGGATTGGGGATGCCCCACCAGTCGCGCAGCGCGCGGGCCGTGATCCGCCCGGTCCGGACCACCCGGTCTTGGGTGAGCAGCGCGGGCACATCCCGGAACGGGACGTGGGTGGTGACCAGCACCACGCGCAATTCGTCCGAGGCGAGCATCATCGCGACGTCCACGTCCCCGGCGAGATGGGCCAGCCACTCGGTGTGCCCGGGATAGGGAAAGCCGGCGAGGTGCAGGGCGTGCTTGTGCGCGGGCGCCGTCACGATGGCGTCCACCTCGCCCTGCAGTGCGAGCCGCACCGCGGCCTCCACCGCGTGCCCGGCGATCCGCCCTGCCCGCATCGCGCGGGCGCGGTCGCTGCCTTCCGGCTCGCCGCTCCCCTGCCCCCAGCTTCCCACCGAGACCCGGTGCCGCGCGGGTAGCGCGCCGATCTGGTCCTCGGCCCCGACGACCGTCACCTCGGCATCGAGCGGCGGCTCCAGGGCCCGCGCCGTGATCTCGGGTCCGATCCCGCGGGGATCGCCGAGGGTGATGGCGAGGCGGGGGGAGGACATTGATCAGCGGGAAGGCGGGCGGCGAACGGGGCGGACGGACGGAGCGGCAGGCGGGGCGGCGAGCAGCGGGGCGGTGACGCGGGACGGCGCGCGTACCTCATCCCGAGGAGCGGCAGCGACGAGGAATGTTGCCCGCCAGAGGCAGGAACCCTTCCCGGGCCGGATCCCTCGCTTCGCTCGGGATGACAGCGTCACTTCCGGCCCCGCCCGCCCCCCGTCCTCAACTCCTGATCTCCACGTACGTCCCCTTGCGCAGCCGGTCCAGATAGCGGCGGATCGCCAGCTCCTGGCCGAGCTGCTGGCGGATCCGGTCCTTCACGTCCTCGTAGCGGATGTCCCCCTCGGAACGGCGGGCGGTCACCTGCAGGACGACGAACTGGTCCCGGCCGCCGGAGCCGGCCGGCAGGGTGAAGACCGGCAGCACCGCGCCCGAATCCGTCTCCGCCATGGCCTGGGCATAGGCCTCGGGCAGCTTGTCCGCCGGCACGTTCTCCGCCTGGCGCTCGGCCGCCCGGTCGTGATGGATCCGCTGGAGCGAGTCGAACGACGCACCGGCGACGATCCGCGCCCGGATGCTCTCCGCGAGGCTCCGGGCGCTGTCGATGTTGGCCGAGTCGATCGCCGGCGTGAGCAGGATGTGCCGCGCCTGAACCTCGGCAGGCTGGACCCGCTCCACCTGGATGATGTGCCACCCGAAGGGCGACTCGACCGGATCGGACACCACGCCCGGCTTGAGCGAGAACGCGACCCGCTCAAACTCGGGCACCATCACCCCGCGGCGGAACCAGTTGAGCGAGCCGCCCTGGTCGCGGGACCCGGGATCCTGGGAGAAGCGCCGCGCCGCCACGGCGAAGTCGGCGCCGCGCCGCAGCTCCTGCACGATGGAGTCGGCCTGCGCCCGGCTCCGCGCCTTGGCCTCCGGCGTGGGCTGCGGGGTGACCACGACCTGGCGAAACGAGACGGTCGCCGGGCGGGTGCCCAGCTTGTCCCTGTGCGACTCGAAGTACTCCCGCATCTCCTGCTCGGTGGGCGCGACCGTCTTGAGCTTGCCGTCGGTGCGGAGCTTGTCCACCAGGCGGTTCTGCAGGGCGGCCCGGCGCTGCTGGTCGGTGAGCCAGCGACGGTACTCCTCGGGCGTCTGGAAGCCGGCCTTGCGCAGCTCGTTCTTGTAGTCCACCTCGGACGTGAAGTTCTGGCGCACGTTCCGGATCTGCTGCTCGACGCCGTCGGCGATCTCCTGGTCGGTCACGGTGATCGCCGTGTCCCGGAGGGCCTGCTGCACGAGCAGCTCCTCGTCGATGATGGACGAGACGATCTGCCGGCGGACCGCCTCCAGGCCCTCGGGCGTGTCGGGCAGCTTCACGCCCTGGGCCTGCCGGCTGAAGAGCTCCTCGTCCACCTGCGAGGCGAGCACCGGCCGGTTCCCCACCACGGCGACGACCTGATCCACCACGACCGTGGTGTCGCGGGGGAGCGTTCGGCCGGTGTCCGGCGCCACCGCCGTCGCGGCGGTGTCCTGGGCCCGGAGCGCCGCCGGCACCGCCGCCAGCGCGGCCAGGGCGAGCGCGGTCCGGATCATGGATTCGCCGGCTGCTGGGCGCCCGGCTGCGCCGCCCCGCTGTCCGCCGGCGCGGGCGCCGGCGCCGCCGCTCCAGGAACCGGTGCCGGTCCGGGCGCGGGCTGCATCATCGGCCCCTGAGGCCCGGCGGAATCGCTCCCGGCGCGGGTGCTCTGGGCCGACTCGACCGCGCGCGCGAGCCCGGCGTCGTAGATCCGGTACGGCATCCGCTCCCGCAGCAGCGTCGCGAGCGCGGAGGGGAGGGGCCGCAGCCGGATCTTCCCTTCGACCAACCCATCGAAGTACTCCTCTACCTTGAGTGCGGCGAGCTGTTGCCGCTCGGAAGAGGAGACCGCGGCATCGGTGAGCTCGGGCTGGGTGAGCCCCATCTCGGTCTTGAGGGTGTCCAGCGCGGTGAGATAGCGCCGCCGCATGTCGGCCCACTCCAGCGGGGTGATCTGCACCCCGCCCTGCTCCGCCTCGCGCAGGAGCAGGACGTTCTGGGTCAGCACCCGCGCGAACTGGGTGAGCATCGAGTCGGGCGCCGCCCGGAGCTGCGCCCCGTACTGCGGCGGGAGGGCGCGCACCCAGCGCAGGTAGTCCTGCACCGTGAGCTCGCCGCCCTTGTACCGCACCAGTGCCTTGCCCGACTTCCGCGAGTCGTCGGGCGCCTCGGCGGCCGCCCGCATCGCGGCCGGCGCCCCCTTCAGCACCTCGATGTCGTTGGCGGCGGCCAGGCTGTCCATGTAGAGCGAGTCCAGCCGCACTCCGGCCCGCTCGCTGAGGTAGTCGGCCAGCCGGCCGCGCGCCTCCGGGAGCGAGGGGCGCCGGATGATGTGAAAGCCGAACGGGGTCTCCACCAGGCCGCTCATCTGTCCCGGCTCGAGCGCCCAGCCCACGCTGTCGAACGCCGCGACGTAGCGTCCCCGCGGGCTGGGCGGCAGGTAGCCGCTATCGGACCGGCTTCCCGGATCCTCGGAGAGCTGGGCGGCGAGCGCGTCGAAGTTGGCGCCGCCCCGGAGCCGGGTCAGCGTGCCCTCCGCCTTGCGGCGGGTGGCCCCGCGCGCGTCGGCGGCCGCGTTGGGCCGCACCCCGAAGAGGATGTGCTGGAGGATGCGGATGTCGGGGACGCGGTAGAGGCTGTCGGCGGCCGAATCGGACAGGGCGGTGCGACTGGCCATCAGCGTGTCGTGCCAGTGGGTGCCCTTGAGCTCGGAGATCTCGGGCCAGAGCGCCTCGGCGATGCCTGCCGAGTCGGTGGGCAGCTTGTCCTGCGCCACCGCCTGGGCGAAGAGGGCGTAGTCCACCCAGGTCCCCGCGACGAACTGCGCGGCCTCCTGGGTGATCTGCTGGCGCCCGCCGGCGCCGGCCAGAATCTTGGCCAGCCGCTCGGCGGCCAGCTCCATGCCGCCCGCCTCCGCGGCGACGTCGGCATGGGCGGAGAACAGGTCGCGGAAGTTGGAGCAGCCGGTGAGCCCGGTTGCGGCCGCGAGCACGGCGCTCAACGCGCCGGCACGGAGGGTCAGTCGTCGCATCAGTACTCCGATTGAGGTCTACGTCGCCGGGACGGTCGCGCTGCCCCGGCGCAAGGCCCGCACCAGCGCGGGCACAATCGCCTCTCCGCCCAGCCGGACCAGGCGGAGGGAAAGCGGAACGGTGCGGCGGACCTCGGCGGCCAGCTGCACGTCGTCAAGCGCGGAAGTGAGGCCGGCGAGCCGGGGCTGAGTCCCCGGCCGGAAGGTGAGCCGCGCCTCGTCGCCCCGCACCAGCACATGCTGCAGGCCGAGCGCCGCCCCCATCACCCGCAGCCGGGCCATGTCGAGCAGCATCTCGGCTTCCGCCGGGGGCGGACCGAAGCGTTCCCGCAATTCATCCCGCAGCCCATCAATTTCGTCGGATGCCTCCGCCCGCGCCAGTCGCCGGTACAGGTCCAGCTTGACGTCGTCGTCTGGAACGTAGCCGTCGGGCAGGTGGGCCGGCCGGTCGAGCACCACGTCGGGCGGCGCGGGCCTCTCGGCGCCACCCTGGCCCCGCAGCGCCCGCACCGTCTCCTCCAGCCACCGCATGTACAGGTCGAACCCGACCGCCTGGGCGTGCCCCGACTGCTCGGCCCCCAGCAGGTTGCCGGCCCCGCGCAGCTCGAGGTCCTTGAGCGCGATCCGGTAGCCGGCGCCGAGGTCGGTGTGGTGCTCCAGCACCTTGAGCCGCTCCTCGGCGTCGAGATCGATGGTGTCGGGCACCAGGAGGTAGCAGTAGGCGCGGCGATGGCTCCGTCCCACCCGGCCGCGGAGCTGGTAGAGCTGCGCCAGCCCGAACCGGTGCGCGTCGTGCACCACCATGGTGTTGGCGTTGGGGACGTCGAGCCCCGACTCGACGATCATGGTGGACACCAGGAGGTCCACCTCGCCGGCGACGAAGCCGCGCATGACCGTCTCCAGCGCGTCGGCCGGCATCTGGCCGTGGGCGACGCCCACCCGCGCCCGAGGCGCCAGGCTCCGGACCCGCGCGGCGATCGTGTCGATGGTCTCGATCCTGTTGTGCACCACGAAGACCTGCCCGCCGCGGTCGATCTCCCGGGCGAACGCCTCCTCCAGGAGCGCGTCGTCCCACGGCTCCACGAATGTGAGGATGGGCGAGCGGTCCCGCGGCGGGGTCTCGATAAGAGTCAGGTCGCGGAGCCCCGCGAGCGAGAGGTGCAGCGTGCGCGGGATGGGCGTGGCGGTGAGGGTGAGCACGTCCACCGCGAGCCGCAGCGCCTTGAGCCGCTCCTTGTGCTTCACGCCGAAGCGGTGCTCCTCGTCCACGATCAGCAGCCCGAGGTCGCGGAAGCCCACGTCTTTGGACAGCAGGCGATGGGTGCCGATCACCACGTCGGTCTGGCCCCCGGCCAGCCGCTCGATGGCCGCCCGCTGCTCCTTGGCGGTCCGGAACCGGGAGAGCACCTCGGTCCGCACGGGATAGTCGGCCAGCCGCTCGAGGAAGGTGCGCCCGTGCTGTTCCGCGAGGATCGTGGTCGGCACCAGCACGGCCACCTGCTTCCCGCCCTGGACCGCCTTGAACGCCGCCCGCACCGCGACCTCGGTCTTGCCGTACCCCACGTCGCCCACCAGCAGCCGGTCCATCGGGACCGGCCGCTCCATGTCGCGCTTCACCTCGTCGGTGGCCTTGCGCTGGTCAGGGGTGTCCTCATAGAGGAAGCTCGACTCCAGCTCCCGCTGCCACCGGGTGTCGGGTGGGAACGCGTACCCCGCGCTCACCTTGCGCCGGGCGTACAGATCGAGCAGCTCGGCCGCCATCTGCTTGATCGCCTGGCGGGTCCGCTCCCGCACCCGCTGCCAGGTGGTTCCTCCCAGCCGGTGGATCCGCGGCGGGGGGCGGTCGCCGTCCTCGCCCGCGGCGCGGTAGCGCTCGAGCTGGTCCAGCCGGTAGAGCGGCACGTTGAGCCGGTCGCCGCCCTCGTACTCCACGATCGCAACCTCGATGGTGGCCTCGCCCGCCGTGATCGTCTCGATGCCGCGGTAGATGCCAATCCCGTGGTCGAGGTGCACCACGTAGTCCCCGACCGTGAGGGTTCCCGTGGCGGCGGAGGGCGCCGCCTGGCGATAGCGCCGCGGCCGGCGCAGCCGGCGGGCCCGGCGGAAGATCTCGTGG
>DASUSR010000212.1:0-18676 GCA_036375015.1 Gemmatimonadales bacterium
TGCCTCGCGTTCCGGGACGGCGCCCGGGTGCGGATCCAGTCGAAGGCCGGCAAGCCGCTGGAGCGCTACTTCCCCGACGTGGTCGAATCGCTGGCGGCGCTTCCGGCGACGCGGTTCGTGCTGGACGGCGAGATCGTGATCCCGGTAGACGGGCGGCTGTCCTTCGACGAGCTGCTGCTGCGGGTCCACCCCGCGGAGAGCCGGGTCCGCAAGCTGGTGGAGGCCAACCCGGCCCGACTGGTGGTGTTCGACCTGCTGGTGGACGAGCGGGGCCGCTCGCTCGCCGAGGTGCCGCTCGAGCAGCGGCGGGAGCGGCTGGAGACTTTCGCCGAGCACCACCTGCCGGAGGACGGTCGGATCGTCCTGTCCGACGCGACCCGGCGGCTCTCGACCGCACGCGCATGGCTGGCCGGCGGGGGCGACGGCGATCTCGACGGGGTCGTGGCCAAGCGGCTCGATCTTCCGTACCGTTCCGGTGAGCGGGACGGCATGCTCAAGATCAAGCGCCAGCGCACGGCGGACTGCGTGGTCGGCGGATTCCGCTATGCCTCCAGGGGCGGCGCGATCGGCTCCCTGCTGCTCGGTTTGTACGACGGCGCCGGTTTGCTGCATCAGGTCGGATTCTGCTCCAGCTTCCGGGCGGAGGAGCGAAAGGGACTCGCCGCCAGGCTGGAGCCGCTGCGCCGGCCTCCCGGCTTCACCGGGCGCGCGCCGGGCGGGCCGAGCCGGTGGAGCACCGAGCGCTCCGCCAAGTGGGAGCCGCTCCTCCCCCGGCTGGTGGTGGAGGTCGGCTACGACCATGTGTCCGGCGGACGCTTCCGCCACGGCACCCGGTTCCTGCGCTGGCGGCCCGACAAACCGCCCCGGCAGTGTACCATGGAGCAGCTCGGATGAGCACCGGCGGCAAGCTGGCCGAGTACCGGCGGAAGCGGGACTTCGGCAAGACCGCCGAGCCGCGGGGAGGGGGCTCCAGGCGGGCCAGAAAGCTCGCGTTCGTGGTCCAAAAGCACGCGGCGAGCCATCTCCACTTCGACTTGCGGCTCGAGCTGGACGGGGTCATGAAGAGCTGGGCGGTGCCCAAGGGGCCGAGCATCGACCCGGGGGTGAAGCGCCTCGCGATGCAGGTGGAGGACCACCCGATCGAGTACAACAAGTTCGAAGGCACCATCCCTCGGGGTGAGTACGGCGGGGGCACGGTCATGCTGTGGGATCGGGGCACCTACCGGTATGGCGGCGATGATCCCGACCCGATCGAGGGGCTCCGCCGCGGCCTCGCGAAGGGAGACTTCAAGTTCATCCTCGAGGGCAAGCGGCTGCGCGGATCCTGGGTGCTGGTGCGCACCCGCCGCGGCGACCCCAGGAAGCCGCAGTGGCTGCTGATCAAGCATCGGGACGATGAGGCCCACAAGGGCGCCGACATCGTGGAGGAGGAGACCACCTCCGTCGCCACGGGGCGAACGATGGACGAGATCACCGAAGGCAGGGCGAAGCGGACGCGACGGTCTCGGAAATGATCGGGGTTCGCGCCGCCGACACACCACTCAGGAGGCTGTATGCCACAGGATTCGGATCGGGTCGCCACCCGCGGCCGCGCCGCCGGGCTCGCCGTGCTGTTCACGGTCGGGCTGGTCGCGTGTGGAGGCGGCGGCGGGGACGCGGCGGGTGGAGCCGCTCAGAACCAGGCCCAAACCGCCACGCCACCTTCGCAGGGGGGGGACACCGGCGCCGCCGCACCGGCAGCCCCCGCCCCGACGGCATCGGGGTCCGCCGCCGACCCCTCCTCGGTTACACCCCAGGCGGTCGCCCTCGGCGACAGCGTGTTCAAGGGCCAGGCAGGCGGCGGGACCTGCTATGTCTGCCACGGCATGGAGGCCAAGGGTGGCCCGGTGGGGCCCGACCTGACCGATGGGCAGTGGCTCAACGGCGACGGCAGCCTCGGGTTCATCGCGAGCACCGTGCGCCAGGGCGTGCCCCAGCCCAAGCAGTTCCCGGCGCCGATGCCTCCCATGGGCGGCGCCTCACTGAGTGAGGAGCACGTCAACGCGGTCGCCGCGTACGTCTACTCCCTGAGCCACAAGGGCGCGGGGTCGTAGCCTCTCCGCGGACCTGGGCGGGCGCGGCCGACGGCCCGCCTCAGGTCAGCCCCGCCAGGATGCCGTCGATCCGCTTCCGCTGATTGGGGTCCTGGGTCATCTCACGCGCCTTGGTGTACATGGCGGCCGCCCGCTTCCTGTCCCCCTTCTTCGCCAGCGCCTCTCCCAGGCTGTCGTAGGTGTTCCACGACCTCGGATAGTCCTGGACGTTCTTGCGGAAGACGACGATGGCCGAGTCCACCCGGTCCTGCCCCAGCAGCTCGTAGCCGTAGGCGTTCATGTCCGCCTCGGTGGCGACGGCCAGGGAGCGGCGCCGCAGCTCGGCGGCGCTGGCGGCGTCGCCCCGCTTCTCCAGCAGCGTCGCCTTCACCCGCAGGTTGGTGTAGTTCTCCTGGATCGCGATGGAGCGCTGGGCCCACTCGGTGGCTTCGTCCAGGTTCACGTCGTTGGCGGCACACCAGGCGGCGGCCTGCGACCAGGGCTGCCAGAAGAACTGGTGCAGCCCCCGGAGCTGCTGCCGCAGGCTGTCCGCCACCACCTGCCTGGCGTTCACCGCGATCGGGATCGGTACCGCCAACTCGTCCCACCGGAGCGTCGCGACCACCGAGTCGGCGCCGGGCGCGTCGAAGGTGTAGGCCAGCCGCTCCTGCGGCTCTGCCGGCACGGGGGTGGTCCGCACCCTGAGGAGGTCTTCCCCGGGATCGTAGCTGAAACTGCCCCAGGCGTCCGCCTGCCGGCTCAGGATCACGGTCCATTCGCCTTGCGTCGGGATCATGTGGAGGCCGTAGCGACCCGCGGGGACCTCCTGCCCCGCCACCCGGACCGGCGAGCTGAAGGCGATCACCGTGTTCTCGTTGGCGCCCGCGCGCCAGACGCTGTCGTACGGCACCAGCTTGCCCCACACCTCGCGCCCGCCGACGGCGGGGCGGTCATAGCTGATACGGATCTCGGTGAGCCCGACCTGCTGGCTTATCGTGGCGCGCGGGCTCGCCTTGGGCATCACGAGCGGCGGCGCCTGCCCGGGTAGCGGGACCTGGAGCGTGACGGTCAACGCCGCGAGGGCGGCGAGCAAACGGCGCATGGAGCGTCTCCTGGAGGCGGGATCAGAGCCCTTACGAGCCGCCCTGGCCGAAGGTTTACTTGGGGGTGCTCCGCCACCTTGTGTCCGTCCTGGTGCTCGCCGGATGCGCCATCCGTCCCCCCGGCGAATCTCCGTCCGGGACGAGCCGCCCCCCCGTGGTCCTGGTCTCGCTGGACGGGTTCCGCTCGGACTACCTCGATCGCGGGCTCACGCCCACCTTGGCCCGGCTCGCGGCCGAGGGAGTGCGGGCCGGCGCCCTCGTCCCCGTCTTCCCCACCAAGACCTTCCCCAATCACTACACCATCGTCACCGGCCTCTACCCCGGCCGGCACGGCATCGTCGGCAACGAGTTCACCGCGCCGGAGCTCGGCTCCCGCTTCGCCCTGCACGACCGGGCCGCGGTGCGGGACCCCAGATTCTGGGGCGGCGAGCCGATCTGGGTTACGGCCGAGCGTCAGGGGCTCCGCACCGCGCCTTTTTTCTGGCCGGGCAGCGAGGCACCCATCGGCGGACTCCGCCCGACCTGGTGGGCGCCGTACGCGCACGAGCTCCCCGACACCGCGAGGGTGCGACAGGTGCTCGACTGGCTGGCGCTGCCGCCGGACCGGCGTCCGGCCTTCGTCACCCTCTACTTCAGCCTGGTGGACCACGCGGGGCACGAGTTCGGACCCACCGCCGCCGAGACCGACAGCGCGATCGCCCGGGCGGATGCCCTGCTCGCCCGGCTGCTGCAGGGTCAGACCCGGCTCGCGGGCGACGGGGCCATCAACCTGGTGATCGTCTCGGATCACGGGATGGCGGCCACCGATCCCGGTCGCGTCGTCTGGCTCGACGATCACGTGCGGCGCGACTGGCTCGAGGCCGATGCGCTCTCGCCGGTGCTGACGGCGTGGCCCGCGCCGGGCAAGGAGGACTCGGTCGTGCGGGGCCTCGGCACCGCGGCCCACCTGCGCGTCTACCGCCGGAGCGAGCTGCCGGCGCGCTATCACCTGAAGGAGAGCCCCCGGATCGCACCGGTGATTGCCGTGGCGGACGAGGGGTGGTCGATCGCCTGGCGCGCGCGTCCCGGCGAGCAGGCTCGGGAGCGGCCGGGAGGCGAGCACGGCTACGACAACCGGCTCGCCTCGATGGGTGCCCTGTTCGTGGCGCACGGCCCCGCGTTCCGCCGGGGCGTGGTGGTGCCCCCGTTCCAGAACGTCCACCTGTATCCGCTGCTCGCGGACCTGCTCGGGGTGGATCCCGCCCCGAGTGACGGCTCCGCGGACTCCCTGCGGGCCATCCTCGCCCTGCCGGCGGGCAGCCCGCATTGAGCGGTGCACGGATACCCGCATTCGTGAATCCCGACAGCGGGAGCGCGGGCGCCGCGCGCACGGCGCTGGAGCGTGCGGCTGGGTTCGAGGTCCGCCTGGCCCGGGCGGCCGTGCTGGGAGACGCGATCGCCGCGGAAGTCGCGGCCGGCACGCCCCGGGTTCTGGTGGCGGGCGGCGACGGCACCATCGCGCGGGCCGCGTCCGCGCTGGCAGGGACCGCCCTGGAGCTGGCGGTGCTGCCGGGAGGGACTCTCAACCACTTCGCCCGCGACCAGGGGATCCCAAGCGATCCGGAGCAGGCGCTCGCCGTCGCCGCGGCCGGACGGGTGCGGAGCGCCGACGTCGGCTATGTCAACGGCGAGCTGTTCCTGAACACGAGCTCGATCGGCGCCTACGTCCGCTACGTCCGCACCCGGGACCGGATCGAGCGGGTAGTCGGCTACTGGCTGGGCAGCCTCGCGGCGGGGTTGCGCGTGCTGCTCGACCTGCAGCCGATCACGGTCGCGCTCGCGGTGGGCGGCGCCACCCAGGTGCACCGGGCGCCGCTGGTCTTCGTGGCGGTCGGCGAGCGAAGGCTGGGTCTGCCCGGGCTCGGGCAGCGGGTGCCGGACGGCGCCCGCGCGCTCCACGTGGTACTTCCCCGGGGCCGGCGCCAGGCCCGCCGGTTCGCCCGCGCCTACGCCCGACTCGACCGCGGGCTGCCGGTCGCGGCCCGGGCACTCGGGGTGGATGCAGCCCTGGTCGACCGGTTCGGCCTAGTGCTCGGCGGCGGGGGAACGGAGGTGGCCGTGGACGGCGAGATCCAGCAGCTGCCGGGACGGCTCGACTACCGCTTCTCGCCCGGCGCGATCAGGGTCGTGACACCGGCGGATCCGGCGGTAAGTTAGGGCGACCCTCCCCCTCAAAGGCCCCCCATGCGTGCTCCGCTTCCGGCCCGCCGGACCACGGCGCTCCTGGCCCTGTTGTCGGCCGCGGTCTCGGCCTGCGATTCGGTGCCTGGTCCGCGGACCCCACCGGACGACATCCCGGCTCCCGTGGACGCGGTGGACGACGCGCCGCTCCGGCTGGAGTACGTCTGCGGCAACCGTTTCGTGATCATCAACGCGCTGGAGCAGGCGGTCACGGTGCGCTACGAGGTCCGGGGCAGCGAGGAGCGCGGCGAGCGCCGGCTGGCCCCGGCCCAGGCGGGCGACCCGCCCTTCAGCGAGGCGCAGTTCATCGTGGGGTCGCAGAACCCGGTTGCCCTGTACCTGGGCGACTCGTTGCTGGTGGTCCGACCCAACGAGCAGACGCCCTGCGAGCCGGCAGTGGGCGGGCCTTCCCTGGCCGTGGCGACGGGTTCCGCCGCCGGCCAATGGAGCGCGCCGTTCTCCTGGCCGATCGTGGCGGTGCACGCGAGCCTGCTCCACACCGGCCAGGTGTTGAGCTGGGGCAAGTGGGGGGCTCCCTACCTGTGGAATCCGGCGACCGGCGACTTCTCCGTTCTCGGCAACCCGTACTGGCTGTTCTGCGCCGGGCACAGCTTCCTCCCGGACGGCAGGCTGCTGGCGGCGGGCGGGCACATCAGCGACGACCATGGCCTGCCCGACGCGGCGGTCTTCAACCCCGCCACCGGGAGCTGGAGCCGGGTGGCCTCCATGCGCTACGGCCGCTGGTACCCGACCAATACCACACTCGCGAATGGCGAGGTGCTGGTGATCGCGGGCCGGAACCAATCCGGCAACCACGTGAACCTGCCCGAGGTCTGGACCGGGAGCGGCTGGCGCCGGCTCACGACGGCCAAGCTGCGGCTGCCCTACTACCCGCGCATGTGGGTGGCCCCCAACGGCAAGGTGTTCTACGCCGGGGAGCAGCGGGTCACCCGGTACCTGTCCACCTCGGGCACCGGCGACTGGGACACCGTCGGGTTCAGGAAGTTCGGCGACCGCAACTACGGCTCGGCGGTGATGTACCAGCCGGGCAAGATCCTCTACGCCGGCGGCGGACGCACTACCAAGACCGCGGAGATCATCGACCTCAACAAGGCATCGCCGGCGTGGCAGTACACCGGCTCCATGGCCTTCCCGCGCCGGCATCACAACGCCACCGTGCTGCCGACCGGCGAGGTGCTGGTGACCGGAGGAACGCGCGGCACCACCTTCAACGAGGTGAGCCTCGCCATCCGCGTGGCCGAGATCTGGAACCCCGCCACCGGCGCCTGGACCCAACTCGCCAGCAACGCGGTGAACCGCACCTATCACTCGGTGTCGCTGCTCATGCCTGACGGGCGCGTGCTGCACGCCGGCAGCGGCGACGCCATCAACTTCGACGGTCCGGCGCCCGACGAGAAGAACGCCGAGTACTTCTCGCCCCCGTACCTGTTCCAGGGTGCCCGGCCGACCATCACGAGCGCGCCGACCGGCGCGGGGTACGGCCAGATCTTCACGGTGGGCACCCCGGATCCTTCGGCCATCGACAAGGTGAGCCTCATCGGCCTGGGGTCCGTCACCCACGCCATGGACCAGGGGCAGCGGTTCCTGTGGCTCACCTTCTCGCGCACCAGCGGCGGGGTTCGGGTGACGGCCCCCGCCGGGCGCAACATCGCGCCCCCGGGCTGGTACATGCTCTTCCTGCTGAACGGGAGCGGTGTGCCGTCCGTGGCCCGGATGATCCGGATCCAGTAGAGGCCATCCCTGAAGCTCGCCGCGCTGGTCGAGACCTCCCGCCGCGTCGCCGGGACCGGGGCGAGGCGGGAGAAGGTTCAGCTGCTCGCGACGCTGCTCCGTGACGTACCCGCCCCGGAGATCGAGATCGCCGCCGCCTGGGCCGCCGGCATCGTCCGCCAGCCGAAGCTGGGCCTCGGCTGGGCGACGGTCCAGGCCGCCCTGCCGGGCACCGGCGCCGCGGAGCCCAGCGTCGAGCTGGCGGAGGCGGACGCCGTGCTCGAGCGGATCGCCGGCACGAGCGGCAAGGGCTCGGCCGAAGCGCGCCGCCGTCTGCTGGGCGAGCTGTTCGCCAGACTCACCGGTGACGAGCAGCGGTTCTTCACCGGTCTGCTCACCGGCGAGCTGCGCCAGGGAGCGCTGGAGGGGCTGGTGGTGGAGGCCGTGGCGCGGGCCGCCGGGATCCCGGCCGCGAAGGTGCGCCGCGCGTTCATGCTGGCCGGCGATCTGCCCGGCGTGGCGCACGCGGTGCTCGCCGACGGAGGCGCGGGACTCGGCCACTTCTCGGTGCGGCTGTTCCAGCCTCTCCTCCCGATGCTGGCGGGGACCGCCGAGAGTGAGGCGGAAGCCCTGGCCGAGCTGGGGGAGGCCGCAATCGAGTACAAGCTCGACGGGGCCAGGGTGCAGATCCACAAGGGCGGCGACGAGGTGCGCGTCTACTCCCGCCGACTCAACGAGGTGACCGCGGCCGTCCCCGAGCTGGTGGAGATCGCCCGCGGGCTGGCGGCGCGCGAGGCGATCCTGGAGGGCGAAGCGATCGCGCTCAGGCCGGACGGCATCCCGCACCCGTTCCAGACCACGATGCGCCGCTTCGGCCGGCGGCTGGAGGTGGAGCGGGTCCGCGAGACTCTGCCCCTCACCCTCTTTCTCTTCGATCTGCTGCAGCTCGACGGCGAGCCGGTGCTCGACGAGCCGCTCCGCCATCGGTCGGCCGCGCTGGCCGAGCTGGTGCCCGGCTCGCTCCTCGTCCCGCGGCTGGTGACCGCGTCGGTCGAGGACGCGGGCGCCTTTCTGCGCGCGGCGCTGGATCGGGGCCACGAAGGGATCATGGCCAAGGCGCTCGATGCGCCGTACGAGGCGGGACAGCGCGGCCGCCGGTGGCTCAAGGTGAAACCGGTCCGCACCCTCGACCTCGTGGTACTGGCCGCGGAGTGGGGCCACGGCCGCCGCCGCGGGTGGCTCAGCAATCTCCACCTGGGCGCGCGCGAGGGCGACGGGTTCGTGATGCTGGGCAAGACCTTCAAAGGGATGACCGACGAGATGCTCGCCTGGCAGACGGCGAGGTTGCGGGAGCTGGAGGTGGCCGGCGACGCCCACACCGTGTACGTGCGGCCGGAGCTGGTGGTGGAGGTGGCGTTCAACGACCTGCAGGCCAGTCCGCGGTACCCCGGCGGGCTGGCGCTCCGGTTCGCCAGGGTGAAAGGCTATCGTCCGGACAAGGCGGCGGCGGAGGCGGACACCATGGACACGCTGCGCGAGATCTACCGCCGGCAGACCGGGCCCGAGCAGCCCCCCGTCTAGGACCGTTTCGACGGTTGCGCCACCTCCGGCGGGAGAGCCGGTGGCCGAGTGGGAAGATCGGTTCACGTTGCCTTCCAACGGTCTTCATGCACCGCCCCGCAGCTTAATCCCACGTCCCCTCGCGCCCGCCGTCGAGCCTCCCCCTCCGGGAGCGGCAGGCGCCCCCCATCCTCAGGTCCCGCGGGGAGGCTCGTCCCCGGGAAGAACCGTCCAGGGGGCAATATGGTCCGGCATCATCATTCGCTCGGGCAGGAGGCCACCAGCGCCGGCGCGCTGGGTGCCGCGGCCGTCGCCGCGTGGTTCCTGTTACTCGACTTCGCCGCCGGCCGTCCGTTGCACATCGCGAGCGTGCTCGGGCAGGTCCTGCTCCTCGGCGATCGCACGCCGGAGCTGGGCCGACTCCACTGGGGAGCCGTGGAAGCCTACGGCTTCTTCCACTTCCTCTCCTTCCTCGCGGTCGGGTGGCTGGCCGTTGCCCTCCTCCACCTGGCGGTCCGACAGCCGGTCTGGCTGATCGGACTGCTGTTGCTGTTCGTGACGCTCGAGACCGCGGTCTTCGGCGTCTCGTTCGCGGTGTTCCAGGGCACCGGCGCCGAGTATCTCCGCTGGCCGGTGCTGGCCGGCAACTTCCTGGCGGTTCTGGTCGTGGGGACCTACCTGTGGCGCACCCACCGGCTGGTGGTGCGCTACGTGGCGCGGGTGCCGCTGGGCGACACCGGAGACGAGCCCGAGGTCAGGACTCCCGAGGCGTGGCACGCCATGGCGCGTTGGCGTACCGCCTGGTGGAAGCCGACCCGATGAGTGCGGCGGCGGCGTCCTCGGCCGGCCGGCCGGTCGAGGAGCTGGAGAGCGTAGTGATCCGCTTCGCCGGCGACTCGGGCGACGGGATGCAGCTCGCGGGGGACGAGTTCTCCCGCGCGATCGCGGTCGCCGGTCTCGGATTCGCGACCAGGCCCGAGTACCCGTCCGAGATCCGGGCGCCGACCGGCAGCCTGTTCGGCGTGTCGGGCTACCAGATTCAGTACGCCTCCCATCGGGTGCTCACCTCCGGCGACACCGTGGACCTGCTGGTGGCAATGAATCCCGCCGCGCTCAAGCTGAGCCAGCCGGACGTGAAGCCCGGCGGGATCATCATCGCGAACAGCGCCGCGTTCACCGAAGCGAACCTGGCCAAGGCGGGCTACCGCCTGGACCCGCTCACTGACGGGAGCCTGGCGGCGTACCGGGTGTTCGCCATCGATATCGCCGGCCTGACCGCCCAGGCGCTCACCGACTACGGACTGTCACGGCGCGAGATCGGGAGGGCGAAGAACTACTTCGCGCTGGGCCTCACGCTCTGGCTCCACCATCGGGAGCTGGACGACGAGATCATCGCGATCGAGGGGCGGTTCTCGTCCCAGCCGCCGTTGGCGGCCGCCAACGTCGCCGCGCTGCGCGCCGGCTATGCCTACGGCGACGCCACCGAGGTCTTCCCCATCACGTTCCGGGTCCGACCCGGCCCGGCGCCGACCGGGCGCTACCGCAGCGTCACCGGGAACCAGGCTCTCGCGCTGGGCTTCGTGGCGGCAAGCGACCTGGCGGGATTACGGCTCTTCGCCGGTTCCTACCCCATCACGCCGGCCTCGGACGTCTTCCAGAGCCTCGCCTCGCTCAGGCACTTCGACGTGGTCACCTTCCAGGCCGAAGACGAGATCGCGGCGGTGTGCTCCGCGCTCGGCGCCGCGTTCGGCGGCGCGCTGGGGCTCACCACCACATCCGGGCCCGGCCTGTCACTTAAGGCCGAGGCCCTCGGGCTCGCGGTCATGATGGAGCTGCCGCTCGTGGTGGTGGATGTGCAGCGGGCCGGGCCCTCGACCGGGTTGCCGACGCGCATCGAGCAGGCCGATCTGCTGCAGGCGGTGTACGGCCGCCACGGCGAGTCACCGCTTCCGGTCCTCGCCGCGAGGTCTCCCGCTGACTGTTTCGACTGCGCCCTCGAGGCGTGCCGCATCGCCGTCAAGTACATGACCCCAGTGATCCTGCTTTCCGATGGCGGCATCGCCAACAGCAGCGAGCCCTGGCGGATCCCCGACGTGGCCGCCCTGCCGAGGCCCGAGGTGCGCTTCCGGACCGAGCCCCAGGGCTTCCATCCCTACCAGCGGGACGAGCATCTCGCCCGGCCCTGGGTCCGCCCCGGCACGCCCGGCCTGGAGCACCGGCTTGGCGGGCTGGAGAAGGATTGCCTCACGGGCGAGATCTCGGGGGATCCGGCCAACCACCAGCGCATGGTGAAGCTACGCGCGGCCAAGGTGGCGCGCGTGGCCGCGGAGATCCCGCCGCAGGCCCCCCGGGGCGCACCGGCGGGGGACCTGCTCGTCCTGGGCTGGGGAAGCACCTACGGCGCGATCCAGCAGGCGGTAGAGCAGGCCAACTCGGCGGGGGCGGCGGTCGGTCATCTGCATCTCCGCTACCTCAACCCGCTGCCGACCGATCTCGGCGATGTGGCCCGCCGCTATTGGCGGGTGCTGGTCCCTGAGCTCAACCTGGGTCAGCTCGCGCTGCTCATCCGGGACCGGTGCATGGTCGAGGTGGTCCAGCTCGACAAGGTTCAAGGCCGCCCCTTCGGCGTCGCCGAGGTGTATCAACGGATCATGGAGCTGGTGAGATGAGCGAGCCACAGGATGGCGTCCGGCCCCTGTCCCGCAAGGACTTCATGACGGCGCAGGAGGTCCGCTGGTGTCCCGGCTGCGGTGACTTTGCCGTGCTGGCCCAGGTGCAGAAGGTCCTGCCGACCCTGGGAATCCCCCGCGAGAACTTCGTGGTGGTCTCCGGCATCGGTTGCTCCAGCCGCTTCCCATACTACGTCAACACCTACGGCATGCACACGATTCACGGCCGCGCGCCCGCCATCGCCACCGGGCTCAAGCTCGCCCGCCCCGATCTGTCGGTCTGGATCGTAACCGGCGACGGGGACGCGCTGGCGATCGGAGGCAATCACTTCATTCACCTGTTGCGGCGGAACGTCGACGTCAAGATCCTCCTGCTGAACAACCGGATCTACGGCCTCACCAAGGGGCAGTCGTCGCCCACCTCCGAGTACGGCAAGACGACCAAGACGACCCCCCTCGGCTCGATCGACCCGCCCTTCAACCCGGTGGCACTCGCCATCGCGGCCGGCGGCACCTTCGTGGCCCGGTCGATCGACTCCGAGCAGGACCACCTGGCCGGCGTCCTGCGGCGGGCGGCGCTCCACCGGGGCACCGCGTTCGTCGAGATTTACCAGAACTGTGTCACCTTCAACGACGGGGCCTACGATCTCCTGACCAACCGGCCCACCTGTCAGGACGCCCGGCTCCTGCTGGAGGAGGGCCAGCCGGCGGTCTTCGGCATCGGCCGAACCCGGGGCATCCGGCTCCGGGGAACAGAGCCGGAGGTGATCGAAGTGGGGGTGGAGGGAGCGAGCGCGGACGAGTGCCTGGTGCACGATCCCGGTGCGGCCGGCAGCGGCGCCGCCTATGTCCTCGCCCAGCTCGCGCCGCCGGAGTTCCCGGTGCCGCTCGGCGTCTTCCGCACGGTCCGCAAGCCGACCTATGACGAGAGCAGCGAGGAGTTAAGCCGCCAGGCCCGGGAGCGGCTAGGCCGCGGCCGGCTGGAGAGCCTGCTGGCAGGCGGAGCGACCTGGACGATCGCCTGAGGCCGAGCACGACCTGGGGCCGGTGATCCGGCCCCAGGGGCTTCCGCTCACTCAGCGCTCGTGGGTCAGCCTCGACCTGCCGGCCGGCGCGCCCTTCCTGAGCCACGGCCGGCTGGGTGAGCTGCTGCGACGCGCACAACCGTTTCCCCCGCCGGCCCTTCCGGCGCGAGCCCCGAGGCGAGCGGTGGGATGGGAGTGGATGCTGAACCTGGTGGGGCGGGCCGCCCGATCGGCACGGACGATGGCTGGTTGGAGGCTCCGACGCTGGCGGCAGGATAAAACCAGGGTCGCCTCTCGGTGGCACCTGGCTATGGTGACACTCCGCAGGCGCGCTTAGGGCCGGACCCGGCCCCGCTCCTCGTGGTCGCGATCGAGCACTCCGCCTACCACATCCGCCGTGCCGTCGAACGTCCGCCGGATGCGGCGCCGGACGGCCTCCCGGCGAGGGGCGCCGAGCCGCCAGCGGTAGGCCGACTCTGCCCGGACGGCCTCGCCAATGTCGGCCGCGCGGCTGATCCAGCGGATCACTGCGTTGCGGCGCCAGGGCCTGTAGTGCGAGCGGGGGCCGGGCGGGAGTGGAGGCAGCGGCCGGGCCGACTCGAGCAGGAGCTGGAGCCGGGGCTCGCTGAGGAAGGGGGACCCCGGCGGCACGGTATCGCTGACCCGAGAGTCGGCGGCTGAGTCGAAGCGCAGACGACGGCCCGGCAGCATGGCGCGATACCACATTCCCCAGGGGTGCTCGGGCGGCGCGCCTTCAATGTACGCCAACCATTGCTCCCCGTCTCGGCCGGTGAAGGGCATCGATTCGGTGAGCGGGATGCCGCGCGGAATCAGGGAAGTCTTCTGCATGCGCCGGAGAATGTACGGGCCGGTTCCGCCGTCGGCTAGAGGGAGCGGCCGGGCCGGGTGACACCGAGCTTCTTCACCAGCCCTGGCCGTCAGCGGGTCGGGGACCGCTCCCCGCGAAGGCGGCGCACCAGGCCGGGCAGGTTCTGGATCACCACGATCCGCGCCGCGGGGCTGCGGCGCACCATCACGAACGTCTTCCCGTCGGGGGAGATGTCGTAGTTCGCATGCGGGGCGGTGCCCACGATGTCCCCGATGGGGAAGAGTCTGGCGCGGGCGGTCACCCGGAGCGCCGGGGCGGTATCGATGGCGGCGGCGACCAGGTAGGGCTCGCTCTGCCGCGACTCCCGGTAGAACAGCTCCCGCCCGTCGGGGCTCCACACCGGCTCGCTCCCGCCGTCCAGCGACACCAGCACCTGGTCCTGCTCGCCCGCGAGATCCCGCACGTAGACCTCGTCCTGGCCGGACTGATCCGACACGAACGAGATCCAGCGGCCGTCCGGCGAGGCCCCCACGTACTGTTCCGCGAACGGGCTCGCGACCAGCGGTCTGATCGGGCCCCGCCCCCCGTCGCCCACGATGGCGGCGTCGGTCCGGGAGGCCGGGGCCGGGGCGTCGGTGGCTCGGCCGCTGCGGCGGAGGTCCACCGCCGTGGTGACCAGCGCGCTGCCGTCCCGGAGCCAGACTCCCGTGTAGGAGAGCGCGGGGGAGACCAGCAGCGTCTCCGGCGGCTCGGCGCTGCCCGGCCGCTTGCGCAGGAGAACGAGGGTGGTGCCGTCGGACTCGGATCGGGGCGCGATGTAGGTCAGGAAGCGGCCGTCGGGGGTCCAGGTGGCGTCGTGCCCCTCGCGGTCGAAGGTGGCCCGCGAGAGCGTGCCCTCCGCCAGGCCCAGCACCCACACGTTCCGCCCCTCGACCGAGTTGAAGTCCAGCGACAGCCGTCGCCCGTCCGGCGAAAACAGCGGGTGGTGGTAGTTGCGGCGCTCGGCCGTGACCAGACGGCTGGCGCCGCTCCGCTCCACGAAGACCAGCGAGGCGGGCTCTTCCGGCACGTAGGCGACGTTGCCGTTGGATGCCACCGCGAACTGGGCCACGGCCGTGCCGGTGAAGGCCACGCTGGTGGCAATGGTGACCGGCTCGCCGCCGAGCCGGCGGCCGCTCCGGTCGAGCGGAGCGGCCTGGAGGTTCCCGTTGAGCGTGAGGAAGACGAGGAAACCCTGGGTCACCCGCGCCTCGACCACCGGTGTGCCCAGCAGCTCCGAGGCCTGGCCGGTCTCGAGGTCCACCAGGCGAACCGATCCGGTGGCGTTCCCCACGCGGCTCCGCACCACCAGCGCCGTCTGCCCGTCCGGGAGGATCTGCTGGAGCCGGTGCTGGTCGCCCGGCACGCGGAGCGCCAGCGAGTCGCCCGCGATCTCGGCCAGCCCACCTTTCTCCCAGGTGGAGGTCCAGAGCGTGCCGTTCGAGGCGTACTGCGCATCGTCCGTCGTGAGCATCCCCCGCGCCACCAGCTCCGGCGTGCCACCTTCGAGCGGCACCCGCAGCACCTGCGCCTGCACGCTGGCCGTACCCACCAGCCAGCGGCCGTCGGGCGAGACCAATGGACTCCCGAGGCCGAGGGTGCCGGGGATCGGCGTGGGCTGGTCCGAGTCGAGCGCGTGCCGAACCAGGCGCAGCTGCCCATCCGCACCAACGACCGCGTACACCAGCCCCTGCCCGTCGGGAAGGAAGGTGACATGGCGGCGGGCGGAGCTGGCGCCGCTTCCGCCCAGGCCCGGAGTCAGGATCGCGAGCCGCGACGGGGGCAGCTCGGCGGCGGGCCGGAGCGTGGCCCAGGCCGCGATGGCCGTCGCGAGTCCCGCGACGACCCAGCCGAGCCAGAGCACGGCGGAGATCGGCAGTCGACGGCGTTGCCCGCGCGGCGTTGCCAGTGCGACCGTCGGCGCCATCGCAACCGGCTGCGATCCGGTCGCGGCCAGCGCCTCGCCGAACTCCCGGGCGGAGCCCCACCGGTCGGCAGGCAGCTTCTGGAGCGCCCTCAGGATCGCGGCCTCGGCGGCGGGGGGGACGGTCGGCCGCTTGGCCCGCAGCGGCGGGGGCGCCTCGGTCAGGACCTTGGCCACGATGGCCTGGGAGTTGGGGCCCGTGAAGGGCGGCTCCCCGGCCAGCATCTCGAAGGTCATGGCGCCGAGGGCGTAGACGTCGCTGCGAGTGCCGATCTCGCGCTCACCCATCGCCTGCTCGGGCGACATGTAGGCCGGCGTCCCGAGTGACATCCCGGTCTGCGTCATGCGGCTGCCGCCGGCCTGGTGCACGGCGAGGGCGATGCCGAAGTCCGCGACCAGGGCGGCCCCGTCCTGCAGCAGGATGTTCTCCGGCTTGATGTCGCGATGGACCACCCCCTGGCGATGGGCGTAGTCCAGGGCGGACGCCACCTCCCGCGCGAGCCGCAGCGCGTCCTCCACCGGGAGCTGGCGCTCTCGGGCCAGGCGGGCACGGAGCGATTCCCCGGCGACGTAGGGCATCACGTAGTAGAGCAGCCCGCCGGCCTCGCCCGAATCGATCAACCCGAGGATGTGCGGATGCTGGAGGTTGGCCGTGACCTTGATCTCGGCCAGGAAGCGCTCGCCGCCGAGGATGGCGGAGAGCTCGGGCAGCAGGACCTTGATGGCCACCTTACGCCCGTGCTTGATGTCTTCGGCTAGGTAGACGGTGGCCATGCCGCCCTGGCCCAGCTCGCGGTCGAGGCGGTAGCGGCCGGCCAGGGCCGAGGTGAGGCGGGCCGAGGTGTCGGTCACCGGGCGCGACGGTCGAGCGGCTCGGTCACGCGGTCACGCTCCAGTTGGTCGGGGGCGTGCGCGGAACGCGCCATGCTCGACGACCCGGTCGGGATGTTGGTGGAGATCGGACGTAATATGGCCCGGGCGACGGTCGGGGGCCAGTTGGGATGGCGCACGGCCGCGGCCGCTCACTTATAATTGAGTAGCGCCCTTTCCCCTCCGAGCGCGTCCAATGATGGCATAGAGCGGTCCATGACCCGCACGCACCGTCCGTGGACCTCGCGGTAAAGAGGATCCGCAGACTTCCCGTGGCAGCCGCCGTCACCGCGATCGTCTTCGGGATCGCGGTGCTGGAGAGCTACGTCTTCGGGGTCGACAGCCTCCTCCCGTTCCGGCCCTTCCTCCCACCGACTCAACCCCTCGCGGCCGTCATGCTGCTCCTCATCGGCATGAGCCTGCTGGCCCTGCGGCTGGGACACGAGCGGCTTCGGAGGGTGGGCGCCGCGGGGGCCGCCGGCCTCGCGGCCCTGGTGATGCTCGAGTACGCGCTGGGTATTCAGCTCGGGCTCGACACCCTGCTCTTTCCCGATAGCGTGCGCGCCCTCACCCGGGTCTTTCCGGGCCGCCCGGCCCCGCTCACCGCCGCCACACTGCTGCTGCTGGGGCTGCTCCTCCTGCCCCTGGGCCGCCGCGCCCGCGGCCGCCCGACTCGCGGGCGCATGGTGGCCGTGCTCTTCGCGCCGGTGCTGCCGCTGATCGCCATCGTCGGGCACCTCTTCGGCGTGAGCGAGCTGTACGCCCTCTCGCCAAAGGTCGCCACCTCGCTCCACGCCGCGGCGGTGCTCCTCCTGCTGGCCGGGGGCACGATCGTCGCCACCGAAGAGTCCGCCGTGGTGGGGCTGCTCCGCACCCGCGAGCCCGGCACGGTGGTGCTCCGGCGCGTGCTCCCCATCACGGTGCTCCTGCCGCTGCTCTTCACCGTCGGCAGTGTGCACGCGCTCCGGTCCGGGCTCTACCAGATCCATCTCGGCCTGACCCTGTTCGTGACCGTCTTCATCGGCCTCTCGATCGGCGCGGCCTTCTGGGCGGCCGACCTGGCGCGGCAGGCCGACGCGGAGCGTCGCCTGGCTGACCGGGCCCAGGCCGAGCTGGGGCTGCGCGAACGCCTCCTCGCGGCGGAGACCGCGGTCACCAACGCGGTGCGCGACAGCGAGCGCCGGACCAGGCAGCTGCTCGACGTGCTGAGCCACGCGCCGATCTTCGCGCGCGGGATGGACGGCCGGATCCGGTTCTGGAGCGCGGGCGCGGAGCGGCTCTACGGCTGGCCGGCGGAGGCCGCGGTCGGCGCCGTCGCGCACGACCTGCTCCGCACCGAGTATCCCATCGCCCCGCGCGAGGCGGAGGCGGCGCTGCTGGACGGGGGCGAGTGGCGGGCCGAGATCACCCGGCGCTCCCGGGAGGGTCGGCCGGTCCGCGTCGCCAGCCACTGGATGCTCCACCGCGACGCCGACGGGCGGCCCGACGCCGTCATCGAGGTGGACCGCGACGTCACCGAGCAGAAGCGCGCCGAGGAGGCGCTGCGGCACAGCGAGTCGCGCAACCGGGCGCTGGTCGCCGCGACGGCGCAGATCGTCTGGACCGCCTCCGCCGATGGCAAACGGCCCACCAATGTGGCGCAGTGGGAGGAGTTCACGGGGCAGAGCGCGGTCGAGGCCGCCTGGGAAGGGTGGTTCGGCGCGGTGCATCCGGACGACCGGGAGGAGGCGGCACGGGCCTGGGCCGACGCGGTGCGGACCCGGCAGGCGCTCGTCACCCAGCATCGGCTACGCCGCCGCGATGGTGAGTACCGGCATATGGAGCTGAGAGCCGTGCCGGTGCTCGAGGAGAGCGGCGCCATCCGGGAGTGGGTGGGAGCCTACAGCGACATCACCGATCGACTGCGCGCCGAGGAGGAGCTGGGACAGGCGCGCCGGCTGCAGGCGGTCGGCACCCTCGCGGGCGGGGTCGCGCACGAGGTCAACAACCAGCTCATGGCGGTGCTCGGCTTCGGCGAGTTCGTGCTGAACGAGCTGGGACCCGACCATCCCCAGTCGCGAGACGTGGAGGTCATGATCCGCTCCGCCTCGCGCGCGGCCCAGGTGGCGCAGCAGCTCCTCACGTTCAGCCGACGGCAGGTGACCCAGGCACAGCTCATGGACGTGCATGGCGCCGTCACCGCGCTGGCGCCGGTGCTGCAGCGGCTCCTCGGTGCCGACAAGACGCTGGTCATCCTCCCCAGCAAGGCCCGGCGCCAGGTCCGGGCCGATCCCACCCAGGTGGACCAGGTGCTCATCAACCTGGCGGCCAACGCGCGCGACGCCATGGGCACCGGCGGCCGGCTCAGCATCGGCACCGACGATGTGGTGCTCGACGAAGGTTACGCCCGGGCCCACGGCGTGGAGCACCTGGCCCCGGGCGCCTACGTGCGGGTCACCGTCTCGGACAGCGGCTGCGGCATGGATCGCGCGACCCTCACCAAGGCCTTCGAGCCGTTCTTCACCACCAAGCCGGTCGGCGCGGGCACCGGACTCGGGCTTTCGACCGTCTACGGCATCGTGAAGCAGAGCGGCGGTCACGTCACGGTGCGCAGCGCCCCCGGGTGCGGCACCCGCTTCGACGTCTACCTTCTTC